>CAIPXZ010000517.1 GCA_903869075.1 uncultured Myxococcales bacterium | reverse complement strand
GCGAGTGGAAGTAGTGCCTCGCCGCCGGCTGCGACGTCTAGCACCCCGCCGAGAGCGGATGATACTTGGCTTGCGTTGAACGTTTGAAACTTCTCCGTTGGCAAACTCGAAAAAGCCCCACTCGCAGCCCAATTGAATCTCCAGTAGGTACTATTGATGTTTGAGTCTTGACCAAGCTCGCCAGCTACGGTTGCTTGCAAGGACAACAAGTCTGGCAGTTCCGGCACGAAGGTCGCGTCTGGCGATGCTCGAAACCGCACCGCATAGTCGATGAAAGACGGCTGAGATAGCTTTTGAGAAATGCGCGATACCGCCGTCTCTAACACCGCTTTGCTCGCATCAAAGTAGGCACTCCTGGTTGTCTTGATGGCCTCCTCCGTGGCTGCGCGCCTCGGCGTGCCGCGTTGTATTGCTTCCGAAAAGTCCATTAAGAAACGGTTGGTGACATTCCACGCGGCTTTCGAGAGTTCGTCTTCGTTGTCTTCAATCACTTTCGATGCCGTCAAAGCGTCTGTCCAATCGTAAATTGTCGATCGAGAGCTATGAAGGAGTCCAACATCCACTGCCCCAACCTGAGGCGAAGACACCTGTGTCGCCCCACTCGCGCCGGTAGTCGGTGTGGAAGGCTGCACGATAAGAAACGACGCGGCAATTGAGGTGTGCCGGCGAAAAGCGTCTGAGTCGTTCGCTCCCAAAGCGCCGGCGGCTTGAAGGATCATCCCAGGCTGGCCTGCCGTGACTACTTGTGACAGGCCAAATTGCACCGGCTGCGGTGCCGGCACAGACGACCCGGGGTTCAAGATCGGAGCAAGCGCAGGCTCGGTCGGGTGCCGCAAGCGGAGTGCATCTAGAGTTTTCTGCTCGAACCCAGCATCTCGCAAGGTTACCCTCATCTGTCTTGATAGACTGTTCTTGTCGAACGCCCCTTGGGCGGGAAGCTCTTTACACTGCTCCAATTGGGCCAAAACACCATCTCTGAAATCTGGCCACGAGGGTTTCGGAGCAGTCGAACTCGGTGTGAACTTTGGGGGCACGGCGTCCCAATTCGTGCCCGCCGCAACGGCCACCTCAATTGGGTTCATCGTGCCCATAGTGGTGTCAACCGAGTCCGTCACTCCCTTCGCAGTGCATTCAAACGCGATCGCTTCGGACAGTCCGGATGTTGCTAATGTCACTGGTGTAACACAGAGAAACGCGCCCAAAATCTTGTGTCTGGACAGGGCGCTCATGGAACCACCTTGTACGCGATGACCACGAGTTCCGGCTGCGTCTTGGTGACACTGGGTGGTATCGACAGCGGTTGCGCGGCCGTGTCGGTTAGCGATGCAGTAATATTACGAAGTTGCCGATCGGCAATGCTCACAGTGAAATAGCCCACATTCGAGGTTGGAACGAGACCGCCATCACCAATGGCGGCGTCGACTCCGGGGCCGCGGACGATTGCATTGAAATCGTCACTCATTGTTGAGAGGCGTACTACACTTGAAGCCTTTGTGATCATGTCTGGCATTGTTCCTCCAAGCTGGAAAGGGCAACTGGTCAGAGGCACGCGACTACTTCTGGTCCCCCGACCTTTTGCGAAAACTGAATCCCGGCATCTGAAAGAGATTGGTGCGAGAGAAGTAGAATCCGGCGACAAATCCCGTTGACGAAAAGCAAATAATAACGGAAATGGTGATGGCAACTCCAGTTTGCTCCACTGGAAACACAGCCCACTGCATTGTCATCGCCACTTTCTTGACATAGGTCGGCACAGACGAGAGTTGCGTCAGGCCGGCACCGATAATAATCTTGGTCAACCACTCTGAAAAACGTTCGAGATTCGACGCATTTTGACCGTCAGTTGTTGGGACCGCAAACAGAAATCCCAAGAATCCGGCGGCGAAAAAGCTTGCCAACGCAAGCAGTGTCGCAGAGCCGAACCTTACCGCCTGAGACGCGCAGTAGGTCGAAGGCGCAAGGTTTAAGTCCACGCACGGCGCGCCAGTGGTCGTCCAAAGCAGCCAACCAACAGCAGCAGTTGTTGCAAGCAGCATTACCGGACCAAGTAACCGTGCCGTCATTATTTCCCTCCCCGGTATCCCATACTGCGCAGCGCCAACGTGAACCAACAACCGAATGCGCTGGAAGCTAGAGCCTCGGCCAAGGTTTGTCAAGATCCTGAACACCGGTGGGCTGACGGGGCGTCCGACGCCAACACGGGGAGCGCCGGCAGACCATTCTCCGACATTTTGGGCAACAGGTGGTCAACGCAGACCAGATCCGCACCCGGAGGTCACGATCTTTCGTCGCCCAAGGCTCGCCCTCAGGCGCTCCATTGACACAAAGAATCCCTCGCTTAGCGCGAGGGATTCTTTGTTGCGGGAGTCGGAGTTGAACCTGCGACCCACGGGTTATGAGCGGGATTCCGGGGCCTTGGCAGCCAGCGGCAAACCCAAACATCGTTTGGAAAATCCAGTACTTGTGCGGGTCGCCGATTCCACGCCTTCGCACCCAGAAGCAGCGAATCGGAGACTTTTTGCTGCTAGTTCGCTGCTGGGCCCAAACGGAGCCAGGCCTGAGCCTGCAGAGCGGATGCTGTCGGTCAAGGAGGTCGCGGCACGGCTGAGGGTGTCGAGGGGCGACGGTGTACAAGCTGATTGAACAGAAGCTGTAGCCGACCGTGCGCGTGTCGAACTGCATTCGGATTCGGTCGGCCGATGTGGACACGTGGCTCGAAGCCGGTCGGCATTGACACTCGGTTCAGGGCTCGGTCCCGCGCGACCAGAACGGTTTCCTGTCAACGAACAACCCGGGCGCGTCAGGTCGCTCGCCAGCGTACTCGATGATTCAGATTAGACGTTTTGCGGAATCTGGCCCGGATGACAGAGCTTCAGTGGCTCACGCCATTCCCACCCGCGCGACAACGGCACGGAGCCGGTCATGCGAGCCCCCAGTTCTCGTCGACCCTCAACTTGGCTGCGACCTCGCGAGCGTGTTCGATCGTCTGGAGCCGGTGCGTCTCGTCAAACCATTTGCGGTCAGAGCTCCTCTCCAAGCGCCACTTCTGCCGAACCTCGTCGGCCTCCTGGACTGCGGCGCGAACCACGGGCTGCGACCAAATCTGCCGGAAGAACTGGAGCGACTTGCCACGTGACGTGCGGTACTCCTTGGTCTCACGCAGCAGTGCGACCCCGTGGTTGTGGTCGCGGGCCTCTTCGACCATCCCTTTGGGCAGATGTAGACCGAGCAGCAATGCGCCGGCCGCGGGTGGCTCCAGGACGCCGCGGACGAAGTGCTCGACAGCCTTGGTTTGGTCGCGCAATTCGAGTGCCGAGAACGCGACCAAGAAGTGATTCTTCGGGTAGATCCCGACCAACCGCTCGGCCATCCGCAGGGCCGTCTGCCACTGCCGGTCGTTGAGCAGCACAGGTACACGCAGTGCCTCCGCCGTGATGTCCTGACCAGGGACTCGGCGTGCGCAAGATGTTGCTCGCGTCGCACGTGGCAATGGCACAGTAGTTCGCGTGGTTACGCTGGAAACGCGAATCTACCCGGCCCCGTTTCGGCCGTCTTGTTGACGACTGGACGCGGCGCAGGCGAAATTTGGCCAGAATGGGACGACGAAGTGACGACCGTGGCGGGCATCATGCTGAATAGAGCCAATAATTACGTTGCAATTACAGGTTGTTGACGGATGCAGATCCCGTGGGCTGGACCGACCACTGACCACTAGGGCTGTCGCAAACTCACCCGACGCAAATCCCTGACGTCGCCAGCCGGTAACTTGCACCCACGCCCGCTTCTTCACGGCGTGCGTCGGCAAAAGACGAGCGCCCGCGACTGGTTGCGGTGGGCGCTCTTGCAGCCGACTTGTTGTTCAGTCGCTACTTTTTCTTCGCGACTCTGGCCGCCGCCTCCCGCGCTTTGCGCATCTTGACCGGCATGACCTTGGTTCGTTCCTTCTCGAATACGTCGCCGCGCAGCAGCCGCAGGAGGTTCCACGGGTTCCAGCCGCACCGATTGCGGACCTGGCGCTGGCTGCAGCCCCATCCGGCGCTCGCCTTGACCATACCCGCGCAAAATCGGCGCAATCTCGCCATGTTCTGCGCCGCGTTGCGCTCGCGAATCGTGTGCGCGTCCGAGCCCCACACCACGTCCAGCGACCAGTGCAGCCCGTTTTCGATGGCCCAGTGCCCGCGGGCGAGTCTCTCCACGTCGCGCGCCGTCGCGGTCGGGTCGCTCACGATGTAATAGCTGATTTCCTGTGACGTTTTCCCTGAGATGACGTCTGTCCTCTCACGCGCCACGCTGGCGATGCCCGAGAGGTCCTCCCAGTCCTCGCGCTTTTCGATCCCGCTGAGATCACGCGACAAAACGCAGACCCGCGTCTCGATTCGCCCGTGCCCTTTGTCGACGTCCTTGTGCCGGTCCAGCTTTGGCCCCACACCCTCGCCCGGACGTCGCCGCCGCGTTGCTTCCGCCATGGAATCTTTGATGTTTTGCAGGAGCGTCGGCTGATTCTCCTTCACTTGCAGCTGGTAGTGCGCGCCCACCTCGCGCGCCGTCGCCGCAATCTCGCGCTGACAGCCCATCGCGTCGATGGTGACCGTCGCACCCTTCAGGTTCAGCGTGCGCATCAGCTCCGGAATGGCCAAGATTTCGTTGCCTTTCGCATCGACGGCTTTGCTGCCCAGCGTGAATCCGGCCTCGACCAGATACGCCGAAACCATGTGCACGGCCGACTGGCCCGACGCCCGATCCAGGCTTCCCCGCAGCGTTTGGCCGTCGAACGCGACCTGACTTCCCGCCGCCGACAGCGCGCCCGGAGCCCGCAGCGCCACGGCCCACGCGCGCACGAGCGCCTCGAACTGCTCTGGCGGCACGGCAGCGAGCGTGCGCAAGTACATGTCGTGATGAGGAATCCCGTGCTTCAGCGTCAGGAATTGCCGCAGCCAGTCCGCGTTTTCCTTGGCGAAGTAATGAATGTCCTCGCAGTTCTGCGCGCCCGCCAGGATCGCCAGGACCATGATGAACATGACCTCGGTGAGCAGATGCCGCTTGCCGAGATCGCTGCGCCAGTCGTCGACTTGCGCAGAAAGTGAATAAAGTTGCCGATATCCGTCGAGCTCGCCCATGATGATCACCGCGGATCACCTCTCCGCGGCGACGCAGCAGATCAGGGGAAGCGGGTTCCGTCAAGTTCGCGCGGGGTTCCGGAGCTTGCGATCGCCCGTGCGTCAGGCAAAGCCGGACGCGAACCAAGGAGGTGTCCGATGCACTGACTGAAATTCGCGAATGAAACCTAGCGGGTGCAAGTCCCGTCCGGCGAAAGCTTAGCCAGCGCGCCGGGAGCGAGTCTTGCGTGGTGTCCGGGCGACCGGCGCTGCGAAGCGTAGACAGCGAGCATGCGGGCCGCGAGGTCAGCCCCGAAATCAAGTTATCGCGATCGCCGACGGGGTGGGTATCCCGCAAGGCAGCACAGCGACGACCGCGAAGGCGAGGTCGGCGCGGATCGCCGGGGTCATTGCAAGCGGCACGCAGCACAGGGGTTTCTCTGGAACCTGAGAGATCTCCACGCGTCCACAGGAAATCGGGAACGGGACTGCCCCAAACGGTTCCAGGCTCCGCGCAGTCAGCCGTCGCACTGCGTGGGGAGCGAATGAGCGCGGCGACCTGTGGTACCGCCGGACGAGCCAGTAAGGCGAGCAAGGCGGAACGCGCGTGGAGAAGTCGGAACAGCCCGTAGTAGCTGTGAAACCGTGGAACCAAACCGAAGGGACGCGGCGGAGCCAAGGGGCTGTCGGAGTACGCAACTGCTGGAGGGAAAGATGACTGGGATACCAAGCCCGGAGGCCATCTCTACGAAACAACAGCGGATAGCACAACTGGCGCAGGAGGACCCGCAGCGGGTTTTCACGTCGCTGGCGCACCACATCGATCTGGCGTGGCTGCACGAGGCATACCGGCGCACGCGCAAGGACGGAGCGGTCGGAGTGGACAGGCAAACGGCGCAGGAATACGCGGCGAATCTGGATGAGAATCTGGCGTCGCTGCTCCAACGCGCCAAGTCTGGAAGCTACCGGGCGCCGCCGGTCAAGCGCGTGCACATCCCCAAGGGCACGGACGGGGCGACCCGGCCGATTGGCATTCCGACCTTTGAGGACAAGGTGCTGCAGCGCGCGGTCGCGATGGTTTTGGAGTGCGTCTACGAGCAGGACTTTCTGGACTGCTCACACGGCTTTCGGCCCGGGCGCTCGCCGCTCGGTGCCGCACAAGCGGTGCGCGACGTGCTGGCGCGGCAAGTCGGTGGTTACGTGGTCGAACTGGACATTCGTAAGTTCTTCGACACGTTAGACCACAGCCATCTGCGTGAACTTCTGCACCTTCGGGTGCGAGACGGGGTGCTTTTGCGTCTCATCGGCAAGTGGCTCAACGCGGGCGTGCTGGAATCGGGTGCGGTGACGCATCCGGAAGCCGGCACGCCGCAAGGAGGCGTAATTTCGCCGCTTCTGGCGAACATCTATCTGCACCATGTGCTCGATAGCTGGTTCGTGCAGGTGGTCGAGCCGCGCCTGACGGTCAGGGCGACGCTGATTCGTTACGCCGACGATGCGGTCATCGTCTGCGCAAGCGAGCACGACGCCACTCGGGTGCTGGACGTGCTGCCGAAGCGATTTGGCAAGTACGGACTGACGCTGCACCCGGACAAGACACGGCTGGTCCGCTTTGTGCGGCCCGACCGACTGCCAGCGCCGGCGATGGGCGACCCTCCGGAAAGCACGGAAAGCTTCAACTTTCTGGGCTTTACGTACTACTGGGGCCTGTCCCGTCAAAGGTACTGGGCGGTGATGCGCCGGACCGCAAAGGACCGTTTGGCCCGCGCGATCGGGCGCGTTACCGAGTGGTGCCGTGTCCACCGTCACGAGCCACTGGAGGAGCAACACCGGACTTTGAGCAGCGTCCTGCGTGGGCATTACGCCTACTACGGCGTGACCGGCAACTCTCGGCAACTGTCGAGATTTGCGCGCAAAGTCGAACAGGCGTGGCGAGACTGGCTCGCGCGACGATCGGCACCAAGACGGGGCTGGCAATGGTTTCATGCCATCCTGCGCCGCTTTGCGCTGCCGCCGCCGCGCGTGGTCCAACGCCAAGCCTGACGCTCGCAGCGAATGCGTGCGACGAGGAGCCGGATGCGGGAATTCCGCACGTCCGGATCTGTGGGAGCCCCGGGCGGGAAACTGCCCGGGGCGACCTGACTCCACTGACCACTTCCACAACTTGACCAGGCCGCCACCTAGTGCTATTTCTCCCGCGCCCGTAGTCATCACGTTTGGTTGGCGCGGCTTCAGCCGTGCACGCGCCGGTGCGCTCGCCTTGGTCCCCTTGGAGTCCTTATGCACGTTCAACGGTTCTGCGCAGGAGTCGCAATAACGAGCGGCGCATCCTTGGCGCTGTCGCTGCTCTTCACGCGTATCTTCAGCGTGACCATGTACTACCACTTTGCCTTCCTGCTCGTCTCGTTGGCGTTGCTCGGTGTTGCGGTCAGCGGTGTTGCGGTCTACCTCCTGCCAGGAATCTTCACCGCAGAACGGCGCCCGTGGCTCGCCGGCGCGTTCGCGGTTCTGGTCGCCCCGTTGACGTACATGGCCTTGCGCGTGGCGATCGAGAACCCGCTGAGCGTGCAGCTGGATGCCGACAACATTTCGCGGCTCATGAAGCTGTACGTCGCGACGGCCCTGCCCTTCCTGGCGACCGGATTTTCCATCACCCTGGCGATCTCGGGCGCAGGTGCGGCGATCGGCCGAATCTACGCCTACGATCTCGTGGGGGCGGCGCTCGGGTGCATCGTGGTCGTGCCCGTTCTCTCGTGGATCGGTGGTCCAGCCGCAGTGCTGTCTGCTGGGGCGCTCGCGGCCATTGGTGGCGCGACGATGGCAAGCGCGGCGATTCCGCAATCTGCGATGCGCAAGTTCGTCATCGTGACCGGCATGCTCGCCGCCGTCAGCATGGCGGGACTCATCGGGTTGCAGCTGAAGAACGGCGACTTGTTCCGCTTTCAGCAAGGATCCAAATTTCTGGTCGAGAGCGCGGTCGAATTCGAAGCGTGGAACGCATTCTCGCGCGTCACCGTCTCCAGCGCTGGCCCGACCGACCACAAATGGATCCACATCGACGCCGACGCAGCGACCCGTATGTATTCAGCCGACGTCGCCAAAGACAACTACTCTGCGCCGCGGCGTTTTTCTGAAACGAAGGTCGCGGCCTTGGTCTACGCGCTGCGCCATGAAGGGCCATCCCTGGTCATCGGTCCGGGCGGTGGGCCGGACGTCATGAGCGCGCTGCGCTCGGGC
This sequence comes from uncultured Myxococcales bacterium, assembly GCA_903869075.1. Taxonomy (GTDB): domain Bacteria; phylum Myxococcota_A; class UBA9042; order UBA9042; family UBA9042; genus CAIYBN01. The sequence goes on along the minus strand of CAIPXZ010000517.1, from coordinate 4,730 downwards.
ACCTCACGCGTGGTCGCTGTGGAAGTGAACCCGGTCATCGGACATGTCGTCATGCGGGAGAAGTACGCCGCCTACAACGGGGATTTGTACCATAATCCGCGCGTGCAGCTGGAAATCGACGATGGCCGCAGCTATGTGCGTCGTTCGGAGGAGAAGTACTCGTCGATTCAGGCGACCTTGGTCGATACCTGGGCGGCAGCATCTGCGGGTGCTTTCACGCTTTCGGAAAACAATCTCTACACCTCGGACGCGTTCCAGGACTATCTGCAGCACCTGAAGCCCAACGGCGTTCTCTCAATGACGCGCTGGTTCGGCAATCCGCCGATTGAGTTCCTGCGTGTCCTCGCCCTTGGCCGGGAAGCTTTGACACGTCTCGGCGTCCCGGAGTCTGAACACGCCAAGCACTTCTTTGTTGCCGCGGACAACCGGATGGCGACTCTGCTCCTGAAGCGCGACGCGTACACAGACGACGAGCTGAAAACGTTGCAGGGCGCAGTGAAGGACGCGGAGCTACGGGTCCTGTATTCGCCGGACGCTGCCGTCGGCGGGCAAGTGCCCATTCTCCACGAGGCCCTCACCAAGACGCCCAAAGCCTTCTACGATGCGCAGACCTTTGATGTGTCACCGACCACCGATGACCGACCATTCTTCTTCTACACGGTGCGCTGGAAAGACTTCGCGGCGATGCTTGGCAATCTGACGGGCATCGAGCGCAACAACCTCGGCCTGGTGATTCTGCAAGTGGTCCTGATTCTGTCACTGGCTTTGACGTTCTTGCTCGTCGTCGTGCCGTTGTTGGTGTTTGACCGGGAAGCATTGCGCGAACGTCGCGGTCACAAAGTTCGCATTCTGCTGTACTTTTTGAGCTTGGGCCTAGGCTTCATCGTGATCGAGTTGGGCCTGATGCAGCGGCTGACGTTGTTCCTCGGGCAGCCCCTGTATGCCTTGGCGCTTGTCCTAGCCACACTCCTCGGGGCGTCGGGAGTTGGCAGCGCGCTGTCGGGCCAGCTCGCGGAAAAGTGGACAGCTCGGGGTGCAGTTCCGCGCGTGGTCGGCGTGCTCATCGCCATCCTGGCGGTCTACCTGTTCGCCCTCGGTCCGTTGCTCTCCGGACTCTTGGCTTTGCCGCTCTTCGCCCGCGCTCTTGTTGCCGTGATTCTGGTTGCACTGGTTGGCCTACCGATGGGCACATTGCTGCCCCTTGGCGTGCGCACGCTGGGCGACCGAGACGCCGCCCTCCTGCCATGGGCTTGGGGTCTCAATGGTGCGACGAGCGTGGTTGGCTCGACCCTGGCGGTTGTCGTCTCGCTGCAAGTCGGCTTCTCGAGCACGCTGTTCCTCGGCCTACTGGCGTACGGACTCGGCGCGCTTGCGCTCCGAGAGCCCTCGGAGCGCTAAGTGGTCCCGTCGAACGGGGCGACTCCGCAACTGCCTCGGCGTACTACACGCTGGATTGGCCTCCTGATCGCGGTCGGGTACCTGTGGCTCTTCCCATGGTCCGAGGCGATCAACAATCCCAACGAGATGGTGCGGGTCTATTCGGTCCGCGCGTTGGTCGAGAACGGCACATACGCGATCGGAACGCGCACCGCCAGTGGCGATCACGGTCCGATCTACGACCAGTGGGGCTACGTCAATGACAAGGCGCTTATGTGTACGGACGGCGGCAAGCCACCCGATTGTCACGGGCAGCTCTACCAGGCCAAGGCGCCCGGCGTCACGTTCTTGGGCGTGATCCCGCACGCTGTCTTGCGTCTCTGGTACCGCATCTGGCACTTGGGAGCACCGAGCAAGGCCCTCATCGTGTGGTGGCTCCGGCTCTGGGTGGTGCTCCTTCCAGCCATTGCGATGTGGGCTGCGCTTGCACGTTGGCTGCCGACGCGGCTTGACCGGCCGCATCTCGGCATGGCCGTCGCCCTCGCCGGCGCCTTTGGCTCCCTGTCCTTGACCTACTCACAGACGTTCGCTGGGCATGAGCCGAGCGGCGTTGCGCTGGTCGCGCTGTTCTTGTGCACCCTTCGTGCGGGAGCCAGCGGAAACCCGATAGCAGTCGTCCTCGCGGGCTTCTTCGCAGGTTGGGCGGCCTGCCTAGAATTCCCCGTTGGGCCACCCGCCGGACTGCTCTGCCTGTGGTTGTTGGCCCGGCGGCGCGATCCTTGGGACATCTTGCGCATCACCGTCGGTGCGTTCCTGCCAATCGGGCTGCTCCTCCACAACAATTGGTGCAGCTTTGGCTCGCCTTTCAGTTTGGCATATGGGCACTTGGAGAACGCGGGCTTTGTCCAGGACATGTCCCCAGGCTTCTTCGGCATTCACATGTTGAACAAGGAACGCGTTTGGGGATCACTCCTGTCACCGTTCGTTGGGCTGTACTTTTGGGCGCCGTGGACAATGGTCGCGTGGCTGGGCTGGCTCGGCGTGTTGAAAGCGCGACGCGAGGGAGACAACTGGCTTTTGGACCGACGTGGCGAGGCGTTCGTTTCGCTGCTGGTTTGCCTGTATTTCCTGTATTTTCAGTGTTCTTTGAGCCTATGGCGTAGCGGTTGGGTCATCGGCCCTCGGTACGTCACGGCCATGATCCCGTTCGCCGCCATCGCCACAGCGCACGCGGTCGACTCCATGTGCGGCAAGTTTGCCGTCGTGGGTGCCCTTATGATCGCGGTCACCGGAGCCGTGGCGATCTCCGTGACGGGCGTGACAACATCGGTAGTCACAGGAGCGCCTCCCGAGGTCTACAACCCCTTGGCAGAAATGGTAACGCCGCTCTTGCTGCACGGCTGGAACTTCGACAACCCGCTGATGCGTCTGGGCATACGGACGCCATGGAACGCGCTACCCTACTTTGTCGCCGTTGCGCTTGCAGCTGGATGGATGGTCTGGCTGAGTTGGCAAGGAGTGAGTCGGCGCCGTGGGTTCGTGATTGCTGGCATGGCAGTGAGCGTGCTGCTCGCGGCGGTCTGGGTGCGAGGACTGTGGCGGATCGACGGGCATCGGACCCAAGCGGATCGCGACACAACCGTGCGTTTTTTCATGGAGACCTGGTCGCCCGCCCATCCACCTGGCTCGCGTCCGCTTGCGCCAGAGCTCGCTAAGGCTCACCCAGCCACGCATTGACACCGAATACGATCGCGGCTGGCGATGCCGTCGTGGTGCTGAAGTGCACCTCCTGCATCGTACCTGCCCAGGCGACGGTTGGCACTGTGCGATCCAGCCGCCGACCCGGGTTGACGTCTTCGTCGATAACCGTCTTTCTCGCGACTTGCACTGTGAGGTGGACGACGGACGTCGACTTCGCGCCATCAACGATGCCAAATCGAACGTAAAGCGTTCGAGAGATCGGCACTTTTGGATACTCCAACGTGCGCGGTTGTGTCGCGGTTGGGCTCAGGATCATCAAGTGCGACGCGCGCTTGCCCACCTGAAGATCCGCCCCCAGGACACGTCCTGTCATCCGCTCTTCACCATCGGCCATGCACTCCCAGCGCTGCCAGATGTTGTTGAAGTAGTCGCAGGCAGTCTGCGCGCTCGATACGTGCGCTTCGCGCAGATGCTGCCAAAACCATGACTCGCGTGGCGTCAGCGCACGGTGAATGCCAACTGCCAGGAGCAAGGTGGGCACGAGCGCGAGCAGCAGAGCGTTGCGGACTCGTGGAGTGAACACGGCTGACAGTTCAGAAGGCGACTCCCGCGGGGCCAGAATCGCAGCAAGTGGCGCTATTGCCAGCGCTAACTGCGGGATATTGAAATCGAGACGATACCAACTGTAGGGCGCGTGGAAGATGATGGGAACCGCAATCAGCCACAGCAAAACGAGTGCTTGACGCCACATGCCCCGCCAGGCCATCGGCACCAGACCGGCTATCGCAAGAAAGAACAGCGGAAAATGGGCGACAATTCCGTCGGCGCCCCACAGGACGCTCTGCAGACCCGGTCGCAGCTGTGACCAGTGAAAATCGGTGCGGTGCGAGTGAGTCGACAGCTTGCCAGCTTCGCGAACAAGGATCCGATCGTAGCCGGTGAGAAACGGCGATGTGTAAAAGTACCAATTCGTTAGCAAATACAATGAAATTGGAATCGCGGCCGCTAGGCAAAATCGGAGCGCGTTTCGCCAATCTTTGCGCAGCAGAAAAAGCGCCAGAAGCCCGGGGCCGTAGAGCACGTTAGTGGTTTTTGCAAACACGCCGATGCCCAGGAGCAAGCCGGCCGGGATGGCAGCACCAGCGAGCGAGCAATCGATGGCGGCAAGGACGATCGCGTTATAGAAGACGTCGTTGCTGAAGCCCCACGCACGGTCAAAGATCCACGGCGTTGCCGCGAAAACGCAGCTTGCGGCCATGGAAGCGGCTGGCGAGGCAACGCGGCTGGCGATCCGAAAAGTGAAGGCGATCCCGATGAGGAGGCATATGAAATTGAAGACCAATGTGCCAAGTGGCCCCATAGCCCAAACGAGCGGGGCGACGCAAATTGGCATGAGGATCGGATGTTTTGGCCACCATTCCCCGTGCCGTCCAAGCGCAATGTTGCTGAACGCCGCGTCCAAGTTGTGGTTCCAGCCCAAGTCCGTGTCATACCAGGAATGCGGGTGATTCAGCTCTTGGCGAAAACTGGCGTGTTCGAGCAAACCGCGTGAGACGTTCAGGTAGAACGACGCGTCACCGCCAAGCCACTTGTCCGGGCTCCAATGCTCGCGAATCGAGGACAGCCCCAGCACCAACCCGATAAGGAGAGGC
>CAIPXZ010000516.1 GCA_903869075.1 uncultured Myxococcales bacterium | reverse complement strand
GTTCTCGGTGCCGCCAGCCGGAGCCGCAGCCGCCGCAGCGTCCGCGCCCGCAGCCGGAGCCGCCGCAGCAGCCGCCGGAGCCGCGCCGTCCGCCGGCTTGGCTTCTTCTTTCTTGCAGCCGGTCAGCGAAATCGCGGCGGCCATCGTCAGGGCCATCAGGCCGCGAAGATTCAGGTTCAACATGTGCTCACTCCTTGGAAAATGACGCACGGATGTCGTGCGCGCGATGGTTTCTGTTCGTCTCAAGCTTCTTGCAAACGCGAAACGTGAAAGACTCATGCCTTCTGAAAGACCGCGGCCTTTCACAAAAACGCCGACGGGGAGGATCTCACGACCCTCCCCGCCGGTGTTATCAGTCAGCCACCTTCAGTTCTTGCGAACGTCCAGTTGCTGCGTCTTACTTCGCGGCCGGAGCGGCTTCCGGGGCCTTCGGGGCTTCCGGAGCAGCGGCCGGGGCGGCAGCCGGGGCAGCGGCAGCGGCCGGAGCCGGAGCGGCGGCCGGGGCAGCCGGAGCGGCCGGGGCAGCAGCGGCGGCCGGAGCCGGAGCAGCGGCGGGAGCCGGGGCGGCGGCCGGAGCGGCCTCAGCCGGCTTGGCCTCGTCCTTCTTCTCTTCGGCCTTGGGCTCTTCAGCCTTCTTCTCGCCTTCCGGAGCGGCGGCGGCAGCGCCTTCGCCCTCGGGCTTGGTCTCAGCCTTCTTCTCGCAGCCGGCGACGGCGATCGACAGACCCAGACCAACGACAACAAACATCTTGCGGTTCAACATTGTGCTCCATCTCCTGTATAAGGGGTTGCTCAACCTGTTTCGCTACTGACCGTTCCACATCGGCTGAGCTTTTCGGCCCCGCGTTCGTGTCCAAGATCAACCGCGTCTCCTGTTGAAGCGGAGACGGTGAGGCACCCGAAAGGCAGCCTTCGTTGCGCGGCAGCACCGATGCCCCGCTTGGCGACGACCTCCAAACCGACAACATCCTAGACCAATGATGCGGCGTGTCAAGAAGTTCTCAAAACAATCGCCACACTTCCCTTCCCAACTGGCCCCGTGCGCCCTACCTTGCGCGAATGCGCGGCGTGCGCGGAGGACTTGCGATGGCGGTTTTTGAACTGGAATCGGCGTTTGAACCGGCGGGCGACCAGCCGCAGGCCATCGATGCGCTCGTTGCCGGCATCGAACGGGGCGATGCGGCGCAGGTGCTGCTGGGCGTCACGGGCTCGGGCAAGACCTTCACGATGGCGCACACGATCGCCCGTTTGGGCCGGCCGGCGCTGATCATGGCGCCCAACAAAATCCTGGCGGCGCAGCTCCACCGCGAGTTCAAGGCGCTTTTTCCCAAGAATGCCGTGGAGTTCTTCGTCAGCTACTACGACTACTACCAGCCCGAAGCGTACGTCCCATCGACGGACACGTACATTGAGAAGGACTCGCAGATCAACGACGAGATCGACCGGATGCGCCACGCCGCGACGTACGCGCTGCTGGAGCGAAAGGACGTGATTATCGTCAGTTCCGTCTCGTGCATCTACGGCATCGGCGCGTCGGAGTCGTACCTGGGCATGCGCGTGCAGCTGGCGGTCGGCGATCGGATCCGCCGCGATGATCTGCTGCGCAAGCTCGTCGACATCCAATATGAGCGCAATGACATGGACTTGCACCGCGGCGCGTTCCGCGTGCGCGGCGATGTCATCGAGCTGCAGCCGGCGTACCACGACGATCGCGCGGTGCGGATCAGCCTGTGGGGCGACGAGATCGAGGCGCTGGAGTGGGTCGATCCGCTGCGCGGCACCGTGCTGGACCGCACGGAAAAGCTGGCGATCTACCCGAATTCGCACTACGCGACGCCGACGGCGCAGATCAGCCTCGCGATGGAGTCGATCCGCGTGGAGCTGCAGGAGCGGCTGCAGCAGCTGAACGCCGAGGGCAAGCTGCTGGAGGCGCAGCGGCTGGAACAGCGGACGATGTTCGATCTGGAAGCCCTGCAGACGCGCGGGTTTTGTAGCGGCATTGAGAACTACGCGCGGCACTTGACGGGCCGGCCGCCGGGCTCGCCGCCGCCGACCCTGGTGGACTATTTCCCCAGCGATTTCGTGACGTTCCTGGACGAGTCGCACGTGCTCGTCGGGCAGATTGGCGGCATGTTTCGCGGCGATCGCGCGCGCAAGGAAGTGCTTGTCGAGCACGGCTTTCGCATGCCGTCGGCAATGGACAACCGCCCGCTGCGCTTTGAGGAATTCCAGGAGCGCGTGCCGCAGTCGGTGTACGTTTCGGCGACGCCGGGCGACTGGGAGCTGGAGCAGACGCAGGGCGTGTTTGTCGAGCAGATCGTGCGGCCGACGGGGCTTGTCGATCCGCAGGTGGAAGTGCGGCCGGTGGGTAGCCAAGTTGATGATTTGCTGGGTGAAATCAAGAAGACTGTCGAGGCTGGCGAGCGCGTGCTGGTGACGACGTTGACCAAGCGCATGGCCGAGCACCTGACCGAGTACTACGACGAGTTGGGCGTGCGCGTGCGCTACCTGCACTCGGACGTGGAGACGCTGGAGCGCATTGAGCTCATCCGCGCGCTGCGCAACGGCGAATACGACGTGCTCGTCGGCATCAATCTGCTGCGTGAAGGTCTTGATTTGCCAGAGGTTTCTCTGGTGGCGATCCTGGACGCCGACAAAGAAGGCTTCTTGCGATCGCACCGCTCGCTGATCCAGACCATCGGCCGCGCGGCGCGCAACGTGAACGGTCGGGTGATCCTGTATGCGGACCGCATGACCGGCTCGATGGCGACGGCGATCGAGGCGACGGAGACGCGGCGCAACAAGCAGATCGCCCACAACCTGGCGCACGGCATCACGCCGCAGTCGATCCAGAAGGCGACGCAAGAGGCCAAAGCGGTGCAGATCACGCCGATGCTGCAGCACACGACGGACGCCAAGAAGGACCGCGATGCGCTGGAGAAACAGGTCGCCGAGCTGCGCAAGCAGATGAAGAAAGCCGCGCAAGATCTGCAGTTCGAGGAAGCGGCGCGGCTACGCGACGAGGCGCGGCAGATTGAGCAGTACCTTGTGGCGGTGGGGTGAAGGCTCGGCGGTCTGGTCTGTAAAAGTGAGCAATTGCGAGGGCTTGAGGTGTCGAGGCGCGGTTGAAAGCCCGCCCATGCACCGGGTGGGCACCCTCGTATTCGCGTCCCGCCGGCTTTTGCCGCGGCCCTGCCGAAAATGTCACACAAGCAGGCGCGACCGGCGGCTACGCACGCTTCAGTCTGCCAG
>CAIPXZ010000515.1 GCA_903869075.1 uncultured Myxococcales bacterium | reverse complement strand
GATGTCGGCGACCTGCGCCGCGCTCAGGATCGACAGCGCCATCGCGCCGGGCGTCTTGGCCTCGGCGTGCTCGTTGAATTCCGTCGTTGTAATGCCGGGATACAGCGTTGTCACCGACACGCCTGTGCCACGCAGCTCAAAGCGCAGCGCCTCGGCAAAAGCCAGCACGTACGACTTCGTCGCGGCGTAGGCGGCCACGTACGGGGTCGGCAAAAACGCTGCCGCCGACGCCACTTGCAGCACATGGCCGTGGCCCTGCGCCACCATGTCGCGGGCGAAAAGCCGCGTCAGGTGCACAAGCGAGGTCATGTTCAGCGCGAACATCTTCTGGATGCGCGCCATGTCCATCTCGAGGAATTTCCCGGCCATCCCGACGCCCGCATTGTTCACGAGCACCGCCACCGGCAGTTCCAGCGCCTGGACCTTGTCATACAGCGCCTGCGCCGCGCCGTCTTGCGCCAGATCATGGTCGATAATCGCCACTTGCACGCGATGCGCCGCCGTCAGCTCTGCCTGCAGCGCCGCCAGCCGATCTTTGCGCCGCGCCACGAGGATCAGCGGATAGCCGCGCGCCGCGAGGTTGCGGGCGATCTCGACGCCAATGCCGCTGCTGGCGCCGGTGACGAGCGCATAACCTGGCTGTTTGGGGGCTGGGCTCTGCATGCGGGCTGGGCCGTCCATGAATCGGGGCGCGGTCAAGCCGCTGCGGACTGCGTCACGACGCGCTGTGTGGCCGGGCGCACCGGCTTGATGGGTAGCGAGATGCCGTGGTGATGCAGATAATTGGACGAGATGTCCCAGTTCTCATAATAGGTGCCAAACCAGCGATCCCACATGGAAAACGCCGCAGCGTGGTTGATGAAGTTGCCGCGCTTGCAGTGGTGGAACTTGTGGGCGTGGTTGTCCATGAAGATGTACTTGAGCCAGCCGATGTTGTACGTGACGCTCGTGTGGTCCGTCGCCTGCAGCGCGAGGATCAGCGCGTACGCGACGAGCGTGTCGCCAAGTCCCATACCCAGCACGTAGGAAATCACGATGAGCGACGGCTGGAACTGGCTGATCGCCGTGTCGACGAGCGAGGACTGGTTGCCGCGCATGAAGTCCAGCTCGGTCACAACGTGGTGCGCGCCGTGCTTGATGCGGTAGTAGCGCAGCACCGGGTGGCTGCCGACGCTGTGGCTCATGAGCCGGTGGATCGTGTAATACGCGAGATCCGTGAGCAAAGTCGCCGCGGCGATGAGCCACCAGTTGCCGTCCACGCCGACGTGGCCGCGCAGGGGCACGTGCGAGAGCGCCCACCAGCCGAGCGTCACGAAGCCGCCGCCGACGCCGACGCCTTTGACAAAGACCATCACAAGGCCGTCCCAGAGTTCCTTGTTCGTCGGCTTGGGCAGCTGGATCGACGCATCGCGCTTCTCCGCCGCCAGCGTGAACCCAACGAACACCAGCGACACCGCCATGAATACCCAAAACGCGTTCCACGGCGTCACGCCGATCAACGCCATCGCGATGACGTAGCTGATCGGCGAGCCGAGGTGGCCGAAAATGCCGTACAAGATCCCGGATTTCTGCTCTTTGGGCACATCGGGGTTCTTGGTGGTGACAAAGACTTGTGGCGTGATGGTGAAGGCCATGCGCGTCCTGAGGGAGAGGGCGCATTTCCGCATGCGCCTTCCGATGTTGCATAACCAACCGCCCTGAGTCAATCGGTTTTTGCTGGACTTTTGGCGAAATTCGCCGTCGTCCCCAAGTCGTCACATGCCGCCTTTGCGCGCCATGCGGACCCGTGCCAAGCTTGCGTACATGCGACTGGACCGCTTCAAGCCTGCGCCTTTGCAACTGGACCCGCCGACGGCGCGGACCTGGCTTGTGGCCGTGGCGCTGGCGGCGTTGGCGACGAGCTGCCTGGCCTGGGGCCTCTACCTGTGGGTGCGCTAGCATGAGCCGCGTCGCCCAACGCGAGCTGCGCGCCCGCGCCGAAGTGCACGCGCGCGCGGCGCTGATCGCCAGTGAATACAGCCTGATCGGTCTGGGCGCGGCGACGCTGCTTGTGACGCTGCTGCTGTTGATGCTGCCCGATTTTGGCGAGCTGCAGTTGCTGCGTCCCGGGCTGGCGGTGAGCGCGGGGCTGTTCGCCTGTGGCAGCGCGTTCACGGTGCTGGGGCGCTGGCTGGATTGGGGCGGCTCGCGGCAGCAGCACGGTCTGGCGCGGCTGTGGTGGCCGCTGCTGACGTGCGCGCTGCTGGGCGCGACGGGCAGCCTGCTGGCGCTGCACCGCTCGGCGCAGATCCGCGAGACGGCGGAGCATGTGCTGTGGCCAACGCCGCTGCTGGCGCTGTTCGTGCTGCTGGGCGCGCTGGGCGTCGTGACCTTCGCGGTGCTCGGCGTGCGCGCACTTGTGGCGGTGGAGGCCGGCGCGCCGCTGCCGCTCGTGCAGTTTTGGCAGGCGACGACGCACGGGCTGTTGGGCGGCGTCGGGCTTGTGGCGATTACCGGGTTTTGGGCCGGCTCTCTGCCGCACACGCTGCAAGTCTATCTGGCGACTGCGATTTCAGTGCTCAGCGGCCACGCCGCGCTGGCGACGACCCGACTGCTGCAGGACTCGCGGCGGACGTTGCGCGGCTTGCGCGCCGCCGGGTTGCACGTGCCGCTGCTCGAGCGGGGGCACTCGCTGGCGTCGGCGGCGCTGCTCATCGGGGTCGTGGTGCCTGGGCTGCTGGTCTTGTGGCACCTGCTTGTGAACCGCGAGCTGCCGCTGTGGCCGTCATGCGCGATTGTCGCCATCTCCAACCACGCCATGCGCTACGCGTTTGTGCTGTTGCCGTTGAACGCGCCGCTGCCGGGCGCGCCGTCGCTGCCGTAGTGGTTCGCCCTTGACAGCCGCACCCAGCGTCCTAGCTTGGGCGCGCTGCTGGCGGCGGTTTGCCCTGTGCACGGCGCGCCCGCAGTAACCCCATCGACCCGCTGACCGAGGAGTCCGAGCAAAAATGAGCATTACACCGCTGTTCGATCGCATTGTCGTCAAGCGCGCTGAAGGCGAGGAGAAGTCCGCTGGCGGCATTTTCCTGCCGGACGCCGCGCAGGAAAAGCGCCAGGAAGGCATCGTCGTTTCCGTCGGCAAGGGCCGCGTCAATGAAGACGGCACGCAGTTCCCGCTGGAGTTGAAGGGCGGCGAGCGCGTGCTTTTTGGCAAATACGCCGGCAACGAGGTCAAGCTGGATGGCGAGACCGTGCTGCTGATGCGCGAAGACGAAATCCTCGCCGTGCTCGACTAAACCACCGAATTTCAAGCATTTTTCAAGGAGAACTGACATGGGTGCCAAAGACATCATTTATGGCTCGGATGCCAAAGACAAGATCCTCGCCGGCGTCAACGCGCTGGCCAATGCCGTCAAAGTCACGCTCGGTCCGAAGGGCCGCAACGTCGTGATTGAAAAGAGCTTTGGCGCGCCGACGGTCACCAAGGACGGCGTCACAGTCGCCAAGGAAGTCGAGCTGGCCGACAAGTTCCAGAACATGGGCGCGCAGATGGTCCGCGAGGTCGCGAGCAAGACCAGCGACGTGGCGGGCGATGGCACGACGACCGCGACCGTGCTCGCGCAGGCGCTGTACCGCGAGGGCCGCAAGGTCATCGAAGCGGGCGCCAACCCGATGGACATCAAGCGCGGCATCGATTTGGCCGTGAGCAAGGTCGTCGCGGAGCTGAACGGCCTGTCGCGGCCGGTGGAAGGCAAGAAGGAAATCGCCCAGGTGGCGGCGATCTCGGCCAACGGCGACCACACGATCGGCGACATCATCGCCGAGGCGATGGAGAAGGTCGGCAAGGAAGGCGTGATTACCGTTGAGGAAGCGCGCTCGGTCGAGACGACGCTGGACACCGTTGACGGCATGCAGTTCGACCGCGGCTACATCAGCCCGTACTTCGTGACTGACGCCGAGTCGATGGAGTGCGTCTTCGAGGACCCGTACATCCTGATTTACGAAAAGAAAATCAGCTCGGCGAAGGATCTGCTGCCGGTGCTGGAGCAGGCGGCGCGGGAGCAGCGGCCGATCGTCCTCATCGCCGAAGACATCGACGGCGAGGCGCTGCCGGTGCTGGTGCTGAACAAGCTGCGCGGTGCGCTGCAGGTCGCGGCGGTCAAGGCGCCGGGCTTTGGCGATCGCCGCAAAGCGATGCTGGAAGACATCGCGATCCTCACGGGCGGCACGTTCATCAGCGAAGAGCTGGGCTTCAAGCTGGACCAGGTCACGCCGGATCAGCTCGGGCGCTGCAAGCGCATCGTGATTGAAAAGGAAGCGACGACGATCGTCGACGGCGGCGGCACGGAAGAGGCGCTGACGGCGCGCAAGAAGCAGCTGCGGGCGCAGATCGCTGAAACCACGAGCGATTATGACCGCGAGAAGCTGGAAGAGCGGCTGGCGAAGCTG
>CAIPXZ010000514.1 GCA_903869075.1 uncultured Myxococcales bacterium | reverse complement strand
GCAACGCCACAGCAGCTGCAGGCCCGGCCCCGACACGACGCGCTCCCACGACACATGCGGCCAGGTCTCGCGCGCCAGCTGCCACAGCACCACATCGGCGTCGTCCGTCGGCGCAAAATCGACGTGGCCACCTTCGGTTGCCTGCACGTGCGCGCGACCATCGCCTTGCCAAACAATCGCCTGACCCAGCCCCGTCCCCGGCGCCACGACGACGCGCGGCCCCGTCCGCGGCGTCCCCGCCTGCAGCACCGCCAGCGCCGTCGGCGGCAGCGCCAGCGCGCCCAGCGCCGTCGCCGCCAAATCGTTCAGCAGCTGCACCGGCACGCCCAGCGCCGCCTGCAGGTCGCGCTCGCTCACCCGCGGCCACGGCAGGTTCGTCGTCTGCGCTGCGCCATCGATGACCGGCGCCGCGATCCCCAGCGCCACCGCGTCCAGCGCGTCGCCCGACTGCAGGAACGCCAGCAGCAGCGCAGGCAGGCTGGCATACGCCTGGCTCGGCAGCGTCGCTTCGCGCAGCACCGTTTGGTTGTGGACGTCACCGCGCAGCAGCCGCAGCCTGCCGTTGGTCCCACCGATGTCGCCCGCAAGTACCAGCATTGCGCCGAGAATAGCGGCGGAAGTCGTGACCACGCAAGCGTTCACGGTTCCCGCCCTCGACTTTTTGGCGGGCCACGCGCATCCTGTTCGCGCTCGGACGGGCGCGGCCGCTCATCCGACGTCCTCCTCCCGGCAAACGGATCGCAGTCGGCTGCCCGACGGTTCCCATCGAAACCTCATGAACTTGAACGACCCTCAAAGTTTGCTGACTGGCGCGAACCTCGAATTTGGCGAGGAGCTCTACGCGCGCTTTCGCGCCGATCCGCGCAGCGTGCCCGAGGACTGGCGCACGCTTTTCACGCTGCTCGATCATGAACCGCTGGCGCCGGCGACAACGCAGCCCGCCGAGAGCCAGCCGGCGGGCGGGCTGTCGGTGGCGGCGCGGCAAGAAGCTGTGGACCTGCTGATTCGCGTGTACCGCGTGCGCGGCCACGTCATCGCCCGGCTCGATCCGCTGCAGACCGAACAGCTGACGCACCCGGAGCTCGAACTCGCGGCTTTTGGCTTGTCGGATGCGGACTTGGACGCGACGTTCTCGGCGCGGACCATGCGCGGCGCGCCGGCGCTGACGCTGCGGCAAATCGTGGCGTCGCTGCGGACGACGTACTGCGGGGCGATTGGCGTGCAATACATGCACATTGACGACCCAGACGTGAAGGATTGGCTGCAATCCCGCATGGAACAGTCGCAGAATCACTGCGATTTGACCCGCGATGAGCAGCTGCGGATCTTCACCAAGCTCGTCGACGCCGAGACGTTCGAAAACTTCCTGCAGAAGAAATACGTCGGCGCCAAGCGGTTTTCGCTCGAAGGCGGCGAGTCGCTGATCCCGCTGCTGGACCTGGCGCTTGAGTCGGCGATCGACCACAACATCGACGAGGCGGTCATCGGCATGGCCCACCGCGGTCGGCTGAACGTGCTCGCCAACATCATGGGCAAGAATCCCCAGCAGATCTTTCGCGAATTCGATGACGCCGACGCCGACCAGAACATCGGCCGCGGCGACGTCAAATACCACAAAGGTTACGCTGGCTTGCGCAAGGGCCGCAGCGGCCGTTCGCTCAAGCTGCAGCTGTGCTTCAACCCGTCGCATCTTGAATTCGTCGGCCCGGTCGCGACCGGACGCGTACGCGCGCGCCAGGACCGCCTCGGCGACGTCAACCACGCGCGGGTCATGGGCATCGTCATCCACGGCGACGCGGCTTTTGCCGGCCAGGGCGTGGTC
>CAIPXZ010000513.1 GCA_903869075.1 uncultured Myxococcales bacterium | reverse complement strand
TTCAGATCGCGGTGCACAAGTCGCTGGCCGTGCGCTTCTTGCAGCGCCTTGAGGATCGGGATGCTCATCTTGACCGTCTCGCGCTCGGTCATGACGTTGCCTTCGTTGGAGCGGTCCTTGAGGACTTTCTCCAGCGTCGGGCCGTGCAGCAGCTCCATCGCGATGTAGAGCGCACCCTCTTTGGTCTGGCCGACGTCAAACACGCGCACCGTGTTCTGGTGCTTCAGGTTCGCCGTGACCTGCGCTTCGCGGTAGAACCGCCGCACTTCCGCGTCGTCCGCGCCGGCGCCGGGCAGCATCATCTTCAGCGCGATTTTCTGCTGCGTGCCGGTGTGCTCCGCCGAATAGACCGCGCCAAAGCCGCCACGGCCGAGCACGCCCGTCACCCGGTAGCGGCCGTCGACAACGTCGCCTTCGTGGACTTGCGTCGCGTCCACATCCAATTTCTTTCGCGCAAGGGTCGCCACGCCGTCTTTGGCGCAGAACTCTGCGTCGGTTTTCTCGCCGCAGCTAGGGCAATATCGTGTGGCTTCGGACATTGTGCAGCTTTCGACCACGCGGTCGGCAAAGAATCCCCGTGCGTAGGGTAACGGGCCTCGGGGGTTTCTTCAAGCACAACGACGCGACCGGCACATTACGGCGCAGTCTGGCCTAGCGGCAAGTCCCATTCGGCGCGCAGATTCTTGGCGGCGACGCATGCCGGGTCACCCCAGCACGGATCCTCGGTCACCTTGGTCGCTAGCGAGTGCAGGTAGGTCGCGATCAAGTTGCGGTGGTATTGCGTGTACG
Organism: uncultured Myxococcales bacterium; assembly: GCA_903869075.1. Lineage (GTDB taxonomy): Bacteria > Myxococcota_A > UBA9042 > UBA9042 > UBA9042 > CAIYBN01. The sequence goes on along the minus strand of CAIPXZ010000513.1, from coordinate 27,368 downwards.
TCCCGTGATAGCCGTCGACCGCCGGAAAGCTGTCGTCGCCCTGCTGCGGCGGGTCGTGCTTGATCGTCGTCGCGATGTACTCGTGGTGGCCGTGGACGTCCGCGAGGCACAGCGCCGACAGCGCCTTACCCAGCGGCCCGGCGGCCGTGACCTGCGACGGGATGATGCTGCACAGGCCGCTGCCCTTGCCGCCCTCGGGCTTGGCCGGGTTCAGCAGCTCGGGCGGCACGTCGACGCTGACCAAAATGCCCAGGGAGATCATGGTCTCCGTCCACTTGCGATACGGCGCGGCAAAATCGGTCTGGATGGCAAACGGGCTGGCGACCGCCTTGTTCAGGTCCGGATCGCGGCCGAACAGGCCAATCGTCCGCGCCAACGCCAGACCCTGGGCAAACACGACAGTGCTGTCGCCAACCGCCAGCATCATCAGCATGTTCGTCACCGGCCACTCCGGCTGGCGGCCCGGCGCCGGGTCCAGCAGCACGCGATCGGCCACCGTGATGGCGTCCGCGCCCTCCAGCACATTCGCCGCGAGCTGGACAAACTTGCGGAAATCCGGGGTGTTGCGCGTGCGCGCCAGACCCTCGAACGGCGAGATCAGCCGCGCGTGGCTCACTACATTGCCGGACTGGCCGATCACGTCGACGGTCAGTTCGTCGCCGATGTCAGCGCCGATCGCCGCGGCAAAACCGCCGTCTTTTTCGACCTTCACGTCCACCTGCGTGCCCGAGGTCACGTCGTGCACGCGCACGGTCGCGCCGATGGGCGCGAGGATCTCGCCGCGGTGCGCAACGTCGCCGCCGTCCAGCTGCACCGGGTACGCGGCGCTGACGTCCACCGCCGTGTCGACGCAAGTGCCGCCGTGGTTCCAGTCGCGAAAGGTCGAGAACGTCTGCTGGTTGCAGTTGTTGGAGTCGTTGTTCATCGACAAGCGCGCGAAATTGTTGCCATCCTTGTCCGCGCCCATCGGGCAGCCGATCACCATGACGCCGCCGATCTTCTGCATCAGCGGCTCGGCGATCTGCCCGAGGTGCGTGCGGATGAAGATGTCCGCCAGACCCGCGCCGGGCACGTCTGGCGCCACCGCGACGATGAACGGCTCCAGTGGCGCCGTCAGCGCGGTGTGCACGCCGCCCAGCGAAATGCCCATCATGAAATAGGGCTGCGGCTGCATCCGGTCCGAGCCATCCGGGTTTTTCTTGTCGGATTTGAACGGCTTGCCGTCCGTGCCGACCATGAACTCGCCGCCGATGTCCAGCACGCCATCGCAGTTGAAGTCGCCCGCCAGCAGGCTTGGCATCAGCTGTTCAGGCGTCGCGTGCGCCGGATCGGTCGGCGGCTTGGGCACAGCCGCCTGCGTCAGCGAGTGCAGCATCCGCACCGCGACGATGTAGTCCAGCGTCGTCTGGCGCATGGAATCCCGCAAGCGGAAGGCGTTGGGCGAATAATAGCCCTCGCCGTTGGTGATCTGGCAATCGCCATTGTCGTCAAACGCCCGGCCCTTGACCGCCAGTTGCTGGACAAAGCCGTTCTTCAGCATCTGCACGATCACGTCGTGGTCGGACATCGAGTCCGGGAAGTCCTTGTCCGCATTCGGGAAAATCAGCTGGCCCAGCATCGTCCGCACCAGCGGGATGTACGAGCTGCCCTTTTGCGCGAGGAATTTCAGCGGATCCGCCAGCACCGGACCGTGGCCAACGGCGTCGATCGAGAACGTCGCGATACCGGACTGCGCCAGGCGATCCGACATCAGCAGCGCCTCGATGCGGCTCGTGCCCGTCGCGTGCGCGTACACGAGCACCGGGAACGGCGGCTTGTGGTTGGCCGTGGTCTTGGGCACCACGAGCATGTACGGCACGGTCTCGTGGTGCGCGGTCTGCACCATCGCCTCCGAGCCATCCGCCTGTGTTTGCGCGACCTTGCCGCTGACCTGGTCCAGCACCCAGACCTTGTCCGGCGTGTTGCGCAGATCCGGCGTCTCCATCTCACCAAACACGACGTAATCGCCGTAGTCGAAGCCGTCCGCCACGCCCGGCTGCACAGCGTTGATCAGGCCAACGATGCGCTTGATGAATTCGCCCTGCAGCACATAATCGTGGTCCCACGGCACCGTCGGATACGGATTGTCCGGCGGGTAGGTCACGATGTTGCCGTCAAACGCGATGTCCATCTTGTCGACGCCGGTCAGCTTGGGCGGGAACTGATCGTTCAGCCAGGAGAACGGGCCGCTGCCATACAGGCCGTCGCGCAAGTTACGGAATGTGCGGGACAAATCGCCGGTGCTGAGCGTCCAGCCAAACGCGACGTCCTCCAGCTTGACGCCCAGCTTCTCCAGCGTCGGCAGCGCCAGCTTGAGGTCCGCGGTCTGGCTGTCGTGGTTGACGATGTCAAACGGCGACTGGATCGGCCCGTACCGGCCGTTTTTGTCCCAGCCCTTGAGCTTGCGCGTCAGGATGATGGCGTAGCGCGAGCCGGTCGCCATCGGGATCAGCGGGCGGATGTCCAGCGTGTGCGTCGAGACTTCGTAGTGGTACACCCACTTGTCCGGCGTGCCATCGCCGTTGATGTCCACCATGTTGTCCGGCGGCATCACGAAGCTGTCGTAGTTACCCAGCGGGTCGCGCGGAAAATAGTGGCGCTGGTCGGCCTGGTGCGGATACCAGCCGCGGCCGAGATCCAGCGGAATCCGCTCGCCGTAGCGCTTGGAATTCGGGTCGACGTTGATCACGTACACCGCGTCATCGGTCACCGTCGACACGTCCAGCGGGCCGTCAAACGACACCGTGATCGGCGACAGCCCGGAAAAGCCGTCCAGCTCCGTCAGGTGCTGGCGGTTGGAGACGTCGATTTGCGTGTCGCCATCCTTGGAGACGTTGAAGCGCAGCGTGCCGTCGGCCAGCATCTTCAGCGCCAAATCGTTGGGGAACGGCAGCTCCGGCTGCGGCGTGCGCAGCGGATCCCAGACGATGACCGGGCCAGGCTGGCTGCGATCGGTGTCAGCCAAGCCCACGCGCGGCGAAGCTTGGCAAGCGCAGAGCGCCGCAAGCACCGGAGTCAGGACGAGAAAACGCCAGCGAATCACCAGATTTTGCATGATGTCCTCCCCTTACCAGTTGCCGCGCAACGCCAGTTGGCCCTGCACGCCCGCGACGGCGGAGGCCGCCGAACCATCCGCCGCATCGTACGCGTGGCCCGGCAGGAGCACGCCGGCATCGACGCGCGCCAACAGCGACAGGCCGACGGCGATCGGCTGGTTCCACTCGACGGCCGTGTCAAACTCCGTGCCCAGATCCTGCTGGTGCTTGGCGCCGCGCGGACCCGCCGGCACGCCGCCCGCCATGTACGTCTGGAACGGGTCGGCCACCTCCACCGGCGAGCGCGCGAACACCGCGCCGACCATCAGCGCCAGCCGCTTTGTCGCCTCCAGCCGCACAACCGGGTGCAGGTACATCGCCTGCGTGACAGCGCCGTGTGTGTCCACGTGCTCGACGCCCGCGGGCGCGCCGTTGGTAAAGCGCGGGTCGCCGAGGTTGGCCATCGTCTGCCGCGACTGCTGGCGCATGTACTGCGAAAACAGCACGAGGCCGACGTGGTAATCGCTGGCGAACTGGAAGTTGTGCAGCGTGCTGTCAAACGGCCGGTCGTCGCCCGAGGCGATGCCGCCTTCCAGCCGGAACTTCAGGCCGTTGTGCGCCGCCTCGCCGCGAATCACGCCGCCCCACTGGGCGATGTCCAGATGGTCGGGCTGCGAGATCGTGCGCAGCCACGTCGTCGTGCCAGAAATCACAGCGAATTCGCTGGCGATGCCGAGTTTCCAGCCGGTTTTTGTGTAGCTGCTGTAGGCGGCGTAGGCGTCGCCAATCCACGCGTTCATGCCGAGGCCAGCGGCGTCGACCTGGTCGCGCTTGACGCCGTACAGTCCCGCCTGCAGGTCTTTGCCGCGGTACAGCAGCGCCGCCAGCCAGTGATGCGCGACGTCGGAGTCCGTGCGCGCCAGATCGTCCTGCCGCACGCGGTCATAGGCGACAGCGATCGCCAGCGGAAACGCGTCCATCGGGTCGCCGGACTGGAAGATCGCCGCCGGCAAAATGGCGTACTGCACGCGATCGACGATGCCGCCGCCGTGCTTCATGCCAAACTGCATCGGATCGTCTTCGCCGTTCTGCGCCACGAGGCCAAGGCCCCACTGCGACACCGTGCGACCGGCGCTGAAGCGGCCAGCAAGCGTCGTCGCCTCGGCATAAGCCTTGCGCATGGTGAAGCCGTCGGGCGTGTCCACCGTATTGTTCGACTGGCGGAAATCCGCTTGGATCTGCGCCGCCAGCCCGCGGACGAAGCCGTGCGTTTGCGCGTACTCGACGTCGCCGCCAAGCCGCAGCCGGTGCTCGCCGGTGTCGTTGGGCGTCAGCTTGGCCGGATCCGGCGAGTTGACGTCGATGGGCGTGAGGTGATCGCCGCCCAGCCGCCAGCTGCCGTCGATGTGCCAGCGCAAGCCAGAGCGCAAGGGCGCCTCATCGGTCGCTGTCGCGTCCTGACCGTCGGCCACCGCGTCGATGTCGGTGGCCAGCGCCGCTGCCGGACAGACGCAGAGGCCGACGAGACCGAGCGCGCTGGCGCGCAACCACTTGATCGCACTGGTCAAACCGAGTGCCGGACAGCTGCCCACAGATGCCATGAGTCCCCCCACCGCAACGCCACCGTGGGCGCCCGCGGCCGAAAGGCTACGCTGGACGCGCCAGCATGGCAAACGCGCTGCCCATGGGCGGCGATCTGGTGACGGATTCGCGATGGGGAAAGCGAGTGTCGGTGTCCCCGCGGCTGCATCGGGGTTGGGGAGGGGAGGGCAGCAGCCGCGGGGACACTCGATTGGTGCAAGGGTTACGCCTCTGCGGGCGCCTCTTCCTTGCGGGCGCGCCGACGGGGCGGCGTCACCTCTTTGGTTTCAACGTGCGGCCAGTGCGTGGCGATCTCAGCGCGCAGCGCCACGATCTCCTCCAGCACCTGAGCCGTCTGCCGCGCCGTCGCCACACCGGCGACCGTCAGCACGTCATCGCGCACATCCGCCGGCAGCTTCAGCCACGCGTGCAGGACCGCCGAGGGCGAAATCTTGGCGTGCAGCTCCGCCGTCGGCAGCTTGGCGAGCAGCGTCTCAACGCGCTGCGTCACTTCGTCTTTTTCAGCGCGGGCTTTGTCCTGCGCCTTCTCGACAAGCGTCACCGCCTTGCCCTGCAAGTCCGTCAGCCGCGCCTGCGCCCGCAGCGCCTGCTCGTGGAACTCGCCCTGCACCTTGGCGCGGGCGGCTTCAACGCGCTCCGCCATCTGCACGGCCGCCGGAAAGCGCTTGAGCGCCTCGGGCAATTGCGTCTTGCTTTCAACGTGATTCGTCGACGCGGGCATGGGGACCTCCCGGCGGCCTGGGGTGTGGCCACCGTCTTGAACCCAAGATAACGCAGCGCGTCATCGTGTCAAGGACAAAATAACGCGCTGCGTCAAAAAAATCGCAACTGCTTGATTTTGGCGTGTAATTTTCTGCTACTGCCGCCCAAGCTGCCGCAGCACCTTCGGCTCGTAGACCGCCAGCAGCCGGCCGCCGCTCGGTCCGCGCACGTCCAGCACCGCCACGCCCGCCTTCTTCAGCGCCGTCAGCGGCTGCGCGGCGCCGACCAGCCGGGCAATCAGCGCGTCCAACTCCGGCGCGTGGCCGATGACAAGCGTCGCCCGCGCAGTGCTCGCTTCCAGCGCCGTCACGGCCGTGTCCACCGGCTGCTGCGGCGCCAGGGCCTCCAGCGTCTCGATTTGCGCCCGCGGCACGCCCAGCGGCTCCGCCGCAATCGCTGCCGTCTGCGCCGCGCGCAGGTACGGGCTCGTCAGCACGCGTTCGACGCGCACGCCCAGGCGCACGAGACCCTGCACGGCCAGCCGCGTCCGCTCGCTGCCATCGGCGGTCAGCGGCCGCTCCGGGTCGGACGGCGCCGCCGGATCATGTCGGTCCATCGCCACGCCGTGGCGCATCACATACAGCCGCATTGTCCATTTCCTCCGCCGCGTGGCGGCATCGCAACTCTGGCAGAATGCGGCGTTTGCGGCAATTGGCAGTTGCGCCGGCAGCGGCAATCGCTATCTTTGCGCCGGAGCCGCCCCATGCCTGAATCGAAATCGCCGCTGTCCGCCCCGGCTATGCCGTCGATGCCGCCCACCAAACTGCGCGGTTTTGAACGCATTTCAGTGCCGATTCTCGAGGCCGCCAACCGTCGGCCGCAGGTTCGCCGCGCGCTGCACGCCACGCTGGGCTGGACGTTTTCCCACGTCGTGGCGTTCGTGACCGGGCCGCGGTGGCGGGTCTTCGGCGTGGAACAGCTGCAGGAACTGGCGCCGGCGGAAGGGGTGATCCTGGTGGCCAACCACCGGTCATTCTTTGACTTATTCGTCGCGTCGACGGTCATCAAGCACCGCACGCGGCTCATGCGCGAGGTCGCCTACCCGGTCCGCGCTGAATTTTTCTACACGCACCCGCTCGGCGTCGTGATCAATTTTGCCGTGGCGGGCGCGACGATGTGGCCGCCAGTGTTTCGCGACGATCGCCGCCGTGAACTCAATCCAATTGGTTTCAGGCAGTTGTCCAGCACGCTCGGCGCCGGCTGCATCATCGGCATCCACCCGGAGGGCACGCGCAACAAGGGCGACGACCCGTACAGCTACCTGCCGCTCAAGCCCGGACTCGGCCAGCTTGTGGCGACCTGCGCGCCGGGCGTCGCCGTGGTGCCGGTGTTCGTCGGCGGGCTGAGCAACAAGGTCGGCGTGGAAATCGGCCGCAGTTACGGCAAGACGCCGCGCAGCCAGCAGCCGATTCGCGTGTGGTTTGGCCAGCCGCTGCGCGCGGACGCGCTGCAAACAACGGCGGACGCGGCGGCGCTGACGGAGCAGGTGTTTGGCCATGTGCGCGCGCTGGGCGAGGCGGATCGCGCGTGGCTGGCGAGCCAGCCGGGCTGACGGCGCGTGAACGCTTTACGGCTGCTCGTTCGGCGCCACGCTCGGCGCGGCGGGCGGACGGTGGTCGTAGAGGATCGGCGGCGGCGGCGGCGGCGCGGGCGGCGCTGTCACATCCGGGTCGCCCTCGTGGCCCAGCCCGCGATCCGGCGGCGGTGCGACTTCGGCCGAAAACACGCCGCCGCAATCGCCTAGAAGCCTGCGTTCTTCCTCGGCAATTTTGCCGCGCTTGACCATGACGTCGGCGATCCAGCACAGCGTGGTCTTGGTGCCGTCGCTGACCTTGCCGTCGCGGTACTGGTGGTAGAACGCCCGCGGGTTCGGCACGATGTCACCCAGCCAAATCGCCTGCAGCAGCGTCAGATCGCTCGGCGCGCGGTTAAAATAGTGCTGTGACGCCGCCTTGATGCCGTAGATTTTCGGTCCCAGCTCGATGATGTTCAGGTACAGCGCCAGCAGCTGCTGCTTGGACAGCGAGCGCTCGATCTGCCAGGTGACAACGGCTTCCTGGACCTTGCGGCTGATGGTCTTCTCGCGCTCGACGAAGAACAGGTTCTTGACGAGCTGCTGCGTAATCGTCGAAGCGCCGCGCACGAACCGGCCGCGCTTGAGGTTTTCGATGGCGGCGCCCTTGAACGACTCCCACGAAAAGCCGTGGTGGCCAAAAAACGCGCCGTCCTCGGTCGTGGTCAGCACCTTGACGAAGTTGGGCGAGATGCCGTCCAGCGGCGCCCACAGATCCGCGCCGGGACCGGTGACAAACGTGTAGAGCGTGCCGTCTTTTTGCCGCGCGTGGTGCTCAAACGGCGCGTCAAAGATGTCAAAACGGATGTACTTACCCATGCTTGTGATGCGCACGTTGCCCAGCGCCGGCTCCCACTCCAGCTTCATCGAGTTCATGTTGCCGGTGTCCAGCACAAGCTTGGCCTCGGCGCTCATCTGGCCTTCGCAGGTCATGCCGTCCAACATCGGCGCGAGGCCGCGCGGCGCCGAATCGACCACGTCCTGGCAGGGAACCGTCGGAATCTTCACGGAAATATTGAAGGCTGGCGCCGTGCGGAATCGCTTGACCGCCGCCTGCAGCACCGCGTGCGTCTTGCCGACGATGACCTCCGCGTCGTCCAGCTTCAGCTCCTCCTTGCGCAGGTCAAACGACAGCTTGCCGTGCGCCTCCACAACCAGGTCTTCCAGCCGTTGCCGGGAGATCCGCGCGATGTCGGCGTCCAGGTGCTCGACTTTGCCGTGGCCTTCCACCGTCAGCTGGCCGTTCGCGGCGGTGTACATCACGGTGACTGCGGCGTTGCGCACGGCGCCGTTCTCTTCGGGCACCAGCGCTGGCGGCAGGATCGCCGCGTACGCCGCCAGCGGCAGGTGCTCCAGCTGCATCTTCAGCTCGACGTCGCCGGTCTTGGTGTCCACCCGGCTCTCGATCTGGTTTGTCTCCTGCCGCCCCGGCGTGTGGAACGCGAGCTCCAGCTGCGCCACGTCCTCGCCGGGCTTGCGCTGCAGCTTGGCCGAAAAATCGCTCAGCTCGCGCGCCTGACCGCCCGCCGCGCCTTGCTCGTCGCTGAAGCGCGCGCGACCGCGCTGCACCGTGATCAGCGGCACCGGAATCGCCGCCACCGCCGTCTTCAGCTTGGTCAGGTTGCGCTCCAGCTTGTCCGAGCCTTGGGAAAACGCCGCCGCCAGCGCGTTGCGAATCACCGCGCCATCGGGGCCTTCCGGCGGCTTCTTCGCCGCCGCGTCCTTGGCATCCTTGGCGTCCTTGGCCGCTTTCTCCGCCTTGGCGTTCTTGCCGCCCTTTGACGGCTTCTTGGCGGTGTCCGGCGTCAGCTCCTCGGCCGTCTCGTCGTCGTCGTCGTCCGCCGCCACGGCTTCCTTGGGCTTTTCCTGGCGCTTGCCGACGATCACCGGCTCCTCAATCGCCACCTCCGCCACGCGCCGCAGCAGCTGCCGGGCAAACGGCGGAATCTTCGCGGCGAGCGCCTCCGGCAGCACCGGCTCCGGGCCCGGCACGGCGCTCAGCTTGATGGCGATCTCTTGGATATCCAAGGCAAACTGGCTGGTCCCAGTGGTCTGCGCCAGCTGCACACGGCCCAGCGCCACCGAGCCGTCCGTGCGCGCCGTCAGCTGGCCGACCTGCGCCCGCCAACCGCCCATGTCCACAGCCATTTCACCCGGCAGCCGCAGCGTCACCTCGCCCGTGCCCAGCTCTTTGCCGTCGCTCGGCCGGTCCAGCTTGCCGCTCAGCTGTACGGCATCGCTCATCCCCGCCACCCGCGCTGAGGCCTGCAGCACGATGTTCTGCGTCTCCGCCACCGCCGACGTGTTCTTCAAGCTCAGCGCCGCGTCCGAGACCCGCAGGTGGTGCAGGTCGAGCCCCGCCAGCTTGGCGGGCGTCTGGCTGTGTTCATCGTCAAAAGCCGCGCGCAACTGCCGCATCTCGATGTCCGGCAGGTGCTTGGACACGTACTTGCGCCAGCCGCCGCCGTGCGCTTCCTCGTCGTCGTCGCGCGGCTTCAGCAGGCGGTCCAACACGCTCTGCACGTTCCAGACGCCGTTCGCCTCGCGGCGCACGTAGACGTCCGGCGCCAGCAGCAGCACGGTCTGCAGGTAAACCTTGGGCGAAAACAGGCCGCCGACCTCGTATTTCACCTGCAGCCGGGCGATCCGCGCGATCGGCGGCACTTCGGGGTGCGCGGCGTCGCGGATCTCGACGTTGTCCAGCGTCAGCGCCGTCAGCGGCTCAAACCAGGTCTTGCCGATGGTCAGCGCAATGCCGCGCTTTTGCGCCCGCTGGATCAGCCCGGCGGTCACCTTGTCCGTCAGCAGGCCGGGCAGGGCGAAGTAGAAGAGGCCGAGGGCCACGCCGCAAAGCGCCGCAAAAGCCAGCAGGCCGCGCAGGAGGTAGGGGCGCTGGCGGACGGCGCTATTGGTAACGGCAGTCATTTCAGGCGGTTCACCCTGATCAAGGTCGGGAATCCACATCGCGTTCCGCTGCGGGCCACCTTGAATCTGGCATTCGGGGAGGCGCGCTCGCGGCCCAAGTCCTCGAGCATCAGAGTTGACGCTTGGAACCTGGCATGGGCTTCAAGCCAGCCGGCTCAGTTCAACGTCGACTTGCCCGACAGCACGATGATGCCCACGATCAGGCCGGTCGCGAGGATGACGCCCGCGGACACCATCGCGACGGTCTTGCCGGTGGACAAGTGGTCGATTTCAAAGGACTTGACGTCGGAGAGCGGCAGCAGGTAATCGCGATCCGACGCGACGAGCTGGCTGGAAGCCATCGAGAAGTTGAACGCCGTCACCTGATAGCGGCGACCGCCTTCCGAGCGCACGAACAGGCGCGTGTCGCGGTTGACGCCGACCTTCTCGTTCTTGTCGTCGGTGACCGTCACGAGGTCGTTCTCGCCGCGCTTTTCAAGTTCGGCGATCTTCTCGGGCGAGAGCACGCTCGCGGCTTTCTGATCCTCGATCAGCGCGCCCGCCGACTGCAGCTGGCGAAATTCGTCGGACGGCACGCGGTAGGTGTTGTAGCAGCCGGACAGGGTCGCAGCCACCAGCGTGAGCATCGCCAGAAAAGCGGTCGGTCGCAGGTTCGGCATCTTCTTCCTCGTTTGGGGCTTGATCTGGCCCACGTCAGTCAGGTCGCTCCGTGGAGCGCGGTCTCGGGTCAGCGCTTCAGCGGTTTGCCTTGCGCGTCGGTCATTTTGCCAGTGGCCAGGAGCACGATGTCGACGATCCACCAAATCAGCAGGCCGCCGGCGGTCAAGAGTTTGGCGATGCCCAAGCCGCGATAGCCTAGGTAGAAACGGTCGATGCCGAAGATGCCGCCGGCAATCGACAGCAGCAGCGCCGTTTGCGCATCACGCGTGGACACCAGCGCCTGGTTGGGCGCGGCGGCCAGCGATTGGCTCGCGGCGCCATGGGTCGGCAGCGACACCGGGGCCATATACGCCGTCGCCGAGTCTTCTTCCGGCTGCGCCACGAGCGCCGGCTTGAGCACCACGCGCGCGCCCGAGCGCGGCGCCGGCGGCGGCACGCCCTTGAGCTCTTCGGGCAGCTGCATGAACGCCGTCGGGATGCTGTCGCTGCCTTCGTCGTCGGTGTGGCTCTTGGCGGCGATGGCACCGGGGCGATCGGGCGATCGCGTCAGGCCCGCAGCGCTCGGCTGCACCGCGGAAATCGGCCGCACGGCCGCCATCGGCGCCATCTCGCTTGGCGGCAGTTCCAGCCCGGCCATCGACGCCAGCATCTCCGGCGTCAGCTGCACGGCGACCGTCGCCTCGTTCTCTTCGATGTTCCAAGCGCCCGTCAATTCAGGCACTTGACCCGCAGACAGCCACTCGCCTTTTTCATCGACGTACACATACTCGTCCTGCGGCAAATCGCCCCGCCGCGCCATCTCCCGCAGTTCGGCGACCGCAAAGGTTGTCGATGTGCCATCGCGATGGAGGTGGAAAGCCATGGGTTTGCCGTGGAATTCGTAGGTTGAAGCTGCTCAGTACGCCCAAGACGCCCAGCCGGCCGACGCGCCGACCGCCTGCCGCCGGGATCGTGTTATCCGCGGAGTCCGGCCCCGCGTCAATCTCTGCCTGTGCGCTGAACTAGCCTTCCAAGCCCTTCAGCCGCTTCAAGTCCTGCATGACCTTGTGGTACTCGACCTCCCAGTTCTGGGTGCCTTCCTGCAAGTTCTTGATTCGACGACGAACTTCCTGATCCAGGTCATCGTCCACGTGCAAGTGGCGGTTCATCACGTCCCGCAGCGTTTTGCGCAGCGTGTGGTCTTCCGCGTAAACTTCTTCGACGTGCCGGCTGTGGAACAGCGCTTCGATCACTTGCTTGGTCAGGTAGTCCACAGCGCGATCGCCCACGCCAAAGCCGCGTTCTTCCGCGAGCTTCTGCTTGATCTTGTTGACCTGGTTGAACTCGAGGCCGTCGCGCGAGATCAGGTCCCGGGCGCGATCCGTCACTTCGCGATCGGCGCGGATGTACTCGCGCAGCACGCTTTCGATGTCCAGAACGACCTCGCCGACCAAGTCGGGCAGCACTTCGATGTCGCCGCTCGCACTGAGCACGTCCACCATGTCTTTGGCGATCGCTGAGACCTTGCCGGGATACAACCTCATGTTACTGACTCCTCGCGTTGCGTTTCTGGAGAAAGTCCAGACGCTGATTCGTTCACGCCGCCGCCGACCGGGCAACGTGAGCTTCGCGCGAACGGAGCCGGTCGAGACGCGCGGAAGCTAGCACAAGTTCCGCGAGCGGGGCTAGACCGCGGCGCAAGAAATGTCGTGGCGGCCGAAGTCAGCGATCGATGCCCCACGGCGCCGCAAGATCGCGGATTCGCTGCACGTAACCGGCGAGCTGCACGCCGGTGCCCTCGCCGTGTTTGACCGTCAGCATCTTGACGCGCTTTTTGCCGCTGCCCTCGGAATACGAGCGCACGAAGCCTTGCTCGACGAAGATCTTCAGCGCGTTGCCGAGGTTGACGCGCGACACCGCTTCGTAGCACTGCACGTCGCCCAGCTCGAAGGCCTTGGCGGCTTCGTTTTGCACGTGCTCGAGAAAATCCTTTTCCGCCATCGGGCCTTTTTGCAGCGCCGACAGCGCCCGGCCCATCAGCGCGTAGGACTCGATGAAGTTTTGTACGAGCTTCGCATACAACCGCACCACCGGCAGCACCGTCGGCCGCAGGCGCAGCTTGCCTTTGGCCGTCCGGACCAGCCAGCTGGACTCCTCAAAACTTTGCAGCGTGTTGCCGTACATCTGCTCGAACGACACGCCCGGGGCGTAGACGAACTCGAATTTCAGCAGGCGGGACAGGAACTTGGTCATGTCGCCCAGCTCCTCCGGGTCCAGCTCATCGGCCTGCACTTGCAGCGCCAGCACGCTCGACGCCAGCAGCGCGTCCGGCACAAACAGGTGCAACATGTTGTTTTTGTAGTAGTCCAGATGCAGCCGACCCTCGGTCTTGGGGATGTAGATGTCCTGGTCGTCAAACCGCCGGACGTGCACCCACTTCGCCGCCTCGAACATCTTCAGCACTTCGTCGACGATGCCCTCGACAGCCTGGCCCATGCGCCGCGACCGCTCGCCGGTCTTGCCCAACGGCTCCGGCACGCCGCCCGACTCGGCGTGGCGGTGCAGATCCGCGGTCTCCGCCTCAACGATGTACGCGCGGCGGTTGCGCAGCGCGGTCTTCAGCGGGTCCGACAGCACAGCGCCGCGCCGGCTGGCGACGTCCAGCAGGTAGCCGACGCGTACGAGCAGGTCCTTGCGCGCGATGCCGCGCTGCACTTTGGTCAGCAGCACCGCGGCGACGATCGACGTCGGCGTCACCACCGCTGCGGCGTTGATGCCGCCGAGGATGCGATAGCCGCAGACCTTGAGCGCGCGATCGAACGCCTTGGGATCGCGCGTCGCCGCCGGCATCAGCGCGTTGCTCTCGGCGAGGATCTCGCGCACGGACATCGGCTGGCCGAACTGGATGCGAATCCGCCCGTACTTGTGCACGAGGACCGACGTCGCCTTCAGCACCTCGACCGGCGATTCCGCCTTTTTTTCACCGCCTTCCAGCTCCTTGCGGTAGGCTTTTTCCTCGATCAGCCGCTCGTAGCCAAAATTGGTCGGCATCAGCACGACGTCGGGCTGCAGCCCGTCCGCGACGGCTTCCAACACGTGCTTGAGCAGGCCGAATTTCGGCGGCAGCAGCTTGCCGGTGCGCGATCGACCGCCTTCCAGGAAAAATTCAAGCCAGTGGCCGTCGCGGATCAACTTGCGGAAATAATGGCGGAAAATCGAGGCGTAGATCGGCTGGCCGTGGAAGCTGCGGCGCAGGAAGAACGCGCCGGAGCCGCGGAAGATGATGCCGAGCGGGAAGAACGACAGGTTGGCGCCGGCGGCAATGTGCGGTGGAATCAAGCCGTTGCGATAGAACAGGTAGCTGATCAGCAGGTAGTCGATGTGGCTCTTGTGGCTCGGCACGATCACGATCGGCGACTTGCGCCCGGCTTCGCGGATCCGCTCCATGCCGTCTTCATCGACCTCAATGCCCTCGTAAATCCGCGCCCACAGCAGCGTCAGGAACAGCGACAGCGCGCTGAGCATGCCCATGCTGTAGTCTGCCGCGATTTCCTTGAGGTTTTCGTTGGCCTCGGCGCGCACCTCCGCGACCGGCTTCTTGGTCTCGTCCGAAAGCCGCGCCAGATCGTGCATCACCTCGGGATCGTTGAGAATTTCCTCGCGCAGCTGCTTCGGCGGCTTGATCGGCGCGCCGCGGATCACCCGCTGTTCGACCTGGAACGAGCGATCGACCTGCACGCGCAGCAGCTCCGCCAGCAAGCGGTCGTCCAGGTGGTTCGGGTGCTCCGCCAGGAAGGTCTGCACGTTGACTGGCTCGCCCGACTGCACGAACGCGCGGCGGTGATTCAGGATAAAGCTCAAGAGCTTGCGGATGCGGCCCGGCGCGTCGGGGTCGCCAAAGAATTCGTCGATGATGCGCGTGCGGCTGCGCTCCGGATCGCGTTGCCACACAAGCAGTTGCGGCGCGAGAAAGATAGGAAACGGCAGCGTGCGCTGCGCTTCGATCAGCTCGGTCAGGTACGGCGTGTCGCTCTTGGGGTTGATCAGGTCCAGCAGGCTGAACACGCGGTGCAGGAACAGCAGGACCGCGTGCTTGCGCCGCAGGTGGCCAAAAAGCACCTCAATCTCAGGCGGTTGCGGACGGTGCAGCACGCGCCGGCGGAACCAGCCGCTGATCGCCCGGCGCCAGGGCTGGAACGCCAGCATGGACGCGCCGTTGGAGAAGTGCGCCAGCGGCAACTCTGCGTCGCGAAACACATAATTGAAGTACAGGTAGTCCAGCAAGCTGGTCGTGCGCATCGTGTAGACGAGGACGCCGTCCTGCGACAGCTCCTTCAGGTCCTGGATTTGCCGGACCGGAAACGTCACCGGCTTGAAGAAAATCCACGCGAACAGCCGCAGGAAAAGCCCCGGGTTGTCGACCATCCCGGTCACGTGCACCAAATCGGCGTCCGTCCAGCGATCCGCGCCCGGCTGCATGCCCAGCTCGGCCTGGCGCAGCGGGCGCACCTCAGCGGAATCGTTCGGAGTTGGCGGCGGCGTTGGCAGCGTGGTCATCCAGACGATCCTGTGCCAAGCGTTGTGGAAGTGCAAGCGTGTCGGGTACAACGGCGGCCGGTGAGGCGCGCGATGACGGTTGTCGATGAGCTGGCGGGAGTGCGATGGCGGCGCGGGTTGGCGTGTCGCCTGCCGCGGCTGTGGCTGGATGTGCCGCGGCCCGGCGCGCTGTGCGTGCTGACCGACGCCGACGTGGCGGTGCCGGCGCGGGCGAAAGTGCTGGCGACTCCACAAGCTGCGGCGCTGGCGGCGCTGACGGCGGGCCGGGCGCTGCAGGTGCCGTACGGCCAGCCGTTCCAGCTGGGCGCCGGCGCGGTGGAGCTGCTGCCGTCCGGCGCGTCGCTGGGCGGGGCGATCGCCCGCCTGCACGGTCAAGGGCAGACGATTTTGGCGGTGCGCTCAGCGGTGCTGGAGTCGCTGCCGTCCTGCGCGCCGTTGGAGCTGCGCGACGCCGATGTGTTGCTGGTGGACGCCGCGCTGGCGGACACGCATACCCACCCGCCGTCGGCGTTGCGTGCGCTGCTGCATGCGGCGCTGGCCGGTCCGCCGCAGGTGTGGCTGCTGCAGGATCCGCTGCTGGCGCTGGATTTGGCGCTGTGGACGGACGGCGCGCCGCGGCTTGCGCCCACGCTGCAGCGGCTTGTCGAGCGTTCCCGGCTGCCGGTCCTCGCGCCGCGGCCGCCCGGGCGCGTGCCCGATGGCGTGCTGCTGTGGCCACTCGCGCAGGTCGCGCGGCTGCCGCTGGCGTGGCGGACGGTGCCGCAGTGCGCGGTGGCGGAGCCGGGCCAGCCGCTGCCGGCTGACGTGTCGTGTCTGCCGTTCAGCCGGCGGCCGGCGGGCGCGGTGCTGGACACGCTTGTGCAGCGCGCGTCGTGCCGCGCGGTGCTGGCGTGGGGCGCGGGCGCTGAGTCGCTGGCGCAGCGCCTGACCGCGCGCGGCCAGCCGTGCCACGTGCTGCGCATTCCATTCCAACTTCCGCTCGTGTAGGACCTGACAATGGCCACCCCGCAAATCGGTGTCATCACCAACCCGAACTCCAAGAAAAACCGTTTGAATCCGGAGCGCTACGAGACGATGCGCCGGCTTGTCGGCGATTTGGGCCTGGTCAAGCGCACGCACCATACCGGCGAGATCGCCGACGTCGTGCGGGAATTCCTCGACGCCGGCGTGCCGTACTGGCTGGCGGACGGCGGCGACGGCGCTTTCCATTGGCTCGTCAACGTGTTGGACCAGGTGCTGGCGGAGCGCGGTCACACTGGACCACTGCCGGCGATCATGCCGACCAACGCCGGGACCATCGATTTTGTCGGCCGCAAAGCCGGCGTCGTCGGCCACACGGAGAGCCTGATCGTCGCGCTCGCCAAGCAGCTGCACGCCGGGCAAGCGCCGCAAATCGTGACCTTGGACAGCCTGCGGATGCGCGGTTTACACGGCCCGGACTCGGATTTTCCCGGCAAGCCGTTCGACAAGATCGGCTTTGCCTGCGCGCTCGCCGGCGCCGGGCAGCGGGTGTTCGACAAGTTTTATGCCCAGCAAAATCAGAGCGGTCTGGGCGTCGTGCAGGTGGTGGCCAAGACGCTGACGTCCGCGGCGTTCCAGTCGCCGGGGCTGCGCTGGGTGCCGCTGCCGGTGACGTGGCGCCACTTCAGCGACACGATTTTTGAGCCGCAGCCGCTCGACGTCTGGGTCGACGGCGAGCAAAAATCGGTGCGCTGGTACCGCGATCTCGACGTCGGCGCCATCGACATCAACATCGCCGGCATCTTCCGTTTCTTCCCGTGCGCGGCCGCGCCGGGCGTGCTACATGTCCAAGGTGGTGACGTGCATCCCATTGAAATCGCCAAGAATTTGCCGGCGATGTCGGCTGGGCGGCCGTTCAATATCCACAATTTCTTCCAGGGGCCGGCGCAGCACCTGAAAGTTGTGGCGCGTGACGGCCGGACGATCGACCCGGTGGTGGACGGCGAGCTTTACTACGGCTTGACGCAGGTCGAGATCGCGCCGGGGCCGCCGGTGCGCGTTGTCGTCGTCCGGGGTGACGCCTAGCTGCGGTTGCGCCGCGCGGCGCCGCCAGAGCGCGTGCTTGACCGGCCGGTGGGCAGCGGCGACCATCGGCCGCGGGCCATCTTGCCGAATCTGTTGTGGAGTTGCCGCGTGCTGAGCCTGTTTCGCCGTCGCTCGTTCGCCGCCGCCTTGCGCTGCGGCGGCTTCTGGCTGCTGGCCGGCTGCTGTTCCGGCACCGCGATCGCCGAGGATCCGCGGGCGACGACGCGCACGCTGGCCGTCCAGGGCGTCAGCCTGACGCGGGGCGGCCAGGCGGTGGCGGTCGATACCACCATCGTCTCCGCGACAAGTACTGCGTTTTCATTTGAATTTCTCGTCCCGGATCGCGAGCTGACGCCGATCCTTTTGACCTGCCACGGCATCACGCTCGACGGCTTGCCGCCCGGCGATTACGCGCTGGCGACGCTGTGCACCGGCGGCTTGAGCCTGCAGTTGGGCTGCGGCGGCGACCTGTGCCAGACGTTCCAGGTCGCGCGGTCAGACATCCAGGGCGCGCTGCACGTCCAGACCAATGTCGGCCGCGGCTTTGCCGACACCGTGAAAGTCGATGGCGAGACAGCGGATTTTGCCGCGACCGTCGATCTGCCGGCCGTGAGCGCGCAGGCCCAAAACGCGCCGCAAAATGTGCGTTTGGCGCTGACGGCGGTGGCTTGGAGCCAGCACCTGCGCTTCGCCAACCAGCCGCTCGTGTGCCAGCGTCAGTCGCCGCGTGGGTCGACGGCGTCGCGCAGGCCGTCGCCGACAAAATGCAGCGCAAAAAGCGTCGCCGTCAGCAGCCCGCCCGGGTAGAGAATCAGCCACGGGTGCTGCGCCATCAGCCGCGCGCCTTCGGAAATCAACGTGCCCCAGCTCGCCGCCGGCGGCTGCACGCCGAGGCCGAGAAAGCTCAGGAACGCCTCCTCGATGATCACCGCCGGCACCGACAGCGTGGCGTAGACGACGATCGGCCCGAGCGCGTTGGGCAAAATGTGCCGCCACAGGATGCGCGCCTGGCCGACGCCCATCGCCACCGCCGCTTCGACAAATGGCCGCCGCCGCAGGCTCAGCACCTGGCCGCGGACGATCCGCGCCATCGACAGCCAGCTGACCGCGCCCAGCGCCACGAACAGGTTGACCGTCGAGCGACCGGCGACAACCAGCAGCAAAATCACCAGGAACAGGAACGGCAGGCCGTACAGCACGTCGACAATCCGCATCATCAGGCCGTCCCAGCGGCCGCCCAGCCAACCGGACAGCGCGCCGTAGCTGACGCCGATGAGCACGCTGATCAGCGTCGCCAGCAGGGCGATCGCCAGCGACACCCGCGCGCCGTAGAGCAGCCGCGCCAGCAGATCGCGGCCTTTTTGGTCGGTGCCCAGCCAGAAGGTCCGCAGCTCCGGCTGGCCGGGAAACTCGCCGCGGTCGATCGCCAGGTCGTGGTTGGCGTCAAAATCCGCAAGCAGCTTGCGGGCTTGCAGCCGTGACCAGCGCGTGCGGGCGATGAGCTCGTCGCGCGTCAGAAAGCCGTCGTTGTCGGCGTCCAGCTGGGCAAAACCGCCCGGGCCAAAGAGCTGCAGCTTGGCCACCGCCGCTGCCACGTGCGGGTCGTGCCAATCGGCCGCCGACCGCGGGTATTCCTGCAAGCTGATGCGGCCGTCGGGGGCGCGCTTGCCGGCCACCGGCAGATCGTGATCGCGGGCTGTGTCCTTGAGATCGTGCAGGAAAGCGAAGAACCGCTCCGCCCACCACGCCGTCTCCAGCTCCGGGCAGGTGATGCCCGCGGCGGTGCGTCGGCACGCCAGCTTGCCGTCGTGATCGGTGTCCAGCAGGGCAAAAACCCGCTTGTCGCCATCGTACGTCGGGTAGTCGATGGCCACATCGCGGGTCAGCGGCGGCGCAAACACCCAAAACGTGTGCTGTTCGTCCTCGGACAGGTGCAGCACGTGCTGCGCCAGCAGCGGCGCCAGCAGTCCGCACAGTCCGACGACGGCGACGAACCACGCGCCGAACCACGCGCGGCGGTTGCGGCGAAAGCGGCGGAAGGCCTCGGCGCGCGGGCTGCGCTCAGCCATTGTCGCCTCGCACGCGCGGATCGAGCGCCGCTTGCAGCAGATCCACGAACAAATTCGCGGCGATCAGCAGCGACGAGTACAGCACGACGGTGCCCATCACCATCGGATAGTCGCGGTTGACCGCCGAGGTCACGAAGAATTCGCCGACGCCCGGCACCTGGAACACCTGTTCGATGACGGTCGAGCCGGTGACGATGCCCGCCAGCGCCGGGCCCAAAAAGCTCACGACCGGCAGGATCGCGCCGCGAAACGCGTGGCGCAGCACCACAAGCCGCTCCGGCAGGCCCTTGGCGCGCGCGGTCCGCACGAAGTCCTGGCGGATGACCTCGAGCATGCCGGCACGCGTCAGCCGCGCAAACCACGCCGCGTAAATCAGCCCCAGCGTCAGCACCGGCAGGATCTTGACCTGCGCGTGCGGCCAGTCAAAAGCCAGCGGCTGCCAACCGCCGACGTCCAGCCAGCGCAGCTGCACGCAAAAAATCAGCTTGAACAGCGGCCCGAGCACGATGGACGACATCGACACCGCCAGCAGCGCGCCCGTCATCGCCACATGGTCCAGCCGGCTGTTGGGCTTCAAGCCGGAGACGAGGCCCGCGCTCACGCCGACCACCAGCGCCAAAAACAGCGCCCAAATGCCCAGTTCCAGTGAGACGGGAAACGCCCGCGCCAGCGTCGCCAGCACCGTGTCCGCGCCCTCGGACGCGTAGGTGACGCCGAAATCAAGGTGCGCATAGCTCCACATCGCGTGGCCGTACTGCTCCCAGCCCGACGTCGCGCGCGCCAGCAGCGGGTCGCCGACGCGCAGCACGCGGCCAGGCGCGCCGACTTGCGCGATCACCGCCAGATCGCGCGAAGCCGACGGCTGTGTCAGCACATTGTTTTCCAAGCGAATTTCCGCCAGCGGCGCGCCCGCCGCGACCTGCTGGCCCGGCCGCACCAGGAACCGCACGAGCGTCCCCGCCGCGGGGCTCGGCACGTCGGCGGCCAAGCCAAAAGTCCGCCGCAGGTTCGCCTCCACCGCCGGCGCCAGCGGTTTGTCTTTCTGAAACGGCCCGCCCGGCGCCAGGCGCATCAGGCCAAACGCCAGAGACGCGACGACCCACAGCGTCAGCAGCCCGGCGAGGAGCCGATGCAACAGGTAGCGTGCCATCGGCTATTGGCCTCCCGGCAGCGGCGGCAGGGTCACGACCGCACCGCGGCGGATCCGCGCCCACTCGTCCGGCGTCGCCCAGCGGATGTACTTGAGCGGATGCATGTCCTGGGCGTGCCGCTCGTAACCGAGCACGAACGGCCGCAGCAGGTACGACCAGGTGTAGTGGTACAGCGGCGTCAGCGGCAGGTCGCGATCGAGGATTTCCTCGGCGCGCCGCAACAGCACATTGCGTCGGGTCATGTCCGGCTCGGCCTGGATCGCCGCCAGCACGCCGTCGTACTCCGCCGACTTGTAGCCCGAGTAGTTGGCCTTGGATTGGCTGTGAAATACCTCCAAAAACGTCAAGGGATCCGGGTAGTCCGCGCACCAGGACGAGCGACCGATGGCGAAATCCCCTGCCAGCAGCGTCTTCAATAGCGTGCCCCACTCCATGTTCGCCAGCTGGACCTGCACGCCGAGGTTTTCCTGCAGGTTGCGCTGGACGAATTCCGCAATCAAACGATGGCCTTCGCCGGTATTGAAGTACAGCGTGATCGGTGCCAGCCCGCGGCCTTGCGGGTGGCCAGCGTCCGCCAGCAGCTGCCGCCCGCGCTCGGGGTCAAAACCGTCGCCCTGGAACGGTGTGTAGCCGTGGCTCGTACGGAAAAGATCCGGCACCGTGTTTGTCGCCACCGGCTGGCCGCCGCGCAGGATGTGCAGCGCCAACCGCTCCTTGTCGATGGCCAGATTCACCGCTTTGCGCACGCGCACGTCGTCCATCGGCGGGCGGTCGACGCGGACGCTGAAATAGTACGAGCAGAGCTTGGGATCGCTGTGAAAATCAGGTCTTCCCGATGCGCGCAGGCCCGGCGCGCGGTCCACCGGCAGCGACGTGTCGCCCTGCCACTGCGTCTTGCCGACCTCGTACCAGTCAAACGCCGTCTGGTCGGATTCCGTATGCAAAACGCTGATTTTCTCCAGCCAGACGTTCGCCGCGTCCCAGTACCGCGGGTTCTTGACGAGCTCCGAAATCACCCGGTCCTCATGTTTCACCAGCAAAAACGGGCCATTGGATACAATATGCTCCGGCCGCGACCACGCGTCGCCCCAGCGCGCGACGACGTGGCGCGGCGTCGGCACGAACTGCATCTCGCAGAGCAGATCGAGAAAGAACGGCGTCGGATTCTTCAGGCGAATCACCAGCGTCCGCGCATCCAGCGCGTGTACGCCGACGGTCTCCGGGTCGGTGACCGCGCCTTCGTTGAAGGCCTGCGCGCCTTCCAAAAACCACAGCAATTGCGCGGCTCTGGAGCCAGTCTTGGGATCCAGCACCCGTCGCCAGCTCCAGACGAAATCGTCGGCAGTAATCGCCACGCCGTCCGACCACGTCACGCCCGGCCGCAGGTGCACCGTCCACGTCTTGCCATCGGCGGACACTTCATGGCGCTCCGCCATCGACGGCACCGGCGGCCCGTCGCCGCGGTTGTAGACGTACAAGCCCTCAAAAACGTTCATCATCAGGTGATGGCCGGCGGTCTCGGCGATCTTCGCGGGATCGAGGAATTCCATGCCGCCGGACGCGAAGCTCAGGTGGCGACCGGCCGGCAGCGGCTCCGCCAACAGCTCAGCGCCGCGATCGGCCGCGCGCCCGCATGCGCAGGCGAGAAGGCACAGCAGCGGCAGGAGTCGCAAGCGCATCAGGGGCAGCCGATTGGCGCCAACCGGCGCGCCGAGCGCGATCTTGGTTTGTCGCCACGGCTTTGGCAATGGACGCCTGCCGCCTGAACGGCTAAACTGCCAGAAGTTGGCCTCCCGCGGCGGGATTGTGTTGGCCAGACGCGATTTTGGAGTTTCATGCACGTCGTCCAGCGCCTGCTGCCAGCCCACCTGCCGATTGCGCTGCTGCTGGGCCTTGGGCTGCTGCCGGGGTGCCTGCCGGGCGAGCGCGCCAACGATCCGCTGACCGACGTCGTCGCTGACACCGGCAAGGCCGATACCGGCAAGAATGACGCCAAAGTCGATGGCCAAGCGGACGGTGCGACGGACGCGGCGCTGGATGGCGCCGACGACGCGACCGGTGTGGACGACGACGTGCCCGTGACCGGTGACATCGCCACGCTGGGCTGCAAAGCGGACGCCGACTGCGCCGTGCTGCCCGCCTTGCCGTGTCACGCAACGCCGACGTGCGCGCTGGACACCGGGCTGTGCGCCTACGCGCTGCTGGACGTCGACACGCCGTGCGTCACGGACAAGTGCCTGACCGGGCAAAAATGCGACGCGACCGGCGCGTGTGCCGGCGGCAGCGCTCTCAACTGCGCCGACGACCCGGTCAAGTCCCCCTGCACGCTCGACTCCTGCAACAACGGCGTCTGCGCACACACGGTCAGCGTCAATGTGCCGTGCCTGGACGGCAATCCCTGCACGTTCAGCGACCACTGCAACGCCGATGGCACCTGCACGGGCACGCAGGTTTTGCCGTACTGCGACGACCACGACCCGTGCACCACCGACAGCTGCAACCCGAGCGGCGACACGTCGACCAGCATCACCGGACTCTGCACGCACACGCCGTTCGCCTACGTCGCCGCCACACCCATCGCCTGCTCCGGTAACGCCGCGGGCTACCTCGGCTTTTGCGACAAGGGCACGTGCGGTATCGCCGCCGACTGCGACGACAAGAACCCGTGCACCGACGACAATTTTGACGACGTTCAGGGCAAGTGCACGAACACGTTCATCCCCGGCAACGTTGTATGCGGCTCGGACAAGTGCAACCCGGGCACGTGCAAGCTCGTCGCCGGCACCGACGGCGTGGACTTGCCGACGTGCGTGACCTCGCCGCTGTGCACCACCACAAAGGTCTGCATGACCGTCAAGTGCAACCCCGCCAACGGCACTTGCGGCTCACCGACACCGCTCGCCAAGGGCGCGGCCTGCGGCGATCTGTGCCTGTCCAACGGCACCTGCGACGGCAACGCCAAGCCCGTCTGCACGGGCACGACGCTGACCTGCAACGACGCCAACCCGTGCACGGACGACGCCTGCTATGGCTCCGTGGGCTGCACGTTCGTGCCCACCGCCAAGCCGGGACCGGTCAAGTGCAATGACGGCGACGGCTGCACGCACACGCTCGCGGCGGACGGCACGGATTGCGGCAACAGCTCGGTCTGCGCCAAGGGGATTTGCAAAGCCAAATGAAGCACGTCTTGCCATGGCTTGTGCTGCTTGGGCTGCTGAACGGCTGCCTGCCGACGCGTCGCGACGTGGACGGCGGCGCCAGCAGCGATGACGCGGCGACCGATGACACGGTGGATGACGCCGGCGACGTCAGCGCTACCAGCGGCGATGCCAAGGGCGATGCCAAAGATGCGGCGAGCGATGTGCCCGCGGCAGATGTGCCGCAGCTCGGCTGCAAGACCGACAACGACTGCGCGGCGTTCAACGACCCGTGCCACATTGCGACCTGCGACATGAACACCCGGCTGTGCGTGGCCACGCCCGTCGCCGATGGCCAGGCGTGCCTGGGCGTGGACGACAAGTGCGCGGTCTCGACGACGTGCAAAGCCGGCGCCTGCATCACCGTGCCGGTTGTCTGCGACGACTCCAACCCGTGCACCGTGGAGGTCTGCGACCCGGCGAGCGGCTGCCCGACTGTCGGCACAGCGCTGCCGAAGACCTGCGGCAAGCTGAAGAACCTGGCGTGTGACTGCGACGACGGCAACACCTGCACAATCGGCGACGTCTGCACCGGCACGCAGTGCAAGGGCGAGGCGCTCAAGTGCGATGACAAAAATCCTTGCACGGCGGATACTTGCGATGGCACGACGCCCGCCGGCTGCGTCTTCACCGCGCTGAGCGAGGGCGCCGCCTGCGACGATGGCCAGAAGCACTGTACGACGAACGACAAGTGCGTCAGCGGCACCTGCGTCGGCACGCCGACGGTCTGCGATCCGGGCACCAACCCGTGCAACATCACGGCATGCATCGAGTTTTTGGGCGGCTGCCAGACCGTCGCCCACGACGGCGCGCCGTGCGACGACGGCGACCCGTGCACCGACAAGGACAAGTGCGACGGCGTGACAAACCCGGCGGACGGCACCTGCGTCGGCGTGCCGAACACCTGCGACGACAAGAACGAGTGCACAGACGACGCCTGCGTTGCCGGCACCGGCTGCATCCACACGCCCAACGCCGCCACGACGTGCAAGATCGACGGCACGTGCGCCACCAGCGGCATCTGCGCCGCGGGCGTCTGCAAAGCACCGCCGAGCGCATGCGACGACGGCAACGCCTGCACCGACGACGCCTGCGATGCCAAGAAAGGCTGCGTCCACACCAACAACACCGCCAAGTGCAATGACGGCAACGCCTGCACGTACTCGGAAGCCTGCAGCGGTGGCACCTGCGGCGGCTCCCTGGACGTGTCGGTCGACGACGGCAACGACTGCACAATCGACTCGTGCGACCCGGTCAGCGGTCCCAGCTGGACGATCCTCGGCAACGGCAGCGGCTGCGGCACCGCCAAAGCCTGCACCGGCGGCACTTGCCTGCCGACCAAGCCCTGCGGCGACGGCATCTGCGCCGCGACCGAGACCGTCTCCGCGTGCCCGGCGGACTGCTCGACGGCTGGCGGCCAGTGCGCGGTCGGCGACGGCGCCTGCACCGACACCTGCACCTCCAAGGTCTGCGTCGATGCGATGACGGCGTGCAACCCCGGCGACGACGGCTGCATCGCCATCAAAGCCTGCGCCGACGCGTGCAGCACGCCCGAGTGCACGCTCGCCTGCTTGCTGCCGACGACCTCGCCCAGCTTCGCCACAAGCGTCCAGCTCTGGCTCAACGTGCAGTGGTGCCGCAACGCCCAGTGCGTCGGCAACGGCTGGATTGGCAAGCCGTGCGTGCCCGCCACGCCCGAGTACGCGACCTGCGCCGCCGGCTGCGAGAGCGCGCTGTGCCTGCAAGCGGCGCTGACCTGCCAGACGACAAACGGCTGCCCGGCGCAGCGCACGTGCCTGCAAGCCTGCGCCGCGGACGCGACGTGTGAGGCCGCCTGCACCGCCGATCCGGCTGCGACGACGGCGGCGCAAGCGCTGCTGGCGTGCACGCAGAACGCCTGCCAGTAGCGGCAGAAAATCAATTCAGAACAAGCGATTAGGGTTCGTCGGTGCGCGTCACGTCCGGCAGGGTCAGCACGAAATCGGCGCCGAGCGCCTTCGCCGGCGTCTGGAACCCGGCGGGCAGCTTGCCGGCCAGCGCGGCTTCGGCAATCGCCACGCCCGCCAGCGCCGTCAGCGTGTAGCCATCGGGCGTCTGCAGCCGCGAAACGCGCTTTTGCCCAGCAGAATCAGTCACTTCGCCCCAAAGATAGCTGCGGCTTCGCGCCCGTTGCGCCGGCGTCGGACCGCGCGGACCGGCGTCGATCTTCGCCTGCAGCCGCGCCTTGACCCACGCCAGACCGAGGATGGGCTTGAGCACGCGGCTGAAATGCAGCCCAAGCCGCGCGCTGAGCGGCAGCGCGATGAAGACGGCGATGTTGGGGATGCCGGTGGTGTAGAACGCCGTTGAGACGTCGCCCCAGGGGATTGTGACGCCGCCGGTCGCGCCGAGGCCGAAGTCGATGGTGCGCGTCGCAAACGCCGATGGCACTTGGACAATCTTGCCGTCGCGGCGGATCGCGCCGCCGGCGTCGATGTTCTCGACCATCGTCGACGCCGTGCCGTGCGACGTCCGGCCGTTGGACTGGAAGCCCAGCGCCAGGTGCTGCGCCGACGGCAGCCGCGCCTTCAGGTGCGCCGCCAGGCAATCGCTCGGCACCACGTCAAAACCCACGCCGGGCATGACGGTGACGCCCGCCGCCAGCGCCTGCGCGTCATAGCGCGCCGCCAGCTCAAACACCGCGATCTCCCCGGTGATATCGAGGTACGTCGCCTTGTTGCGCAGGCACGCCTCAATCATCGGCTTGGCCGTGCGCGAGAACGGCCCGGCGCAGTGCAGCACAACGCCGACGCCCGCCAGCGCCGCGTCCAGCGCGCCCGTCGACAGGTCCGCGACCCGCCAGCGCAGGCCCAGCGGCTCCGCCAGCGCGCGCAGGGCATCCCCGCGCCGTCCGGCGAGAATCGGGGACAGGCCGCACGCCACCGCCTGCGCCACCATCAGCTCACCGGTGTAGCCATACGCGCCATAAATCAACAAATCTGCCATTGGCCACCTCGCGCGCTGCGGTTCCAGCGCTTGCGGCAGCGTGCGCGCGCGCGCGGGCGTGGTCAAGGCGGGCAAACCGGCGCGGTCGCATTGACGCACCGATCCCCGTATGCCACTGTGACTTGGCCACCTTTCTCACCCGGAGAACCATGCGCAAAAACTTCGTCCTCGACACCAACGTCCTGCTCCACGACAGCAACTGCTTGCGGGCGTTCGCCGACAACATCGTGAACATCCCGATCTCGGTCATCGAAGAGCTGGACATGTTCAAGAAGGACCAGAGCGAGCTGGGGCGCAATGCCCGCAGAATCGCTCGGGAAATTGACACGTATCGCGAGACCGGCAACCTGCGCGAGGGCGTGCCGCTGCCGGGGCAGGGCATCATCCGCGTTGTGCTCGGCAAGTCGCGGCTGCCGCCGGAATTTTCGGTGTCGCGGCCGATGGATGACTCGATCCTCGCGGCGGCGGTCTACCTCGTCGAGACCGAGCCGGACGTGCCGGTTGTGTTCGTCACCAAGGACACGAACCTGCGTATCCGCGCGGATGCGTTGAACATTCACGCTGAGGACTACGACCGCGAGGGCGTTGACCTGGCTGAGCTGTTCTCCGGCACCGTCGAGCTGGACGTCGACCCGGAGGCCATCGACGCGGTCTACACCGAGGGTGGCGTGCCGTGGGCGGGGCTGAGCGACCGGCTGTATCCCAATCAATACGTGACCTTGCGCAATCGCTTCATGCCGACGCGCACGGCGCTGGGCCGCGTGGTCGGCGACCGGATCGAGGTCGTG
>CAIPXZ010000512.1 GCA_903869075.1 uncultured Myxococcales bacterium | reverse complement strand
GGATCAGCACATTGTGCTTGAGCAGCATGAGCTTGCAGAACAGCATCCGCACGCGCTCACCGCCGGAAAGCGTCGCGGTCGCCTTCAAGCCCTCGTCGCCGCGGAACAGCATGCGCCCCAGAAGTCCGCGAATTTCTTCCAGATCCGCCTGCGGCTTGTAGTCGTGCAGCCAGCGGTCGATGCTCTTGCCCGCCTCGATCGTGCCCTCGTGTTCCTGCGGCAAGTTGCCGATGTTCGTCTCGTGACCCCACTCGATCTTGCCGGTCTCGACCGGGTATTCGCCCAGCAGCATCTTGATCAGCGTGGTCTTGCCCATGCCGTCCTTGCCGATCAAGCCGATGCGATCGCCGCGGTTCACATGGCTGCGGAAGTGCTTGAACAGCGGGCCTTCGCCCCAGTCCTTGGCCAAATCCTGAATGTCGACGACATGTTTGCCCGATTCGCGGGCAATGTCGAAGCGGATGAACGGCCGCGCGATGTTCGAGCGCTTGACGTCCGCCGGCGCCAGCTTCTCGACCATCTTCTTGCGCGACTGCACCTGCGTGGCGCGCGTGCCGGCCGAGAATTTGGAGATAAAGTCTTGGAGATCCTTGATCTTTTTCTCCCGCGCATTGTTCTGCACGACCTGCCGCTCGCGCACGGCGCCCTTGGTGCGGACCATGTCGTCGTAGTTGCCGGGGTAGGTGATGATGGTCTCGAAGTCGATGTCGGCGATGTGCGTGCAGACGTCGTTGAGGAAGCGGCGATCGTGGGAAATCACAATCAAAACGCCGCTGTAGCTGTAGAGAAATTCCTCCAGCCACTCGATCGTGTCCAGATCCAGGTGATTCGTCGGCTCATCGAGCAGCAGGCAGTCCGGATTGCCGAACAGCGCCTGCGCCAGCAGCACGCGGACCTTGTTGCCGCCCGACATCTCCGACATCAGCGTTTGGTAGAATTCCGCCTCAATGCCAAGGCCTTGCAGCAGTTCTTCGGCCTCGCTCTCGGCCATGTAGCCGTTCTCTTCGGCGACGACGCCCTCCAGTTCCGCCAGGCGCATGCCGGCTTCATCGCTCTCGTCGCCCGACTCGTAAATCTTGTTGCGCTCGACCATCGCCTCCCACAGCGCGGCGTTGCCCATCATCACCGTATCGATGACCGTGTGCTCATTGTACGCCGAGTGATCCTGTTTCAAATACGTGGTCTTGCGCGGCCGCGACACGGTGCCGTTGTCGGGCTCCAGCTGGCCTTCGAGGATCTTCATGAACGTCGACTTGCCGGCGCCGTTGGGTCCGGTCAAGCCGTAGCGGTTGCCCGGCGCAAACGACGTCGTGACGTCGATGAACAGCTTCTTGCCAGAGTAAGTCTTGGAAACATCAGCAACAGTCAGCATCACACCCTCAAACGGACCGCAAAATCGCCGCGGGGGTGTACGGCTTTTGCCGCGCGCGCGCAAGGGTCAAAACGCCGCGCCGCGTGACAAGCGCATGACAAATCACTGTAGTCAATGGGCTTTTTGCGGGCGATCCTCAACGCCCTCAGGAGGCGCTTCCCATGACGACCCCAAGCGTGTTGCAGCCGCTGGCCCGGCAAATTCAGCCGATCCTCGCGACTTTTGTGCCGGCGACCGCCGGGCTGACGCTGGCGCAGCTCGCGCCCGTGCTGGCGCGCGTGGACGAGCGGCTGGCGTCCGAGCCGGTGGCGCTGCAGCGGCAGCTGCGGCTGTTCGTGCGGATCCTGTGGTGGCTGCCGCTGTTCACGCACCTGCGGACCATGGGCACGCTGACGCCGGCGCAGCGCCAGCGCGTGCTGGAAGGGCTGCAGGATTCGCGCGTGACAAAGCTGCGTTTGGGCCTGTGGGGCCTGCGCACGCTGCTGTTTTTGGGCTGGTATGGCGACCCGGCGGTGCAGGCGAAGCTGGGTTACCGGCCCAACGTCGCGGGCTGGGACGCGTGGCCGGCGGGCAAGCGGGAGCACTGACATGAACAACACGATTCACGCCGACGTCGTCATCATCGGCTCGGGCGCGGGCGGCGGCACCGTCGCGGCTGTCCTGGCACCGCTTGTCGCGGCCGGCAAGCGCGTGCTTTTGCTTGAAAAAGGCGCGCGCATCGACCCCAAGCAGCTGACCGGCGCGGAGATCGACTCGGCGGCGCTGCATTACGCCCAGGGCGGCGCGCACCCGACCGAAGATCGCACGGTGACGCTCGCTTATGCCGAAGGCCTCGGCGGTTCGACGCTTGTCTACACCGGCACCTCCATGACGCCGCCGGAGCGGGTGATCGCCGGCTGGAAGCTGCCGGGGCTGAGCTACAGCGACGTGGTGACGCGGACGGCAAAGTACGCGGTGCAGAACGGCGCCGGCTTCATTCCGGACGATTTGATCAATGAAAACAACCGGCTATTCCAGAGCGGCTGCAAGGCGCTCGGCTGGGAAGCGCGGCAATTTCCGATCAACGTCCGCGGCTGCCGCGGCTCGAGCTTGTGCAACCTCGGCTGTCCCAACAACGCCAAGCAGGGCACGGCGCAGGTGCAGATCCCGGCGGCGCAGGTCCAGGGCGTCGAGGTCGTCACGCACGCGGAGGTCACGGCGCTGCGCGTCGGCGGTCGCGGCGGC
>CAIPXZ010000511.1 GCA_903869075.1 uncultured Myxococcales bacterium | reverse complement strand
GGGCAAGGGCGCGCAGATGTGCCGCTCGGCTGGTACCGCGGCGCAGCTGATGGCGAAAGAAGGCAAGCACGCGTTGCTCCGCCTGCCGTCGGGCGAGCTCCGCAAAGTGGGCCGGGATTGCCGCGCGACCATCGGTCAGACGGGCAACATCGACCACGACAAGATCAACCTGGGCAAGGCGGGCCGTACCCGCTGGCTCGGCATCCGCCCGCAGACGCGCGGCGTTGCCATGAACCCGGTCGATCACCCGCACGGTGGTGGTGAAGGTCGTACGTCGGGTGGTCGGCATCCGACCAGCCCGTGGGGCTGGAAGACCAAGGGTCCGAAGACGCGCCAGGACAAGCGCACGGATCGCCTCATCGTTTCGCGCCGGCCCAAGGGCAAGCGCTAAGCGACTAAGTCACCAACGGTTTTTTCGAAGAACTGACAGCAAGGCACGAGGATTCACATGGCGCGTTCGATTAAAAAGGGTCCCTTCATCGACGGGCATCTCAAAGAGAAGGTCGAGGAAGCGAACCGTACGAGCAACAAGCGGCCGATCAAGACCTGGTCGCGGCGTTCGACGGTGTTCCCGGACTTCGTCGGTCTGAACTTCATGGTCCACAACGGCAAGAAGTTCATCCCGGTGTTCGTCACCGAGAACATGGTCGGCCACAAGCTGGGCGAGTTCTCGCCGACGCGCACGTTCTTTGGTCACTCGGCCGACAAGAAGGCCAAGAAGAAGTAGGGGCAGGGCTCCGTCCTTGCCCGCGACGGGCGAATGTACCTGTGCGGCGATCGCCGGCATGTACCGAAACGATAGAGGTTTGAAATGGCCAGCAACGTTGTCTACCTGCGTAATCTGAACATCGCGCCCCGCAAAGTGCGCGTGGTTGTGGACCTGATCCGCGACAAGCCGGTGGCGCAAGCCTCGGACATCCTGCGCTTCCTCGTGAAGCTCGGCGCGGAGCCGGTGCGCAAGCTGCTGGAAAGCGCCGTGGCCAACGTTCGCCAGGAAGGCGTGCTGGACGTCGATACGCTCGTCGTCAAGAGCGTGTATGTGGACCAGGCGCGGATGCTCAAGCGGTTCACGCCGCGTGCGCAGGGCCGCGCCACCAAGATCTTGAAGAAGTCGAGCCATGTGACGCTCGAAGTCGGCGTGAAGTAAGACAATTCTCGGCAGCTTGCCGCTCGTACGGAACAGTCCGTACTCAGGTTTCTGGAGGAACTCGTGGGACAGAAAAGTCATCCAAATGGTCTTCGCCTCGGCGTGATTCGGACCTGGAACTCCAAGTGGTTCGAAGAGAAGAACTACGCCAAGTGGTTGCACGAGGATCTGCTGATCCGCAAGACCATCAAGAAGAAGATGTTCCACGCGGGCATCGCACGCGTCGACATCGAGCGCCGCGCGCGCCAGATCCGCGTCGGCGTGCACACCGCGCGTCCGGGCATCCTGATCGGGCCCAAGGGCAAGGAAGCCGAGAAGCTGAAGGCCGATCTGCAGAAGATCGCCGCCGGCGAGATCGTGCTGTCGATCCACGAGATCCGCCGCGCGGAGACCGATGCGCAGCTTGTCGCTGAGTCGATCGCCACGCAGCTGGAACGCCGCGTTGCGTTCCGCCGCGCGATGCGCAAGGCCATGCAGGCCGCGCAGAAGTTCGGCATCAAGGGCATCCGCGTTGCGTGCTCGGGTCGCTTGGGCGGCGCGGAAATCGCCCGCTACGAATGGTACCGCGAAGGCCGGGTTCCGCTGCACACGCTGCGTGCGGACATCCAGTACGGCGAGACGACCGCGAAGACCACGTACGGCGCCATCGGCGTCAAGACCTGGATCTACCACGGCGACATCTTGCCGGATCGCCCCAACGCCCTGTCCGTGAAAAACTAGGCTGGCGGTCAAGAACTAGTTCGATTTTGACGTTCGTTTAAGGAGTTAGCCATGTTGGCACCGAAGCGCGTACAGTGGCGCAAAGTGATGAAGAGCGATCTGCGCGGTCACGCGCAGACCGGCAATGACGTGTCGTACGGCGACTTTGGCCTGATGGCCATCGAGTGCGGCTACTTGACGAGCCGGCAAATCGAAGCGGCGCGTATTTCCATGACGCGCAAGGTGAAGCGCGGCTCGAAGGTGTGGATTCGCATCTTCCCGCAGAAGCCGGTCACCAAGAAGCCCGCCGAAACCCGCATGGGTAAAGGTAAGGGGCCGCCGGATCACTGGGTTGCCGTCGTGCAGCCGGGTACCATGCTGTATGAAATCCAGTCGGATGACGCGGAATTCACCCGGCAGGCGCTCGAGCAGGCCGCGTACAAGCTGCCCCTCAAGTGCAAGGTCGTCGCGCGCGGCGAGATCGCGTAGCCCTGGGCTGCGTCGCACCGCCAGAGATTGTTACGTTTTTCGGAAGATTGAGAGGATACCATGGCATCGAGCGTGATTAGCGAAATGACGGACGTCGAACTGCGCCGCAAGGAATCGGAGCTGCGCGACGAGCTGTTTCGCCTGCGTTTCCAGCACCACACCGGTCAGCTGCAGAGCCCCATCAAGCTGCGCACCGCGCGCCGCGAGCTGGCGCGCGTGCTGACCCGCCTGCGCGAACTGGAACTGGTCATCAACCACCCGGCGGCCGCGGAGTAATCACTCGAGCCTCCTGACTCACTCTGACTCACTGTAAGGATTCACCATGGTCGCTACCGAGACCGACATCATCGAAGCCCCCGCCGCCGAGGAAGGCGCGCAAAAGGCGCGTCACCGCCGCACCGCCACCGGCATCGTCGTTTCCACGGCGATGGACAAGACCGCGGTTGTCAGCGTCACCCGCCTCTTCTTGCACCCGAAGTACCGCAAGTACGTTCGCCACAGCAAGAAGTACATGGCGCACGACGAGCATGGCGCCTGCAGCGTCGGCGACCAGGTTGTCATTGAAGAATGCCGCCCGATGTCGAAGCACAAGCGCTGGCGCTACCTGAGCACGCTGCGCAAGAAAGAAGCGTAGTTCAGACAAGATCCGAGTCCGGGGCGACCGCCCCCGAACGACTGCCCGAGGTGTATCATGATCCAGACCGAATCCTACCTGAACGTTGCCGACAACTCCGGCGCCCGCCGCCTCCGCTGCATCAAGGTGCTCGGCGGCTCCAAGCGCAAGTACGCGTCGCTGGGCGACATCATCGTCTGCGCCGTGCGCGAAGCGTTGCCGAAGTCCAAGGTCAAGAAGGGCGACGTGGTCAAGGCCGTCATCGTCCGCACGACCAAGGAAGTCGGCCGCGAGGACGGCAGCTACATCAAGTTCGATGGCAACGCCGCCGTGGTCATCAACAACAACAAGGAGCCGGTCGGCACCCGTATCTTCGGGCCAGTCGCTCGTGAATTGCGCGCCAAGCGCTTCATGAAGATCGTCTCGCTCGCCCCGGAAGTGCTGTAAGCATCCAGTCTTAGAGTTTGT
>CAIPXZ010000510.1 GCA_903869075.1 uncultured Myxococcales bacterium | reverse complement strand
GCCCGGGACTTCAGTCCCGGGTGCACGAGGTCGAGCTTGCGACCGCCCTCAGGGCAGGAGCGCGTGGCTTGCGGGTTTGAGGGCCAACTTGCGCCTCGCCCGCAAGCACCGGGCGCGCAGGGACGCTGCCTTGGGTGTCGGGCGCGCTCCGAGTTGCGTACAGTTCTGGCGTTCCGGTCCTCGGCGCGGCGATCGTGCACCCCAGCGCGCGCGTTCTGGACCCAGGCGTCGCCATTTTCGACCCAGCCGTGGCCATCCGGCACTCAGGCGGACGCGTTCCGTGCGCAGGCGAGGCGATTCTGGACCTCAGCGCATCCATCGTGGACCTCAGCAAGTCCGTTCCGGACCTCAGCGCGACCAGTCTTGACCCCGGCGGGTGGATTCCGCGTCGGGCGGGCAGGGCGGCGGCCTCCGCGCGACCGATGCGGCGCATGGCGGCCAGGCGCCTCACTCACATCGCACGCGCGCCAGCCGCGCCACCACCGCCCCCGGCGGATAATTGTTGAACTCCCCCGCCATGCCCTCGGCCCCGGGCGGCGGCAGCGGCTGCACGCTGAACTGCGCCACCGTCTCGCCCGCCAGCGGCTCCAGCGCGGCACACGGCAGCGGCGCGCCCGCGGGCACGCGCGCGGCGCACACGGGGTCCAGCCAGACAAAGGCCTGCGGCGGCAGCGGCGTGTGGGCCTGGCAGGCCGTGCGCACGTC
Source organism: uncultured Myxococcales bacterium (assembly GCA_903869075.1). Taxonomy (GTDB): domain Bacteria; phylum Myxococcota_A; class UBA9042; order UBA9042; family UBA9042; genus CAIYBN01. The sequence goes on along the minus strand of CAIPXZ010000510.1, from coordinate 3,228 downwards.
CTCGGCCAGCAGCGTGCGCAGCGTCGCGCCGTCCTGTGCCAGCTTGCCGGCGGGCACCTGCACGACGACGCGCTCGTGGCCCGCCGCGCGATCCGGCGCCACAAGCCAGACATCGCCGCGCAGCTTGGCCAGCGCTTGCCGCAGGTCCACGTAGGCCTGGCCCTGGGCGTCGAGCGTCCGCCCGGCGTCCAGCTGCGCAAAGCCCGCCACCACCGCCAGCCAGAGCGCAATCGCCGCGACGCGCCCCGTCAGCGTCCCGGCCAGCCCCTGACCGGCGCGCGCCACGAGCACCGCCAGCACCGGCGCGAACGGCGCCTGATAGCGCAGGCCATCGGTCACGCACGCCGTCACGAGCAGCCCGGTCAGCGCCGCCGCCAGCACGCCGAGCGTCGCCAGCGCCAGCACAAGCCAGCGCCCGCGGTCGGCAAACACGCGGCCAAACGACCACAGCCCGGCCAGCCCCGCCACCGCCGCCGCGCGCGGCGCGTAGCCCGCTTGCAGCCAGAGCCAGTATTCGTGCGGCAGCGTTGGCAGCGGGATGTGCAGCTGGGTCGCGTAGGTCAGGCGGTCGGCCACGCCCGTCTGCGTTGTGAGCAGCTCGAGCCCCGCCGCGACGCCGAGCGCCAGCAGCGGCCACAGCGCCTGCGGCAGCGCGAACTGCGGCGCCTCGATGCCCACCGCCAGCGCCAGCAGGAACACGCCCACCGCCAGCCCAATGCCCACCGGGTGGCCGAGCGCCAGCAGCGCCAGCACCACCGCCAGCGCCGGCTGCCGCGCGCGGTGCGTCGCCAGCCACAGGCCCAGCGCCACCAGCAGCTGCGCGACGACGAACGCCGACTCGCTGTGGCCGACGCGCGCCGCCACCGGCGTGAACACAACCAGCGCCGCCGCCACCGCCGTCCACAGCCACTGCCGGGACAGCCGCCACGCCGCCGCCGTCGCCAACGCCGCCGCCAGCCCGCCCAGCGCCGAGGCGATGACCGCCAGCTGGTCGTGCGTCGCGCCCGTCAGCGCCGTCAGCGACCGCCGCGGCAGCAGCCACGTCCCGCCATACTGGCTCACGAACCGCGCCGTCGCCGCCTGCGCGTCCGGATCGCCGATGGCGACGAGAATCTCCTCCAGCCCGTGGCCGTTGGCGTGGAGCGGCACGAAAGGCACCTGCCGCCGGACGAGCGCCGCCAGCACGGCAAACAGCAGCCACAACAGCCACTTGAGCGGCGCGCGGTCCAGCCACGCGTGGTGCAGCAGCAGCGCCAGCAGCAGCAGCCACAGCGCGCCGAGCGCCGGCAGCAGCCACGGCGGCAGCTGCGGCTCGGGCGCCTGGGCGCGGGCGGGCAGGGTGCCGGCGTGGGCGAAGAACGTGCCGTCGTCGTTGTGCGCCACCGCGGCGCGCAGCAGCTCCTGGGCCTGCGCCAGCTCCGGCGTCGGCGCCGGCGGCGCGGCGATGCGAAACGACGGACTGCCCGCGCCGGTATCGCCGGCGTGACGCGGCGTCAGCTTGAGCGCGCCGGTGCGACCCTGGGCGTCCACGACGTCCAGCTCAATCGCTTCCGGGCGAATCGCGATGCGCCGTAGCTGGCCGCTTCCCACCGGGCCATCGTCGACGAACGGCAGCAGCAGCCGCAGCACGTCCGCCTCGCGGCCGCGGTCGATCGCCTGCGCGTGCGCGGCCGTCGGCCACAGCGCGACCGCCAGCAGCAGCCGCAGTAGCCAGGCGCGGCTATTTGCCGTCAGGTTTGGCGGTCGCAGCATCGGCGTCCGGGGGCGGCGGCAGCGGGTCCAGCAGCAGCAAACCGTCCGGCGCAAAGTACATGCCGTCGGCGCTCGCCGTCGCAAAGTGGCCGCTGACCGTCACTTCCGTGCCGACCGAAAAGTGCCGCGCGTCCAGGTCGCGCTCGCCGGCAACGAGCAAGCGGCGGCCCTGGCCGGTCTTGTTGTCGCTCAGCTCCAGGTACGGCGCCGGCCGGCAAATCTTCTCCGTCAGCGCGCACGGGTGCAGGGACGCGACGGTGCCGTGCAGCTGCAGGCTCGCGGGCGCCTGGCTCGCCGGATCCACCGCCGCGAGCTTGGCCTTGTCCGCCGCCAGCAGCCCGCGCACCGACCACGCGCCGTCCGGATACCGCTCCGGCGCCTGCGGCGGGTTCAGGTTTGGCACCGGTGGCAGCGCGGCAGTCCCGGCCGTGGGCACGCGCTTGGGCCGCTCCGCCGGCGGCGGCGGCGCTTGGCAAGCCGAGGAAGTCAGCGCCGCGACGGACATCAAGATCAGCATTCGCATGGCAATTCCCTCGTTCTTTCCAGCAGATGCAATAGCCTTAGGCTGTGTCCGACGCTACTTGGTCAGCACCGGAATCCGCCCCGGCAGCGACACGATCATCAGCGCGCCCGGCACGACGAAGACGTCCTGGCTGCCGAGCTTGAGCGTGTTGGCGCCGATCATCACGGTCGCCGCGACGCGGTTGGCGCCCGGCGGCAGGTCGACGGCGGCAAAGCGGCCGAGCGTGTCGGTCGACTGCTTGTTCTTGATCGGCACCGTGTCGTCTTCGTTGTCATTGAAAAACGCCATGCCGACCGGGGGGATGCCCATGCCGACCTTGGCGTCGTGGATCGGGAAGCCGCCGCGCTTCAGGTCGCCGCAGTCGCGGATGCGGCCGCCGACAACGCCGTCGCCGTCAGCGATGTCGCCCATGCCGAGCGTCGCCGGCACGAGCTGCCACTGGCCCTGGCCGACGATTGTCGGGTTGACGTGGTACGTGTTGGTGCCGACGTACTTGGTCGGCTGGTGTCCCGCGCCGGTCGGGTCCAAGTGGTCGGAAAACAGCACGATGTCCCAGTAAAAGCTGTCGTGCCAGTCCTGGCTCGGGTCGTGCTTGCGCACCCGCATGACCAGCTCGGTGTTGGTCGGGATGCCCTCGATGGCGTAGACGCCGTGCGTCTTGATGCACACCTTGGCGCCGGCGTCGGCGTTGTTTTTGCGGCACTCATAGCCGTTCGGGCAGTCAAAGTGGATCTCGCAGGTGTCGCCGGCTTTCTTCGCCGACTGCACGTCGATCTTGGCGTCGACCGCCGGCTGATCCGGGTCGAGCGAGATCGTGTGGCCAAGCGGCGTGCCGACCTTGCTCGGGTCGGCGAAGCATGCGGCGCGCAGATCGGAATCCACAATGCCGGCACAGGCTTCCGGGTGATAATCGCCCAGCTTGAAGACGTCGACCTCGATGTTCGACGTGATGT
>CAIPXZ010000509.1 GCA_903869075.1 uncultured Myxococcales bacterium | reverse complement strand
GCGTAGTTGCCCAGCTCCGCCTGCAGCAGCCCAAGGTTGCCCAGCACCGCCGCCTCGTACCGCGGCCGCCCGTGCGCCAGGTCCAGCGCCATCTGGTCGTGCTCGACCGCCTCGATGCCGGCCTGCCGATCGCCGTGCGTCAGATACTGCTGGTGGCGCAGATAGCCGCGCAGCTGCGACAACCCCGGGCTCTGCGTCATCACCTGCGCCGCCAGCCGGGCGTGCTCCTCGGCCTGGTCCAGTGCCTTGGCGCGCGCCGTCGCGTCCGCCTCCGCCGTCAGCCCGCGCGCCAGCAGCCACGCTTGGGCAAAATGCAGCACCGGGTGGTCGGCTGGAAAGCGCTTTGTGTACAGCTCCAGCACGTCCGATTTGCCCTCCGCCAGCCGCGCCTCGATGAAGCCGGCGTGCGCCTCCAGGTCGTCCGTCTGCAGCGTCAGCCCCCAAAACGTACCACGCGCGTCGCCAAGCTGCTGGTCGGCGCGGTGAATCCAGGCCTTCTCCAGCGCGACCTGGCGGTACAGCGCCACCGCCGCGTCGCGCTCGGCGTGGGTCGGCGGCACCTGCGCCACCCAGGTATTCGCGAACTGGTACAGCAGGTCCGCACAGTCCGTGTCCGCCGCCCGCCGCGACGCCGCCGCCACAAGCGCCCGCCGCCGCTCCGGTTGGTCGTGGTGTTTGTACAGCGCGAACAGCGCGGCCCGCACCGCCTCCTGGTTGTCCTTGCGCAGCGTCACGAGATGGGATTCCAGCGTCAGGCGAAACGCCAGCTCGCCCTCCGGCTGCGCCTTGGGCAGCCACGCCGCCACGCGCCGCTCGCGCTCCTGCAGACCCACGCCCGCGCCCAGCTCGGCGACAAAACGCTCAGCGAAATCGAGCCGTTCCGCGCCCTCCAGCACCGGATGCTCGGCCAGCTGCACAAGCCGCGCCAGCAGCTCGTCTTGCCGTCCCAGCTCGCGCAGGAGGTACAGGCCCTTGTCTGCATAGACAAAAAGCGTAAATGGATCAGACACTTGTGTCAGCGGCACCGCGGCCAGCTCGGCGGCCGCGCGTTCCTCCTCACCCATCACGTCGAGCACTTCCTCCTGCGCCAGCCGCGCCAGGTCGCGCTCCGGCGCCGACTTCTTCGCCCACTGCCCCAGCCGCCGCACGCGGTCGCGCTGCGCCGCCAGGAACCGGTCGTCCAGCGTACCGCCGGCCAGCTTGCGCTCCTCCAGACGATGCCCAATGATTTCAAGGACAATCGCCGACCACGCCGCCACCGCCGCGTCCGTCGGCGCCAGCGTCACCGCGCGGCGGGCGTAGAATTCGGCCGATGCCAGCTCGCCCAGCTGCAAGTCGACGCGCACCATGGCGCGAATTACCCGCAGCTGGTCCGCCGGCAGCGGCGCCTGCGCCAGCTGGTGGCTCAAAATCATCAGCTGTTCCCATGGATTGCGCGACGCCGCCAGCACCTCCGCCAGCTTCGCCTCATTCCAGCCGGCGCTCAGCGCGCCATCCAGCGGCAGCCGGTAGACGTCCAGCGAGCCGTCCGCCTCGCAGGTCATCAGCAGCGCGTCGCGCGTCGGCGCCGGGTATTGGCAGTTCCAGTGCGCGCTCGTCAGCTGTTCCGGCAGCGCGCCGGCCAGCGGGTGCGCCGCGGCGGCGTCGAAGCGCACGCGAAACAGCACGCTGTGGTCGTGGCCGTCGATGCGGCCGTCCTGGTTCGTGTCACTCAGATGCTGGGCGAAATACAGGTAGCGGCCATCGGCGCTAAAAGCCGGAAAACCGGTGACGCCAGGCAGCGCGAACGTCGTGTTCTCATGGCCATTCTCGCCGATTTTTGCGAGACGAAGGTGCTGCGCCGGCCGCATCGCAAACGCGATACCCACCTCCTGGGACGCCCGCTCCACCGGCACCCACACGAGCCACCGGCCATCCGGGTGCAGCGCCGGGCTGAGGATGCCCGTCTCGGCAATCACGCGGCCCGCATCGTGGCCGTCCAGGTCGATGCGGTGCAGGTCGAGGTCGTCATGCATCCCGGCGCGCCCGACGACGCCGAGGCTCTTGCCGTCGGGGAACCAGAACGCCGTCGTCTCGGCGGTCAGCTGGCCGGTCAGGCAGCGGCGATCGCCGTCGGGCAGCGTGCGCAGGCAGACATCGCCCATCGCATCCGTGCGGGTTGACAGGTAGGCGAGCGTCTTGCCGTCGGGGCTCACGCGCGGAAACGACGTGTCGGCGCCTTCGTCGAAAAGCAGCGTCGGCGTGCCACCGGGCGGCTGCGAAAAGACCTGCGCCGTTGCGTTGCGGTTGCTGACAAAATACAGCGTCGCGCCGTCCGGCCCTGCCGAACCGAGGAATTCGTCGGCCGAGCCCGCCGTCAGCCGCAGCGGCGTCCGCAGACCGGCGACCGGCTCCGCAGCACGCGCCACCGTCGCGCCGAGCGCCAGCGCTGCAACAACCAGGAGCCGCGTCACGGGCATGGCTTGGCCTCCCACGCGCCGTCGTCCTTTTGCCACCAGCCGCCACAGACGAGGCCCTTTTGCCGCGTTTGCCGCCACGCCGTGTGCACGTCCGCCTCGCCGTCGTGGCTGCGCTGCTGCAGGTACAGCCAGATTTGCCGGCGGCTGCGGTTGGCTTTTTCCAGGCGCCGGCTGACGTCCGCGAGGTCCACCGCACCCGAACACGCGTCCGGCGTGGACACCAACGACGCGTCGCGCGCCTCACCGATGCAGTGCCGCAGCAGCAGCTGATCGAGCATCTGCGCGTCGTCGACCCAGCCGCTGTAGAGCGCGGCGATGGCGTCGTGCTCGGCGTCGGGCTGCCAACCGCTGCGCACAAGCTGGCCCGAGGTGAACGGCGCCGGCCCCGCCGACAGCCCTGCCTGCGCGACCTGCGCCTGGGTCGCCGGCATCCGCGCCGCCGCCTGCTCTTCCAGCAGCGAATGGCGATCGACGATGACAACGTCCGGCGCCTTGATACAGCCAGCCAGCGCCACGAGCGTAATAAAACCCAGACGATTCATGGCTTGGGCACCTCCCGCACCCGCAGCGCCCGCAACGGCTCCAGCAACGGATCCAGCCACCGCTGGAACACCGGGCCGAGCGCGATGCCGCGCAACTCATCCACCTGCACCGCGCCGGTCAGGCCGCCCAGTTCGACACCAACATCCATGAAACCATGGGAAAACCGCATCCGCACCCGCTGCGGATGGCCCAGCTTCAGCACCATGCGCAGGCGGTTGGACTGCGTGTCCTCGCCATACGGGTCCCCCAGGTTCAACAGCGCCTCCAGGTGCTCACGGCCGATGTGCAGGATCTCGGCGCGGCCGTCCAGCGCCCGGCGCGCCGGCAGGAAATCCAGCGCGGCGTTGGCGTCAAACCGCGCGTCGCTGCCCGCCACCTGCAGCCCGGTTGCGCTGCCGCGCAGCTGCACGTGGGTGTCATCGCCGCTCAGCAGCACCATGCATTGGCCGGTGAGCTGGCCGTGCAGCAGCGTCGCCTCCAGCTGATCCATGCGAAACACATCGCGGTCGACGCCCGCGTTGCCGGCGATGGGCCCCAACTCGTCACCATCATAACGGATTTTTGCGATGCTGAGAAAATCGCTGCGCCGCAGGAATGGCTGGTGTTCGGCGTAGCGCCAGCGTGAATAGGCGTCGTCCTCGCCGCCGCCCAGCAGCTGAAATTGCGGCGCCAGCGTGAACGCCTCGACGATCGGGATGTCGCCGTAGATGTCCAACATCTGGAAACCTGGCTTGATGAGGCCAAAATCCACGTGGTCAAAATGCACGCGCGCTTCAGTGTGGAACACGACCAAGTCACCGGATTCCAAGCGAATTGGCACGTTGACGACGCCGCGCGCCGCGATGTGGGCGTTGTCCTGGGTCAGCGCGCCGAGGTCCTGGCGCAGCGCGCCGATGATGGTCAGCCCCAGCCGCCCCGGCACCGGCTCCGACGTCTCGGTCCCATCGCCGGTCGGCAAGTCCGCGGGCACCGCGCCGTTCACGTCCGCGTCGCTCACTTTCGGCGGCCTCAGCGCCGCGCGATCCAGACCGCCGTGCAGCTCCAGCCGCGTTCCGGTCGCCGGATTGGTCAGCAGGAACTGCTCCAGCCGCGCGCCTTCCGGCCCCGTCCAGCCGCGCACCTGCCAGGTCAAATCGCGCAACGGCAGGCCGGCCAGCGCATCCACGCTCAGCCGCGCCAGCTGGCCATCGGCGGCGAGGTGAATCGTGCCGTCCAGCCGTAGCTCCGCGTGCACATGCTGCTGCAGGTCCTCGAGCCCGAGCGCCTGCCGTCCCGCCGCCGCTGCCAGGTCCGGCACCGTTACGCGCACGTCGACTTCCGTCGCACCCTGGTGCCGCGTCGCGTCGAGCGCGACGTCGAGCTCCAGCACGTTCGCCATGCCTTGCGGGCGCTTGCACGCCAAGGCCGACACCGCCAGCGTCGCCGCCAGCTGGCCATCGAGCGCCGGCGGCCGTTTGTGCGCGAACACCGCGGCGCCGCCGGTCAGCACGCCCTTGGCGTCCAGCTTGCCGGCAAAATCCGGGTCGAGCAGGCACAGCGCGCCGCGATCAGCCGCCGGCAGGCCGCGCAGGAAAGCCGCGAAGTTGCGTACCGTCGCGACCGCCGCAAACGCCAGGTCCGCGCCCTGAGCGTGGCCTTGGGCGTCGAACGACGCGTTCAGACCTTTGGCGCCTTTGGCCACCAGCTGCAGCGCGACACGCCGCGTCTCCGGGTCGAGGTCCAGATGCCCGGTCGCCGTGAGCTTGCCGCCGGGCCGCACCGGCCCCAGCCGCGCGATGTCGGCATCCAGCGTCAAATCAGCCACTTGCCGCAGACCCTGGCCGGCACTTTTGGCAACCAAATCCAGCTGGCGCACGGCGGCGCGCCGCGGCAGCGTCAGGTTCGCGACGTGCAACACCGTGTCCTGGGTGACGTGCGGCAGCCCAGTCAGGTCCGTCGCGTGCCCGGTCGAGTGGCCGCGGACCTGCAGCGCATGCCAGTCGACGCGCTTGCGCAACGCGGCGAGCTGCGGCAGGCGGTCGACCAGGCCAAAACCGATATCAACCGCAAGCTTCCACGTCACTTCATCGGTCAATTTGCTGATTTCACCGTCGATGCGGGCCGGTCCCGTCAGCTGGAGGTGCGCCGTGCCCGTGCTCGCCAGCGGCGCGTCGAGGTGCACGTGGGCATCGCTGAGGCTGACCGCCGCCGACGCCTGTTCCAGCAGCAGCGCGCCGGTCCCGTCGCGCAGACCGTCGAGCTGCAGGGCAGCCGACGCCTCGTCCGGCAGCCGGTACGCCAGCGGCGCCTCGCGCACGAGTCCCGGCAGCTGGATGTTCGCGCGCAGCCCCGCCCACGTGAGCGCCTCGCCGTCGTGCATCGCGTCGCCGTTCGTCAGCGCCACGTTGCCCTGCAGGAACCGCACGACCGACCAATCCTGCGCCCGCAGCGCCGCCAGATCGCCCGCGCTGAACGCCAGGCTGGACACAACCTTGCCGCCCAGCGCCGTCCGACCGTCGGCCGTCCGCGCGCGCAGGTCCAGATCGCTCGCCGCCGTCAGATACAGTCCATTCGCGTCGAGATTCCACAGCCGGACGGCGAATTCCGCTTGCGTCGCTGTGACATCGCCCGCGGCGTCGTGGACGTTGATCTCCGCCGCCGTCACCGACACATCCCCGCCGAGCGCCACGCCCGGCTCCACGCGCAGGCCCGCGCGCGCGTGGACGGCGCCGACGTGCGCGTGGCCAGCGGTCACGCCCGCGGTGTCGAACGCGACCTCCAGCAGCTCCACCGACGTCGCCGACGGGTCCAGCGCCAGATGCAGGCCCTTGCCCGTGACGACCAGCTTGCCGCCACGCCAATTCACGCCCGGCAACGGCAACGCCGGCACATCGGCGGCGAGATCGAGCGCGACATCAGCGCGGTCCAGCGCGTCGCCCACGCGGACATCGGCGTGCAGCGCCAGCCAGTCGAGCCCGTCAAAATGGTTCACCGTTACCAGCAGTTCGCGCGCATCCGGCTGCGGATCCAGCGCCACGTCCAGCCGCAGGAGCTGTTGCGCGCCGGCGTCGAGATGGCTCTGCACGGTCAGGCGGTCGGCGGCCAGCTGGAGTTCCAGCGCGAGGTCCAGCGGCAGCACGCCGGTGCCGGTTCGCAGCGGCGCCAGCCACGGCAGCAGGTCAAGCAGCGGTGCCAACTGCGGGTTCACTGCCAGCGCCGTCAGCTCCAGCTGCAGGTGCGTGCCGGTCACGTGCAGCGCCGCCTGCGGGTCCGCGCCGGTCTGCGCGCTGCCGACGAGCTGAATCTCACCCAAGTACGCGCGCTGTTTCTGGCCGTCCGCCAGCCGCCGCGTGACGCGCGCACGCACGCCGGCGATGCGCAGGTCGTCCAACCGCAGAGGCGGCGCCGTGTGCAGCGCGGCGAACAGCTGGGACAACGGCGTAGGCGGCTTTGGCGGCGTCGGCGGCAGCGCCGCGAGCAGGCGTTCGAGCGAGGTGACACCCGCGGCGTCGACGACAACGTGCAGCGCCACGCCAGCGACGTCGAGCTCCAGGTGGTGGAGGTGATTCGGCAGCAAGTCGGACGGGTGCCACGTCAGCGTCAGGCGGTCAATGGCGAGCAGCTCGGGCGCGAGGTCGCGATCGACGGGCATTGACGCCAGCGCCAAGCCGCTCATTTCAAAGCCATTGTAGCCAAGATGGGCGCGCTGGTAGTCAATATCGACATGCAGGCGCTCGCGCACGGCGGCGCGCACGCGGGCGCGCAGCCAGGGCGTCTCCAGGTGCGCGGCGAGGTACGCGATGCAACCCAGAGCCAGCGCCACCAGCAGCGCGAGTGCGCCGAGGACCCGCCGCCACGTCAGACGGCGTGGCTTGCGGATTTTCTGGTCGGCGCCTGCCACGATCCGGTCCTCCGGGCCCCGTTGCGATCAGGTCCGCGGCGACGTTGCGTCGAGCGGCGGAGGAAATCCAAGCGATTCCCAGCGGCCGTCCGCCGCCCTCCAAACCTGACGCCGCCGTACCGCCCGGTCCGGCGCGCTCCCACGCGCAAAGGTAGCACGCGCAACGGGCAAGTCGAGCCGGGCTCGCCGGCCGGGCAGCTGGACCTGGTGCGGCGGTGACTGGGGACCGGTTGCGCGCAGCTTGGGCTTCGTGCCGGGGCCCTCCCGACTTTGCGCCCTCCCCGCCGAACGGGCCCAGGCCGACGCCCAGGCACGACTCATCTATGCGATCCCACAGCGGTTTCCCGCCGTGTCGCCCCACCTTCGGCGGCTCGCGGGGCAGTGGGCACCCGCAGCCGCGCCGGCTTGGTTGATGAGGACAGGGCCTTGCGATCGGTTCGGCCAGCTGCCAGCGCGCCTCGGTCTGCGCACCAAAAGCATGTTCGTTGTTGCCGGAATTTTTCCGCGGCAGGGACGAAGAAAAAATTGCGCTACATGCAGCCGTTCTGCTGGCCGCAAAACGCCACCTGGACCGCCGCCGCGCCGTTGTTGCCGGCGGACTGGACGCAGCCTTGCAGGCAGCCCCAGTCGCCTTTGCAGCCGATCATGCACTGCAGCGCCGCAACGCAACCGGCGTTGCCGACGCATTTGCCGTAGTCGTTCGCGCACTTGGCTTGTACACAGCCCAGCGGATCGGGCGCGGCGGTCTGGCAGTCCTTGAAGCAGTAAAACTGCTCGCCGATGTCGCACTTGCCATCGCCGCACGTCCAGGTGCCGATGCCGCAATCTTTCGGGCAGTTCTGGCCGTTTTCGCCGGTGCCGCAGATGTTGTCGCCGCAGACGACAGTGGCCGGGCAGTCCTGCTTGCAACCGGCGCTCTGCTCGCCGGGCTGGCACTTGCCGTCACCGCAGACCGGCTTCGTGCAGTCGTTTTCGCAGTAAAATTGCTCCCCTGGGTCGCAGACGCCGTCGCCGCAGGTCCAGGACATGCCCTTGCAATCGGCGCTGCAGTTGTTGGAATTCTCGCCGATGTCGCAGTAGCCGTTGCCACACAGCGCCGCCGAGACCTCGACAGGCGGCGCTGCGTCGACGGCAGTTCCGCCATCGGGCGCGCCCGGCACATCGGGCAAGGCGGTCGCATCGGGCGCGGGCGCGACGTCCGCCCCCGGTGCAGCGTCGACAGCCACGGCAACGACGACATCCGGCGCGGCGCTGTCGTCGGGCGCGTCAGCCGGCATCGCGAGGCCATCGCCCGTCGCTGCGACGTCATCGGCGCCGACGTTTGTCGCCGATGGATCCGGCGTCACGCTGTCCGAGCACGCCACGGCGCTCAGTCCGAGCCAGATCAAACCGAAGGCGACGGCGGGACGCATGCTGACTCCTGGGGCAAAATGCCGGCGGGCGGGCGGGGTGATGCGCGACTGTAGCGAAGCACCGACGCCGATTCAAGCGCAGCTATTTTCGCCCGCCGCGGCGGATCACCTGGACGATGTGCCGCGCCTGCCAGGCGTGGACGTCGCTCAGTTCGGCGCCGCGTTCCACGAGCAGCGCCTCCATCTCGCGCACGCACCGGCCATCGGCAACGATTTTCAGGCACGCCAGCACACGGTCCACGCCTTCGTGCCCGAGGCTGCGCGGATCGGCGCGCAGACGCTCGACGAGGTCCAGCTGCGCCGCGCGCGCGTCCAGGTGCGCGATGGCGTCCGCCGCGGCTACGACAAGCGCCGGGTCCGCCGAGCGCGCCGAGCGCTGCAGCAAGCGAATCAGCGCGCCGTGTTCGGGCAGCGCCGCATCCGGTGCCGCGCACAACACCCGCAGCAGCCACAGCGCGCCCGCAGCGTCGAGGCGGTCGAGCCGGGCGTCATCGCGCAGCCCATCGCGCGCGTACGCCAGCGCCTGCGCCAGCTCCGCCAGCCGGTCCTGCCAGTGCGCCAGCGCCGCCAGCCGCTGCGGGTCCGGCACCGCGGCATCGCGCCCCACCGGCGGCGGCGGCGCGGCCAGTGGCTCGGCGAGAAAGTCAAATTCATCATCCAGCGTGCGGGCTTGAACCGCCGCCGCGCCAACCGGCGGCAGCGGCGCCTCCAGCAATTGCTGCCAAAACGCCTGCCACGTTGCGCTTGCTGATTCGTGCTCACCCATGCCGTGCCCCTGCCTTGCGAAACGCCGCGGGCGCGTGCGATCCTGCGCGCCGGAGGACGCATGAAAACAGTGATTCGCCTGCGCATGTCAAGCCACGACGCCCACTACGGCGGGCAACTCGTGGATGGTGCTCGGATTTTGGCTCTGTTCGGCGACGTGGCGACCGAGCTGCTGATCCGTCACGACGGCGATGAAGGCCTGTTCCGCGCCTACGACAGCGTCGAATTCCTCGCGCCGGTCCGCGCCGGCGACTACATCGAGGCCGAGGGCGAGATCGTCCAAGTCGGCAAAACCAGTCGTAAAATGACGTTCATCGCCCGCAAGGTCATCACCGCGCGGCCGGACATCAACGCTTCGGCAGCGGACGTGTTGGAGCCGCCGGTCGTCGTCGTGCGTGCCAGCGGCACGTGCGTGGTGCCGCTGGACCTGCAGCGCAAAGGCTAGCCCATGCAACCGCTGATGATCACCGCGGCGATCTGCGGCGCGGAAGTGTTTCGCGCCGATACGCCATATGTGCCCTATTCGCCTCAGGAATTGGCTGACGAGACCGTGCGCTGCCGCCAAGCCGGTGCGACAATGGTCCACCTGCACATGCGCGAGCCAGACGGCGCACCGAGCCAGCGCGCGGCGCTCTTCGCCGAGACTGTCGCTCTGGTCAAGGCCGCCGGCTGCGACATTCTCCTGCAATTCTCGACAGGTGGCGCGGTCGGAATGACCGTCGATCAACGCGCCGACGCGCTCAAGCTGCGGCCGGATATGGCGACCTTGACGACCGGATCGGTCAATTTCGGCGACGACGTGTTCCTGAACAGCCCGCCGATGATCCGCGCGATCGCCACGCGCCAGCGGCAGTTCGGGGTGACGCCGGAAATCGAGTGCTTTGACACCGGCATGGTCGACGCGGCGGTTCGCCTGATGCGCGAAGGCGTGATCGCCGGACCGGGGCACTTCAACTTCGTGCTCGGCATGGCCGGCGGGATGGGCGGCACGACAGCGCACCTGGAATTCCTGCGGACGCTGCTGCCGGACGGCGCGACGTGGTCGGTGGCGGGGATCGGCCGGTACGAGCTGCCGCTGGCGGCGCACGCGATCGATGTCGGTGGCCACGTGCGCGTGGGCCTGGAGGACAACCTGTACCTGCGCAAAGGCGTGCTGGCGCGCGGGTCGTTTGAGCTTGTGGCGGCGGTGGCGGATCTGGCGGCGCAAGCCGGGCGGCCGCTGGCGACAATTGCCGAGGCGCGCGCGCTGCTGAGGCTGCCGTGACCGTCAGTGCCCGGCGACGTGCGGGAACTTCAGCTTGAGCTTATCCACCCACTTCAGCACTTCCGGGTCGTCGATCATTTCCTGACCAATTGCCGCCATTTGCAGGTCCACCGTGTTGGCGTCCGCCGGCATGCCCGCGCCCGTGTCCAGGTCCAGCGTCACCCGCTGCATCCGCGCCCGCAGCGCCGCCAGCTGGTGGTCGATGATGTCGCGCGCTTCCTTGGTCAGCTTGATCGGCGACGACGGGTTGCCAGCCTGCTCGATCTGCAGCTGAAGTGACTGAATCTGGGCGGCGAGTTCCGATCGTTGGGCGTTCAGCGCCGCGCGCATGTTCGAGGCGTACAGCGGGCCTTTGCCGCGCGCCGAGATCGTCAGCAAGCCCATGTACTTGCCCTTGGTGAACGTGTCGACGAAGAAGCCGTCGCCGCTCGCCAACAGCTGGTTCGTCAGGTCCATCGCCGCCGAGCCGAGCACAACGTCGATGCCCTTCACCTGCCCCATCAGCGCGTCGACCTCCATCCGGCTCAGCTGGCTCAGGACGATAATCAAATCACAGCCTTGCGCCCGCAGCTCCTTGACAACGGCCGCCGCTGCCACCGCCGGTGGTTCCAGCCGCAAGCCCTGGTGCTCGACGGTGTTCAGCGGGTCCGCCGGCTGCGCGGTAATCAGGCCAAACACGCCCACTTTCAGCGGTCCCGCCTGCTTGACAAGCATCCGCTGGAACGCCGGTTTACCATTGGTTTCAAAGAGATTCGCCGAAAGCAGCGGGATGTGATTTGCCGCTGCCAGCCGCTTCAGGTCCGGCACGCCAAGCGCCAGCTCGTGCGCGCCGACGTTCAGCCCGGCATAGCCACCGCGCGCCATCGCCCGCAAGAACACTTCCGCCCGCGCCAGGGCCTCACCGGGGCGATCCTGCGTGTTCGGCACATTCGGCACCATCAGCCCGCCGACGTCAAACGCCAGCGCGTTCGGCTTGCCCGCCGTCTCCGTCATCCACCATTTGATTCGCCGAGGCAGACCGCCCAGCGGGTGATGGGCTCACCCACAAGGGTCGGTTTCACCCACCACGCCGCCGGAAAAGCCGATCAGCACCTGCTTGGACGGCGGCACCTCCGGCAGCACAACGTCCGGCTGTCGCTGCGGCGGCGGCACGACCGCCACCTCCGGCTGCGGGTTGACGATCGGCGGCCGCATGGCACGGCTCTGCTCCTGCGCCGACTCGATTTCCTTGGGAATCTGCATCGCTTCGTTGATGACGGCGCGGTGTTCCTCGTTCGCCTCGACGATGCCCGACGTCAGCACGCGGTACGTCTGCGCCGCCGTCACCGGTGCCGCCACGCCCGCGCCGGGCTGAAAGCGCTGCCACAGCCCGCCGGCAACCGCCAGTAGCGCCACCAACAGCAAGCCGATGAGAATCTTGGTACGCCGGTCCATCTTCGCCCCCGCCACGCCCCGCCGCTGTCGCGCGATCGGGCTGCGTCGCCACGTTAGCATCCGCCTCCGCGCGCCGCAATTGACCGAACGGCCAGTGCCCGTTAACGTTTGCGCCCCCGCGCCATCGCGGTCGCTTCAGCGCGCCATGTACGAAGAACTCGACCGCAAACGCAACCGCAAGTGGGCACTGGCGATTTTCGTCAGCTCGCTCGTCATTTACGGCGCGGTCTGCGGCGCGACGCTGCTCGAGCCGTCGGCGCACTTTCACTTCGTCGACATGGCGGAGTCGTTTCTGCACGGCCGGCTGGACACCGACACGCCGCGCCGCGCCGCCGGCCAGCCGTCCAAGCCGGGCGATCCGCCAGGTCTGCAGGACGCGATCAACCGCCACTTGAAGGGCAGCGGCTGGAACGACTGGGCCAGCTACCGCGTGCTGACGTTGCGCGGCGGCGAGGTCGTCAAGGGCGTGTTTCCGTGGAAGGACGTGCCCGGGCCGCGGCAAAACGAGTTCCATACGCTCGACGGCCGGCTGATGATCATCGACGTCGCCCGCGATCTGAAGACCGGCTGCGACGCCAAGCAGCCGTGGCGCAAGTGCGACGACGTCGTCTACCAGGTCTCGTTCCCGCCGTTTCCGGCGATCGTGATGCTGCCGCTGGCCAAGATCTGGCATTACAAGACAAATGACGTGCTGGTGACTGTGTTTTTCGCCGCGCTCTCGGCGCTGCTGGCGTTTGTCTGGCTGGCGCGGCTGCGGCGCGAGGGCTTGGTGGCGCACGGCACCGGCGATCAGCTGTGGCTGACGGCGCTGCTGGCGTTCGGCACCGCGACGTTCTTTGTGTCGGCGCACGCGTCGGTCTGGTTCACGGCGCTGGTGATCGGCATGACGCTGCACCTCGGCTACCTGTTGGCGGCGGAGGGCGGACGGCGGCCGTTTCTCGCCGGGCTGCTGCTGGGTCTGGGCGTGGCGACGCGGACGCCGCTGCTTTTCGCCGGGCTGTTCCTGCCGCTGGAAGTGCTGTGGCCGGACGGGCGTTGGCTGGGCGGTCAGGGCAAAGCCGGCGTGCCGGAGGCGCTGAAGAAGCTTGTGCTTTTCGCGCTGCCGCTGGCGGTGGTCGGCGCGGCCCTGGCCTGGTTCAACTGGGCGCGCTGGGAAAATCCGGGTGAGTTCGGGCACTTGTACTTGCTGGAAGGCACCCGCGGGCCGACGCGCGAACACGGGCTGTTCTCATTCGCGTTTCTCAACCACAACCTCGGCACGGCGCTGCTGAACATGCCGCAGCTCGTCGCCGACGTGCCGGTGGTGCTGATCACCCGCCACGGCTTGGGGCTGCTGACGTCGAGCCCGGCGTTTCTCGCGCTGCTGGGCACGCGCGCGCCCGAGGTGGACGCGATGTCGCCGCGGCGCGACGCGCTGGCGCGGCACCTGCTGTGGTCGGTGGCGGCGGTGGCAATCCCCGGACTTTTCTATCAAAACGACGGCTGGCAGCAGTTTTCCTACCGCTTTGCCATGGATTTTTTGCCGGCGCTGCTGGGCGTGCTGGCGCTGCGGGTGCCGACGCTGAACCGCAAGGTCAAGGCGCTGATCGTGCTTTCCGTCGTGATTCAGCTGTTTGGCGCGATAACATTTGGCCGCGCGGAACAATTCTACTACGACTGATGTTGTACCGCGCTCGCCCGATCCGCGACGCTTGAGGCTAGCTCCATGTCCGCTCCGCAAAAATCCGGCCCCACACCGCCGGTGACGTCCGTCCAGGATTGCGTCGACTGGGTGCTCAGCGGCGCCAAGCCGGCGAGCGCCTTCAAAATTGGCACTGAATTCGAGCGTTTTGCGCTGGGCCCCGATGGCTTGACGCTGCCGTACGAGGGCCACGCGTCGATCCGCACCCTGCTCGACCGGCTGGCAACGCGCCACGGCTGGACGCCGTATCTCGAGGGCGGCAAGCCGATCGCGCTGACGCGCGGCATGGCGTCCATCTCGCTGGAGCCGGCGGGGCAGTTTGAGCTGTCCGGCGCGCCGATGGCGACGATCGCCGACATGCGCGCCGAGCTGGACCAGCACCTGGCGGAGCTGCACGACGTCAGCGCCGATCTGGGCATCAAGCTGGCGCACATTGGCTTCAACCCTCTGAATACCGTGGAGAATTGCCAGCGGATGCCCAAGAGCCGCTACGGCATCATGCGCCGCATCATGCCGACGGTCGGCTCGTTGGGCCTGGAGATGATGCACCTGACGTGCACGGTGCAGACCAACATGGACTTTTCTTCGGGCGCTGAGGCGACCGAGATGATGCGCTTGGGCCACCTGCTGTCGCCCGTTTTGATTGCGCTTTTTGCCAATTCGCCGATCCGCCATGGCGTCGACTCCGGCTTCGCCACCTTCCGCGCGCACCTGTGGACGGACGTCGACAACGGCCGCTGCGACGTCAGCCGCTTCATCTTCGACCCGCACGCGACGATCGCCGACTACGTCGAGTGGTGCTGGGACGTGCCGATGTACTTCCTCGACATCGTCCACCCCGACGGCTCGCACGGCCACCAGGAGCTGTTCGCTGCGCCGATGACCTTCCGGCAGTTCTTCGAGCGCGGCTTTGGCGATCGCCGGCCGACGCTGGCGGACTGGGAACTGCACGCGTCGACGATGTTCCCCGATGTGCGGCTGAAAAAGTACCTGGAGCTGCGCCAGGCCGACGTGGTGCCGCCCGAGGCGCTGCCCGCGCTGCCCGCGCTGACCAAGGGCCTGTTCTACGACGCCGACGCGCGGCGCAAGTGCTTGGATCTGCTGCGGGATGGCGACACGACGGTGGATCGCGCGGGCCTGCGCGCGCTGGCGTGCAAGCACGCGCTGGACGGCGTGGCCGGCGAGTGGCACCTGCGCGAGCTGGCGGCGACCGTGCTGGGTATCGCCCGGCAGAGCCTGGAGCGGCAAGCGGCAGCCAGTGGCGTCGACCACAAGGCCTCGGATTCGCTGGATATTCTCGACGAGATTGTCGCCGGCGAACGCCCGCAGTTCTGGCAGACGGTGCGCAGTCGCTGGCAGGCCAACCCGCAGCTGCTCGCGCTGGCCGACTGGCCGTAGCCGCCGTTACTGCGCGGACGGTGTGACCGCCGCAGCGCTTGCTGCCGCCTTCTGCGACCACCGCTGCGCGCGCGCCAGGACCGTGCCGGCATGCGCCGGATCCAGCGGTTCCAGCCGCAAAACGACCGTGCCGCCATGGGCAAAAGCCGCGACGTCGAGCCAACCGGACGGCAACACGAACGGATCGTCCGCGTCCGCCGTCGCGGTGCCCAACGCAACGTCAGCCTGGTGGCAAACGAGCGTGCGCTGCAGCCACGCCGCGGTCATGCCCTCCGGCGCCGGCAGCACCAGCGACGCGCCGGAAAACACCGGCCGCGTGGCGAATTTGACCGCGTGGACGTTGTGGGAGAGCGGCTCCACCGACAGCGGCTGCGGCAGGCGCCCGGCGATTGCGGCACGCGCCAGAGGCGTGGCGTCGGCGCAAAAGGCCGGCGGCAGCGACCGCGCCTTGTCGAGCGCTGACATCACCGGCGTCTGCGAGCCCGAACAGCCCGCCAACGCGCCCCACATTGCCGCGGCAAGCGCCGCACGCCAGAACGACCGGATCATCGGTGTCCCTCCCCCGTTCAGCTGCGGCAAATCGCACGGCGGCTGGCAGGAATCCTGCATGTGCACGGTAGGGGAACGGGCGTCAAGACGCTGTTTGCGTTGCCGCGCCGGGTATCAAGACGGCATCAAGACGGCCCTCACGGCGCCGCTTCCGTGTGGATGAGCGCGATGGCGTCGAGGTCGAAGCCGGCGCCGGGCGGGTCGGTCGGGTTGTGCCCGGAGTCGCGGATGCGCACGTAGCGCGCGGTGGTCACGGTCACGTCGGCGAGGTCAAACGCGTCGCCGCCGGCGCGCGTCGGGTCGGTCGGATCGACGCCGTTGTCGCTGTTGGCAAGCACCGCGTGCACGCCGGCGCAGCCCGGGAATTCGTGGGCGCCGTCCTGCCAGGCGCAAGGCCACTCGTGCCAGGTGACGCCGTCGAGGCTGACGGCGACGCTGCCGGTCTCGGGCCAGCCGGGAAAGGCGTTCTCGAAGACGATGAGGTCCGGCCCGGGCTTGTCGACCAGCTGCAAGCCATCGAATGCCAAGACGATTTCGCCGCCGGTGCCGAGCGACACGACGTCGACGCTGCCGCCGTCGG
>CAIPXZ010000508.1 GCA_903869075.1 uncultured Myxococcales bacterium | reverse complement strand
TGACGACGTGCAACAAGAAGCAATCGACCGTGTGCGACACCCCCGGGCCGAGCGTCGACTTGGTGATGCCGACAGACCTCGTGCCGGCGGGCAAAACCCAGGTCTTCAAGATGCCGGTGATGAACCTCTCGGGGTCGGGCGTCATGCGCAAGGCGATCCACGTCAAGTCCACGCAGCCGGTGGTGGCGTATCAGGGCAATCCGTACGAAGCGGCGGGCGCATATTCCAACGACGGCTCGCTGCTCCTGCCGCAAAATGCGCTCGGCAAGACGTACTATGCGATGGTGCCGGCGCAGTCGGGCGGCATCCTGTTGGGCAGCACCAAGACCGCCTGCGCGTTCTTTACCGTCGTCGCGACGGTGGCGGGCACGACGACGGTGAACATCACGCCGACCCGCGATTGCCAGGTGAACTACAAGCTCGGCGTGCCGGGCGACGGCACCAAGCCGACGGTGCTGGCCAAGGGCAAAACGTTCGCGTTCCAGCTCCAGCAGTTTGACGTGCTGAACATCGAAGAGGTGGGAAAATCCGACATGGTACCGCCGGGTACCGGCCCGGGCGCGCTGCCGAATTTGACCGGATCCAAGGTGGAAGCCGACAAGCCCGTCGCCATGTTCAGCGGCCATCAGGTCGCGGGCGTGGAGGACGATTTCCGCTTTTCGTCGAGCACAGGTTCCGGCGCGAGCTGGGATACCTGCTGCACGGAGCACATGGAAGAGCAGCTCATGCCCGTGGAATTCTGGGGCACCGAGGCGTACTGCGTCAAAACCAAGCCGCGCGGCGATGAAGTCGACGAGTTTGTCGTGGTGGCGGGCGAGGACGGCGTGCAGCTGACGACAATCCCGGCGTCGGTGGCCAAGTACCCGGGCGCCAAGGAGTTTACCGGCGTGACGCTGATGGCTGGCGAGCGGGCGCGGTTGCAAACCGACCAGAGCTTCATGCTGAAGGCGTCTGGCAAAATCCAGGTGGCGCAGCTGTTGGTGAGCGCCGGTCAAGCGGCGGAGGCGACAAATGGCGTCGCGGCGTCGCTCGGTGACGCGAGCATGGCGATCGTGCCGTCGCACACGCAATACCGCCCGGATTACACGTTCCAGACGCCCGATGGCTTCATCGGCAACTATGTGACCGTCGTGCGGCCGAGCAACCTGCCGCTGACGCTCGACGGCGTGCCGCTGAACACGTCGTTCCAGTCGTTTGGCGACGGCAGCTGGGAATTCGGCTACCTGACGCTCAGCCCGGGCACGCACACGATCGAGAACGTGCCGGCCAGCGGCGGCACCGGTACGCCGTTTGGCCTCATGGTCTACGGCTACGGCGGCGTGACGGCGTACAGCTTCCCCGGCGGCATGGTCCTGAAGTAACACGCGAATTCCCGCAGGTGTTGCCGCGCGACGCGGGCCTGCACGGCCGCGCAGCTGTGTGACATTTTGCCGGACGCCGCGGCAAATCCACGCGGGAAGCGAACATCTGGGACGCGCCCACCCAACAAGGGGCGGGCTGCGGCTCCACGCGGCGCAACAGCGCGCAGCGCGCCCGCAACGCCACCGGAGGCAGCTGAGCGACGCGGGCCTGCACGGCCGCGCGGCTGTGTGACATTTTGCCGGACGCCGCGGCAAATCCGCGCGGGAAGCGAACATCTGGGACGCGCCCACCCAACAAGG
>CAIPXZ010000507.1 GCA_903869075.1 uncultured Myxococcales bacterium | reverse complement strand
GTCAGCGTGCCGGTCTTGTCCAGCACCAGCGCCGTCACAAGGTGGCCGCGCTCCAGCACCGCGCCCGACCGCACGAGCACGCCCAGCTGCGCCGCGCGGCCGATCGCCACCATCACTGAAGTCGGCACCGCCAGCCCCATCGCGCACGGACAGGCGATGACGAGCACGGCGATCGCCGAAGAAATCCCATGCGCTAAGGCATGTTCACGCGCAAACATCAGCCATAAGATTACATCCAGCGCCGCAAGCGCCAGAACCACGGGTACAAACACTGCCGCCACGCGGTCCGCCAGCCGCTGCACCTCTGGACGCGTCGTCTGCGCGTCCTCCACAAGCCGCACGATGCGCGCCAGCGCCGAGTCCTCGCCGACCGCCAGCGCCCGCACCGTCAACGCGCCGTCGGTGTTGCGCGTGCCGCCAAAAACCCGCGCCCCCGGCTGTACCTGCACCGGCATCGGCTCGCCCGTCAGCATCGCCACGTTCAGCGCTGAAGTGCCTGCCAGCACCACGCCGTCCACCGCCAGCGTCTCGCCCGGGCGCACGCGCAGCACGTCGCCCGCGAGCACGTCCGCCAGCGGCACGTCCACGTCCACGCCCGCGCGCACGACGCGCGCCGTCGTCGGCTGCAGCGCCACAAGCGCGTCCAGCGCCGCCGTCGTCCGCCGCTTGGCGCGCTCCTCCAGCAAGCGCCCGAGCGCCGTCAGCCCCAGCACCCACGGCACCGCGTCGAACCAGCCTTGCGTCGGCAGCCCCTGCGCCGCAAACCAGCGCGGCGCCACCGTCACCGCCGCCGAGGCAACAAACGCCGTGCCCGTGCCCAGCGCCACGAGCACGTGCATGTCCGCCGTCCGCCGCCGCAGCGCCGCCGCCGCCAGGGCAAAAGCCGCGCGACCACTGCCAAAAATCACCGTCGCCACAAGCGCCAGCAGGCTCCAGCGCAGCGCGTCCGGGTCCAGCGCGTACAGCCACGGCGCCGCCATCGCCAGCGCGTGGTCCAGCGGGTGCAGCAGGCGCATCGCCGGGTCGGCGTGGTCGGTCATCAGCGGCATCGCCAGCAGCATGGTCGCCACGCCCACCAGCAGCGTCCACGCGACCCGCAGCGGCGCACGACGGTCCGGCGGCGGCAGCGGCGGGCGGGTCAGCGTCTGCGCCCGCGGCGCCAGCGCCGCCTCGTAGCCCAGGTCGATCACCGCCTGCACGAGCGCGTGCGGATCGGTCCGCAGCGGGTCATAGCGGACGTCGGCGCGCGTCAGCAGCAGGTTCACCGTCGCGGCATGCACGCCGGGCAGCGCCGCCAGCGCGCCCTGGATCGACGCCACGCACGAGGCGCACGACATGCCGCCGATCGTCAGTCTAATTTCCGCTGTTGTCTCAGGTGCTTGAACCGCGGTTTGCGAGGTTTCAGGTCGCCTTTCTGGCTCCGGGTCGGGCTCGGCGCCCTCGTCGCTCACCGCAGCGTCGGGCGTCACGTCGTAGCCCGCGGCGACGACGGCGGCAAGCAGGTCAGCGACCGGCACGGCGGCGTCATGGGTGACGTCGGCGCGACCTTGGGCAGCGCTGGCATGGGCGTCCGAGACGCCGGGAATGGCGCGCAAGCCCTTGACGACCCGGCCTTCGCAGTGGCCGCAGGTCATGCCGGCGACGGGAAAGGAAGTGTGCATGTGCGTTCTCGTCCTCCGCCCTGGCGGGCGCACTCAGTGGATCACAAACAGCTTGTTGGTCTTTTTGCGGCCGCCGGCCAGCAGCTTCAAGC
>CAIPXZ010000506.1 GCA_903869075.1 uncultured Myxococcales bacterium | reverse complement strand
GGGGTTCATCGTGCTGATTCTGCCGGGCGTGTACCTTGCCGTGGGGCAGGTGTTTGCCAGCGTGCTCGTCGCCGACCGCGGGCTGTCGCCGGGTGAAGCGGCGGGTATCTCGCGGCAGGCGGTCGGCCACAAGTGGTGGCAGATCTTTGGCTTGATGGCCGCGCTCTTCGGCATCAACCTCGTGGCGCTGATTCCATTTGGCGGCGGCGTGATCCTCAGCTGGCCGATGACGGTGCTGGCGATGGGCGTGCTGTACCGCCGCATCTTCGGCGTGGCGCCCGATGCACAGCTGTGACGCAACCCGACGCAGCTGGCCTTGACCGCAGGCGATCCGCATCCCACCTTGTCCATGGCGCAGCGTCGGCATTTCGCCTGCGCGCTGTACCTTGGACATCCTGCCGATGAGCAAACCCAAACGCCTGCCGCGCTGGCTGCATATCCTCGGACCGGGGCTGATTACTGGCGCCGCCGATGACGACCCGTCCGGCATCGCCACCTATTCGCAAGCCGGCGCGGCTTTTGGCTATGGGCAGCTGTGGACGCTGACGCTGTGCCTGCCGCTGATGATGGCGGTGCAGGAAGCGGCGGCGCGCATCGGCCGCGTGACCGGCCAGGGCTTGGCGCAGGTGACGGCGCGGCGGTTTCCGCGGCCGGTGCTGGTGGCGGTGGTGGCGCTGGTTGTCGTGGCGAACACCATCAACATCGCCGCCGACATCGCCGCCGTCGGCGCGGCGCTGCAGCTGCTCGTGCCGCTGCCGATCGCGGTGCTGAGCGTTGTGTTTACGCTGATTGTCACGCTGTTGCAGGTGTTCATCGGCTACCACGAATACGCCAAGGGCCTGAAACTGCTGGCGCTGGCGCTGCTGGCGTACGTCGCGACGGCGCTGATGGTCGCTGAGCCGTGGGGGGAGATCCTGCAGGCGACGTTCGTGCCGCGGCTGCAGTTCGACACGGCGTACCTGTACGTCATCGTTGGCATTTTGGGCACGACGATCAGCCCCTACATGTTCTTCTGGCAAGCCGCCGAGGAGGTCGAGGAACGCGATTACGCCGACAAGATGCACCTGGCGCGGCGCACCATGGGCCAGCTGCGCACGGACAACGCCGTGGGGATGGGCGTGTCGCAGCTGGGTAGCTGGTTCATGATGGTGACGACAGCGACCGTGCTGCACGCCAACGGTGTGACCAACATCGCGACCGCCGCCGACGCCGCGCGCGCGCTGGAGCCGCTCGTGCACACGTTTCCGCACGCTGGCACCTGGGCGAAGGCGATTTTCGCGCTCGGGGTCATCGGCATGGGCATGTTGGGCATCCCGGTGCTGGCGGGGTCGGCGTCCTACGCGGTGGCGGAAGCCGCTGGTTGGCGCAAAGGCCTGGAGCGCAAGCCCGCGGAGGCCAAGGGCTTCTACGCCGTCATCGTCGTCTCGATCGCGCTTGGCCTGGGCATCACGCTGGCGGGCATCGACCCGATGAAGAGCCTGGTTTTTGCCGCCGTGCTGAACGGCGTGGTG
>CAIPXZ010000505.1 GCA_903869075.1 uncultured Myxococcales bacterium | reverse complement strand
GGGTGCTCATGGACTTCGCGTCAAACTTATGCACGGGCTCGCAGCACCATGACAATTCGACGTCGGCGCCGTCGCCACACGCAGGCTAGCAGTTTCGTCCATCGAGGGTGCCGCGGCGCGCGGCATGCGGGGACTTATGCCAATAACGTCGAGAGGTTTTGCGGCAGGGCTCGGTGCTCCCGCCCGCCGCGCTTCCAGCCCCTTGACCCGTATCGCCGCCCCGTGCATCGTCCGTCTGCACGACCTGCAGGCGCACCGTGAACGACGACGACCGCATCATCCGCCATCAGCACTACCTGGAACGCGCCGTCGAGCGCACCGGCGGGGCTGAGCTCGATTTCGCCCTGCAGCTCTACCAGGACCCCGCGCTGCTCACGGGCGTTCTGGCCGAGGCCACGCTGCCGTCCGGCGATTCCCGCGTCGCGCTGGGGCTGGATCCGGCGGGCGATGGGCCGTGGCTGGTAGTGACGCGCGAGGGCGAGTTCGTCACGGTCCTGGGCAAGGGCATGAGTCCAAATCCGTCGCAGCACCGCCTGGCCGCAACGCAGGTCGCCAGTCTGGTTGCCCGGGTGCTCCGTCAGCGTCAGATGCTGACTCAGGCCGATGCCGTCGTGCCGCCCAACCGCCGCGCCGCGTTTCTTTCGCGGTTTTTCAATCACGGTTCCGACGTGACCCGCGAGGACTTCCGGCTTCTCGTGGCCTGGCTGCCGGTCATGTACGACACCTACAAGGCTGCGACGCCAGGCTGGACCGACTACGTGCAGCGCATGCTTGCCGACCCGCACGGCTGGCTCAAGGCGCCGTTGAAGCGTTCGCAACCGCACCTGAAGCGGATGGCGGAAGCGCATTGGGCGCTCAGCGCGATGCTGCCGCTGATGGCCTGGGAGGGCCGGCGCCACGACTGGCTTGAGGAATGCGGCGCCAAAGTTGCGCGGCTGTTTCCTAACCGCAAGAACTTCCACGGTGAAGTCGCGGCCATCACGCTCCTGCCGACTCTGCTGAGCGGCGATGGGCACATGGGGCCGGCCCTGCGTGCGGCGTGGGCAGTAGGGCGAATTGGCAAGCCGCTTCTGCCGGCGTGGAAGCAGTTTCTCCGCAACGCGCAGTCCATCGCGGACTACCAGACGCCATTCATGGGCCTGCTGGTCATGGCGATGCGGCACAGCTCGCTGCGGGCCGAAATCCTCAAGCTGTTGATGGCCAAGCAACCAGAAAACCGCTGGATTCCTGGGCTTGACCGCTACCACGCCATGGTGGCTGCGAACCTGGAGATCTGGCTGGCGAACGAACAGGGTCTGCTCGACCGCCACCTGTTCCACTGCCGCCAGCAGGGCTTCCGCGTGGCCCAGGCGGTCGGCGGCGACTTGGCGGCGCGCTACCCGACGCCGGAGAGCATCCCCGAGGACATCGCGCGGCTGCACGGCCTGTTCATCCCGGACGACATCCGCGACCAGGACATGCTCGGCATGGTCGTCGCCGGCTGCTGCTGGGTGGCGCGCGTGGAGGCCGACGCGCTGTTCCCTCCGCAGGAAATGATGGAGATTTGGCGCGCGAAGTGGGAGCCCGAGCACTCGTACATGCTTCTGCGCCGCCGGCTGGTGGACGTGCCCGTGCACAAGACCGTGCGGGTCGAGCCGAAGCCGGGCCGGAATGAGCCGTGCAGTTGCGGGAGCGGGCGGAAGTTCAAGGTGTGCTGCGGCGTCGCAGTCTGATCTCGCGCCAATGGTGTCGCTTTCGATAACACTCGGCTTGAATGATAACGCGTCACATGTTATCTTCCCGCCTGAGGTTATGGTGACACGCAATGCGACCGCCCCGGACAACTTCGCTCTCCTGGCTCAGCACATTGAGCACGTGCTGGGCGTTCGGGTTGAGCCGACGCCGAACGTGTCGGTGCTGAACGACCTGCCAGCGTTTCTAACGGGTATCTACGAGTTCACGCCGTTCCAGGTGCTGGAGCGTCGTTGCCTGGCCGCTGTCCCCCGCGACGCCAGCAGCCTTTCCCCGGCGGCCATCCGCAAGCACTTCGACGTCGTCGCCAGCAGGTCCGATGCGCTCTGCATCTACGTTGCCGTGGACTGCGGCGCCACGATGCGGTCCCGGCTCATCGAACAACGCGTGCCCTTCATCATCCCCGGAAACCAGCTGTATGTGCCGCAACTGGCGATGGATCTGCGCGAGCACTTCGTCCGCCGGGACACCGCGAGCCCCGAGAAGCTCGGTCCGGCTGCACAGGCGACACTGCTACACGTCTTGCTTCAACCAGAACTGGTCCGTGCGACACCGCTCGGATTGGCAGAACGGTTGCACTACGCCCCAATGACGCTGACCCGCGTCGCGAACGAGTTGGCGGCGGTGGATCTCGCGACGAGCACGCGCGAGGGCCGCAACCGATGGTTACAGTTCGACGGCAACAAGAAGAACCTCTGGATGAGGGCGCTGCCGCTGCTAACAAACCCCGTCAGCCGGACCGAATGGGTGCAGATGCCACGTGCTGACGTGGACGTGACCGCACTCAAGCTGGCCGGTGAAAGCGCACTGGCCGCGCGCACCGACCTCGGCGCACCATCGATCATTTGCAAGGCCGTTAGCGCGGAAGGCTGGCGCAAGCTGCAAGCAGACGCGTGGACCGTGCCGTATCGGGAGATGGCCCACGCGGAGTTCCAGATCTGGCGCTACGATCCCGCCGTACTGTCGACCAGCGACGCGGTGGACCCGCTCTCCCTTTACCTGAGCCTGCGCGATCGCCAGGGCGACGACCGCATCGCACTCGCGCTGGACGACCTGATGGAGACGCTGCCGTGGTGGTAGGACTGGACCGCTTTCGCGAACACTTCCGAGGCCATGAGGCGAACTACGTGCTCATCGGCGGCGTCGCGACGCAGCTGGCGCTGGAGGAAGCCGGACTGACCGCGCGTGCCACCAAGGACCTGGACATCGTCGTGGTGGCGGAGGCGCTTTCTCCCGTATTCATCCAGCATTTCTGGGACTTCGTGCGGCTGGGCGACTACAAGGTCAGGGCCGGCGGTCAAGTCGCGATTGACGGCACCCAGGCGAAACGCGCGGTCTACCGGTTCACCAAGCCGCACGCGGACTTCCCGGCCATGCTGGAGCTATTCTCGCGCGTTCCAGACGGCGTCACCTTCGAAGGTCAGGGCGTCATCGTGCCGATCCCGGCGACGGACGAAGTCTCCAGCCTATCGGCAATCCTGCTGGATGACGGCTACTACAGCCTGATCCGGGAGGCGCGCACCGTCCGGGCCGACCTGCCTGTGCTCCGCGAACACGCCCTCATCGCGCTGAAGGCCCGCGCGTGGCTCGACCTCACCATGCGTAGGGCGGCAGGGGAGGCGATCAGGCCCGCCGAGATCCGCAAGCACGCGACCGACATCCTGCGGCTCGCGCAGTTGTTCGCGGTTTCAGCAAAGGTTGACATCCAGCCGGAGATCCGCAATGATCTGAAACAGTTTCTTGCTGCGGTCGGGTCAGGTCTTGGTCTCCGCGTGTCCTTGGACGGTTTGCCGCCGCTGGATGTACCAAGGGAACTGGGGCGAATCGCTGTGTTGTTCGGGATCGTCCAGCCCTCGACGTAGTCGCCCCAACCCGCCAAAATGGACCAACCACTGGACCAACTCGGCGCGCGATTCAGGGCGATCTTGGGCCACCATAGGCGATCGCAACTCGCTGAGATGATTCGCAACTCATGACTCCGCAAGGCCCCAATTCTTGCAGGTGACGATGTTCATGCTTGGCTCAACTATCCGTTATAAATGATGAAATTCAGGAGACGTCGCCGTCGTGCCTACTTTTGTCCCCACGTCCGCCAGCGTGGAACCTTACGCCGCTTTCCGTTCGCCGTCACGCGTGCGCGAGCGCTATTGACTATCATTCAACAACCGGCAAACTGCAGTCGGTCGGCGCACCTGTGGGCGCGAGGGAGGGCGGATGGTCGCGGAGAATTCGGGCGCCAGAGCTGCCGGGGATGGTGCCGCAGGGCCCACCCAGAGTCCGGAAGTTCGCGAAATTTTGAGTCAAATCGTCGGCGACCCGCGCTATCCCGAGGTCGCGCACATTCCGGTGATTTCCTGGCCGCAGCTCGGGCTTGTTGCGCTTTCGCTGGGCAGTTTTGCCCTCGCGACGGTGGGGTATCTGCAGGGCGTGCTGCCGCTCTGGCTCACGTGGATCGTCAACATTGCCGCGGTTTACGTTGCGTTCACGCCACTGCACGATGCCTGCCACCGCGCCGTCTCGAGCCAGCATTTCCTCAACGATGCCGCGGGCATCCTCGTCGGTCAGCTCCTGCTGCCGGGCGTGAACATGCCGGTGTTTCGCGCGATTCACCTGGACCATCACCGCTTTACCGGCGCGTACGGCCGGGATCCGGATACCGGGCTGGTGGAGCTGCCCAAGTGGCTGGGCGTGAGCTACCTGCTGTTCGTCGACCTCCATTGGGTCGCCTGGTATCTCAAACACGCCCGGAACCGCTGGCCCAAGCGCGTCGGCTGGTATCTTGCGCTCATGCTTGCGATGCTTGGCGGCGTCCACGCGCTGTTCCTTGCGTCGCCGTATTGGCACGAGTTTCTGTTGCTTTTCGTCGTCCCGCAGCGGCTGGGAATCGCGGTCACTGCCTATAGTTTCGCGCACATCCAGCACCCGGAGGGACTCACGTGGCAGCGCGAGCCGTTCCAGTCGACCGTGTCGATTCGCGGCAATCGCTGGCTGCGGCGGCTGCTGCTTGGGCAGGAGGACCACTGCGCCCACCACCTGCTGCCGCATGTGCCGTGGTTCAAGTACAAGCGCGTGTGGGATCTCGCTAACAGCGCGATGCGCCAGCAGAAAATTCCCCAGCGGGGCTGGATTGCCCCGGTGCAGGCGCTGGAGCTGCCGCACCCGGCTGACAGCGCGCCGCGGCCGGTGGTTGTGGCCCAAGTCATTGAAATTGCGCCAGGAATCAAGGCGTTCGCGCTCAAGCCGCCGACTGGACAGGTGCTGCCGCCGACTTCCGCCGGCGCGCACATCAGCGTTCATCTGCCCAGTGGTCGCGTGCGGCAGTACTCGCTCGTCAACGCGCCGGGGCAGCCCGATGCCTACCAAATCGCCGTCCGGCGCAACGATGCCGGCAAGGGCGGCTCCGTGGAAATGCACGAAGCGGTCGTGGCGGGAACGGCGCTGCGCATCGGTCGGCCGCGCAACAACTTTCTGCTGTACGAGACCGCCAGCCGCTATCGCCTCATCGCCGGGGGCATCGGCATCACGCCGCTGCTTGCGATGGCGCACCGGCTGCACGCGCTTGGCAAACCTTTTGAGCTGCATGTCTGCGCGCGCAGCGACAACGACTTGATCTTCAAGGATGTATTGCTGGGCGGCCCCTTCGCGCGCGGCGTACGCATTCATCTGGACGGACCCGATGGCAAGACCACGCTGGATGTTGCCGCCGCGCTCGGCACACCGGACGCCGCTGCGCTTGTGTATGTGTGCGGACCGCAAGGGTTCATGGACGCGGTCGCCGATGCCGCCACAGCGTGTGGCTGGCCGCGGGCCAACATCCGCACCGAGTCCTTCAGCGCTGCGGAAAGCACCGACAGCACGAACCGCGCGTTCACCGTACAGCTCGCCAAATCTGGCCGAGACGTCCGCGTTGCCGCCGACCAGAGCGTCATTGACGCGTTGAGCCGCAGCGGCGTGCCGGTTGAATTCGCCTGCCTGCAAGGCACCTGCGGCACGTGCGTGACCGGCGTCCGGGAGGGCGAAGTCGAGCACCGCGACGTGTTCTTGTCGGCGCAGGAGAAGGCAACGAACCGCGAAATGTGCCTGTGTGTCTCGCGCGCCAAGTCGGACAAGTTGGTGCTCGAGCTGTAGCCAACGCGCCACGCGCGCCGGTCCGCCGCCGCACTGGCCGCTCCTTCATGGCGTCGTCGGCTTGTCGGCACGCGCGAAAACTACGCCGCTCTGCGCCATTTTGGACCTTGACCCGCGGCGCTGGGCACCGGAAACTGGCGGTCAGCCTGGATGCTGGCGGGGAGCGCGAAGTGGCCAGCAAGTTCAGCGCCCAGCCCCCACCGCATCGACCGGCCCGACGCAACCGCCCGTGGCTGCCCTTCACGCTGCTGCTGCTGGTGAGCGCGCCGGCGCTCGTGACGCCGTTCTGCTTGGACGACTGGATCCACCGCGCCGTGCTCTCCGGCGCGTTCCCGTACCCCGATCCGTGGGCGCTCTACACCTTCGCCGATGGCAACCCGGCGCACCTCGCGCCACACATCGCCACCGGACCGCTGCCGTGGTTCACGCTGCCGGAGCTGAAGATCGCTTTTCTCCGGCCTTTGTCGACGTTTTTCCTGCACGTCGACGTCTGGGCGTTCGGCGACTCGGCGCCGCTCGCGCACCTGCACTCGATCCTCTGGGCGCTGGCGATGCTGGCGGCGGCGCGGCGGCTGTATGGCGCGCTGCTGCCGCACGCGGCGCTGCTGGCCTCGGTGCTATTCGCGCTCGACGACTCCCACGCCATGGCGATTTTTTGGGTCGCCAACCGCAACGCGCTGCACGCCGGCGCGTTCGGGCTGTGGGGGCTCGTGGCGCACCTGGCGTGGCGGGAGAGTCGCCGGGCAAAATACCTTGTGGCGGCGCTGGTTTGCTTCGCGCTGGCGCTGGCGTCGGCGGAGGCGGCGGTCGGCTTGCTGGCCTACGTCTTCGCCCGCGAGCTCGCCGCCAAGGACCGGCGGCCGTGGGCGATGCTGCCGACGGCCGCGCTGCTCGGGCTCTACGCCGTCCTCTACCGCGCGCTGGGCATGGGCGCCTACGGCTCGGCGAGCTACGTCGACCCGACCCGCGAGCCGCTGGCGTACCTCGCCGAAGCGCCGCGCCGGTTCTGCGCGCTGTTGGGCACCTGGTCGACCGGCATCACGGCGGACGGCTGGCTGACGTTTCCGGATCTGCGCTGGGCGCTCGTCGCGCTCGGCGTGCTGGCGCTGCCGGGCTGGTGGTGGCTGTGGAAAAAGAGCGCGTTCGACGCCAAGACCAACGAGACGCTGCGCTGGCTGGGCTTGGGTGCGGTGCTGGCGGTGCTGCCGACGCTGGCGACCTGGCCGACGGACCGGCTGCTGCTGCCGGCGTCCTTCGGCGCGTGCGCAGTCGCGGGCGCGGTGCTGGAGCGCGCGTGGGTGGCCAAGCGGCGGCTTGTTGTCGCCTGGGCGAGTCTGGCGTTCCTGGTGCTGCCGCTCGGCACCTGGGTGCTGGTGCCGACGGTGTTTCGCGCCTGGGACCGCGGCGTCACCCATGCGATGACCGACGGCGAGCGCGGCTTTGAGCACGAGCGCGTGGTTGTGCTCTCGGCGACCGATTTTGCGCCGGCGATGTATGGCACCGCGGTGGCGGCGCTGCATGGCTTCGCCCTGCCGACGACGTGGCACGTGCTGTCGATGGCGGCGAGCGCCGTGACGGTGACGCGCACCGACGCGACGCACTTTGCGCTGGATGTGCGCGGCGGACGGATGGTTGACACGATCTTCGAAGAGAATTTCCGCGGCGACCGCTTCCCGTTCGCGGCGAACGACGCGGTGGCGCTCGATGGGCTGAAAGTGAGCGTGACCCGCGTCGATCGCGGCCACCCAGTGGCGATCGCCGTAGAACTGCAGCGGCCGGTTGCGGAATTCACGTTCGTGTGGTTCGACGGCACGCACTTCGCCCGCGTGGCGCTGCCCGAGCCGGGACAGCTGCTGGAGCTGCCGCGGGCGCCGATGTTTTCTGAGGTCGCGATCGGCGCGCGGCCTCCGCCGAAGACGCGCTGAAGGGGCGTGGGCGGCAAGGTTGGGCTGCGGATGCGGCCGCGCATCCCGCAAAAAAGCCACCGCATTTTCTCATGGTTGCGCGCGCCGCAGCGCCTAGCTTGGTCTGGGGCTGTGAAACCCGTCGCGTCGCCAACGCGCCGGCAGCCGGTCCGTGCAAGATCTTGAATGAAAACAGGATAGGGCCAAGGGCGTTGCGGCGCGAGGGCGGTGCGATGCGGTGGACGGCAAGCGCGATGTTCAGGCCCGACCGACCGCCGGGATCCAGCCGGCGCTACGCGCGTGCGTCGGCCTGGGCCGCGCAGGTTGTCCGCCAGTGTGGCGTCGACTTGCGCCAAGCGGCGCTGGCGTGGGTCGACGACGACGCCACCATGCACGCAGCGAGCATTTCCTACTACACGGTCTTTTCGCTGGCGCCGATCCTGGTGATCGCCTTGGCGGCCGCCGGCCTGGTCTTTCAGCCCGACACCGTGCAGCGTGAAGTCATGACGCAGCTCTCCGGCCTGATGGGGCCGGACGCAGCCAAAGGCGTCGGCGAATTCGTCAAGAGCGCCGGTGGCGCGTCAGGTCACGGGATCATCGCAACGATACTCGGGGTCGCGACGCTGATTGCCGGCGCGATCGGCGCGTTTGTGCAACTGCAGGATTCCCTCAATCACATCTGGAAAGTGCCGCCCAAGTCCGGCGGCGTGCGGCTGTTGCTGGTGCGCAGGCTGCTCTCGTTCGGACTTGTGCTTGGGGTGGCCGTCCTGCTGCTGGCGTCGCTGGTGTTGAGTGCGTTCCTCGGCGCGACTGGCGCGGCGCTGGGAAGCAGCACCGGCTTGAGCGCGGTCGTTCACCTGATCGGCGGGCTGTCGTCGTTCGGCATCATCGGCGCGCTCTTTGCTGGCATGTTCAAGTGGCTGCCCGACGCGACAATTCGCTGGAAAGACGTCGTCGGCCCCGCACTGCTGACGTCCGCGCTCTTCGCCGGCGGCAAGCAGCTGATTGGGCTCTACATCAGCCAAGCCGGCATCGCGTCCGCGTACGGCGCCGCCGGCTCGCTGGCGGTCCTGCTCGTTTGGGTGTTCTATTCGTCGCTCATCGTGCTGTTTGGCGCCGAATTTGCCCGCGTTGTCAGCATCAGGCGGTCCAGCGGCGGCTGCTGAAAGGCGATGGCGCTCCCGTCCAGCCCAGGTGGCAATGTC
Source organism: uncultured Myxococcales bacterium (assembly GCA_903869075.1). GTDB lineage: Bacteria > Myxococcota_A > UBA9042 > UBA9042 > UBA9042 > CAIYBN01. The sequence goes on along the minus strand of CAIPXZ010000505.1, from coordinate 5,711 downwards.
TTGTGGCACGCCACGGCAGCGCCTTGCGCGGCTGGCGACCGCCTCGTAGCATGGCCCCGGCGCGCCCGCTGGCCGTCGTCGGGAGCGCCACATGGACGTGAATTTCTGGCATGAGCGCTGGGCGCTGCGGCAAATCGGCTTTCACCAGGCGGAGATCCAGCCGCTGCTGCGCCAGTTTTGGCCGCAAGTGCGGGGTGGCGACAGCGGCGGTGTCTTCGTGCCGTTGTGCGGCAAGACCCACGACATGACCTGGCTGCGGCAGCAGGGTCACCCGGTCGTCGGCGTGGAGCTGAGCCCGCTGGCGGTCGCGGAATGCTTTGCTGAAGCCGGGTTGGTCCCGGAGCGCCAGTCGAGCGGCGCGCTGGAGCGCAGTGAAGCCGCGGGCCTGACGTTGTACACCGGCGACTTCTTTGCGCTGCAGCCGGGCGACGTCGCCGGCTGTCAGCTGATCTACGACCGCGCCGCGCTTGTCGCGCTGCCGCCGCCGATGCGTCAAGTGTACGCTGCGCAGTTGCGGCGGCTTTTTCCACATGGCGCGCGCATCCTCTTGATTACGTTTGAGTATCCGCAGCTTGAGACCGACGGGCCGCCGTTTGCCGTCGCTGAAGCGGAGGTCCATGCGCTGTTTGGCGCCGCGCCGGTGCTCGCGCGCGCGGACGCGCTGCCGGGGAATCCCGCCATGCGCCGGCGCGGCGTCAGCCAGCTGGATGAGATCGCCTACCTCGTGACACTGCCGCCGCTGGTTGCGCCCTGAATCCCCGACATTTGCGTGGGAAGACCCGTGGCTTGCATGGTGGGTGGCAGCCGTCGCGCAATTGTGCGGATCGCGCCGCGAAAAAGGCGATTTTCAGGCGCTTGACGCGTCTACCGAAGGGCGCAAACTAGTAGGGGGCGATGTCGTCGGTTTTTGCGGGCGTCGCGCGGCTTGCGATGGGCCGTAGTGGGTTCGAACCGAACGTGAATGGCGCAGATCTGCCAAGCGAAACCGACGCTTGCGTGGATGGGACGCCGAAGAGGCCGCCGATGCCGAAACGTGAACTCTGGCGCAAACTGCGCGCTCCTTTGGCCCTGCTTGTGTTGGTCATGGCGTGCGGATCGCCTTCGACCTCCAGCACCGGCGGCGGCACCAGCGACACCGGCAGCGGCGACGTTGCGGTCCAGCTGGATGGCCACGACGGCACCAGCGGCGACAGCAAGGACGGCAACGGCGTGACCGACGCCAGCGACACCGGCCCGGAGACCGTCGGCGATGCCACGCCCGGCGACGGCGACGGCGGCGAGATCGATAGCGGCGGCGGCTGCGAGTTCAGCAAGACCCCCGCGCCGGGTGAAGCCGGCTCGGTCTGCACCACCAACGCCGACTGCGACAGCGGCGTGTGCGTGGACGGCGCCGAGGGCAAAATCTGCACGAGCGTCTGCGTCAGCTGCTGTCCGGCCGGCTATTCCTGCGCCAAGGCGCCCGGCGTGGACGCGACGTACGTGTGCATGCCTGTCCAGCTGGCGTTGTGCGCGCCGTGCAACAAGGACGCCGAGTGCAGCGCGCTCGATTCCGGGGCGCTGTGCTTGGGCTACGGCGCCGCTGGCCACTTTTGCGGCGCGGCGTGCGCGGCGGACAGCGACTGCCCCAGCGGCTACGGCTGCAAGCAAGCCGCCGGCCAGGCTGGCCAAGGCAAGCAGTGCGTCAAGTCCGACAACACGTGCGGCTGCAGCAAGCTCGCGTCGTTCAAGGGCGCAGCCACAACCTGCACGCAGACCAACAGCATCGGCACCTGCAGCGGCAGCCGCAAGTGCACGCAGACCGGCTTGACCGCGTGCGACGCGCCGGCGCCCGCCACGGAAGTCTGCAACGGCGTGGACGACGACTGCGACGGCAGCACCGACGGCGCCGGCGCCACCGGCTGCACGCCCTACTTCCAGGACAGCGACGGTGACGGCTACGGCAGCACCAGCCTCGGCTGTTTGTGCAGCGCCCCGGCGCAGAGCGCGACGCAAGGCGGCGACTGCAACGACACGCAGCCGACCGTCAATCCCGGCGCCAAGGAAGTCTGCGACGGCGTGGACAACGACTGCAACGGCAAGACCGACGAGGGCTTTCCCGACGCCAACGGCGACGGCATCGCCGACTGCGTGGACGGCGACGAGGACGGCGACGGCGTCATCAACGCGCTGGACTGCTCGCCGACCAACGCCGCGATCCACCCCGGCGCGCAGGAGCTGTGCGACGGCTTGGACAACGACTGCAACGGCGTGACGGACGACGCCGGCGCCATCGGCTGCACGACGTGGTACCTGGACGGCGACAGCGACAGCTACGGCGGCAGCAAGGCGGCGTGCCTGTGCGGCGCGACCGGCAACTACACGGCCGTCACCGCCACCGATTGCGACGACACCGACGCCAGCATTCACCCCGGCGCGGCGGAAGTCTGCAACGGCAAGGACGACGACTGCGACGGCTTGACCGACGCCCAAGACCCGAAAATGGTGCTCACACCGTGCGGATTGCAAGCTGGCGTCTGCGCCGGCGCGCTGCACGTCCCGTCCGCCTGCGTGGACGGCGCGTTCCTGGCGTGCACAGCGGGCGACTACACAGCGTACGCCGCCAAAGTCGCCAACGCCCCGGCGTACAACGACGGCGCTGAAATCGCCTGTGACGGCGCTGACAATGACTGCGACGGCAAGACCGACGAGGACTTCATCAGCGCCGGACCGGACGGCGCATCGTACGTCGGTATCGGCATCGCGTGCGGCGTGGGCGCGTGCGCGGGCGGCGTGACGCAGTGCAACCCGGCGCAGACGGCGACGCTGTGCTCGACGGCGACGGCGACGTCCGCGGAAGTGTGCGACGGCTTGGACAACGACTGCGACGGCGTGACGGACGCTGCGGATGCCGAGCTCGTGTTGGCGCCGTGCGAAAAACAGGCGGGCGTCTGCAGCGGCGCCAACCACCCGGCGAACCTGTGCGTCGCGGGCAGCTGGCAAGTGTGCGGCAACGCCGTCTACGCGCTGCACGCCGGCAACTACCAGGCCGACACCGAGCAGACGTGCGACGGCGCCGACAACGACTGCGACGGCAAGACCGACGAGGACTTCTCCTTCACCGGCCCCGACGCCACCACCGTCCAGGGCGCGGGCGTCGCGTGCGGCGCGGGCGCGTGCGCGGGCGGCATCACGGTCTGCAGCAGCGACGGCAGCGGCATCGTCTGCGGATCCGCCACGCAATCGGCAGCGGAAATCTGCGATGGCAAGGACAACGACTGCGACGGCTTGACCGACGCCGCCGATCCGGACCTCGTCGCCGTGCCATGCGACAACCAAGCCGGCGCCTGCGCGGGCAGCATGCGGCCGACCGCGCTGTGCCTGAACGGCAGCTGGCAGGACTGCAGCGCCGGTGATTATCTGGCGCAGAGCAGCGACTTCCACGCCAACTTCGAGACCAAGTGCGACGGCAAGGACAACGACTGCGACGGCAAAACCGACGAGGACTTCAGCTACCTCCAGTTGAGCGGCACCAGCGTGCAGGGGGCCGGGAGCGCGTGCGGCGTGGGCGCATGCGCCGGCGGCGTGACGGCGTGCAACCCGACGCAGGACGGGCTTGTCTGCGCGGCCGAAAGCGGCGTCAGCGCGGAAGTCTGCGATGGCATCGACAATGACTGCAACGGCAAAACCGACGCCGCGGACAGTGCCTTGGTCGTCACGCCGTGCGAAAAACAGCAGGGCGTCTGCGCCAACGCGCAACACGCCGCCAGTGAGTGCATCCAGGGCAGCTGGGCGGCTTGCACCGCGGTCCAGTACGGCGGCGCCTACGAATCCGGCGCGACCGAGGCCGTGTGCGACGGTCTGGACGGCAACTGCAACGGCTTGACGGACGACATCGTTGTGTACCCGGCGAATGCCAACCAGCTGGGCGCGTGCCTCGGCACCACCAAAGTGTGCAAGGGTGTCAACGGCTTTGTCGACGATTACGCGTCGGTTACCGGCTACGGCTTGTACGAGGAGCCCGACGCCAGCTTCCTCGACGAGAACTGCGACGGCATCGATGGCACCGTCGCGGGCGGGTTGTTTGTCAGCCCCACCGGCGTGGATACGGGCACCTGCGCCAAGAGCGCGCCGTGCAAGACGCTGCCGTACGCGATCTCTTTGGCGTCCGGCACTGCCAATCAGGATATCTATGTGATGTCAGGCACATATGGCGCTTTCACCATCGACAAGGGCTACGTGCGCATCTACGGCGGTTTTGACGCGAACTGGAGCCGCGCCGATCGGAACCTCGGCGGCCACAAAGTGACGTTCGTCGGCGGCCTTGACGCCACGGACCAGCAGTACGTGACGGTGAAAGTGCGGGCGGTCGAGGTCCACTTGGCCGACCTCGTGCTGCAGGGCGTCGACGCCATTGGCACGGTCGCGGGCGCCGGTCGGTCGAGCTACGTCGTGCACGCCAAGAATGCGAATCGCTTGGATATTCGCCGCTGCGACTTTGTCCAGGCCAACGGCGCGCCCGGCGATCCCGGCTTGTCGGGCACCAGCGCCTCATCCGCGGCCGCGCCGTCCGGCAGCAACGGCGGCAACGCCTCGCAATACTCGACGACCTGCGACAGCGGCTCGCACGGCAACGGCGGCGGCGGCGCCAGCAACGGCGGCTGCGTCGGCGCGACCGGCGGCGGCACCGGCGGCAATGGCGGCACGATGGACACAAACTGCGGCATCTTCTCGCTCAACCTCAACGCCCGCCCTGGCACGGACGGCTCCGCCTCCGCCGCTGGCGCGTCCTTCGGCGCCGCCGGCGGTACCTGCAGCGGCGCCGGCCCCGGCAGCCCCGGCGGCCACACCAACGGCGCGGGCGGCGTGGGCGCCACGAGCGCGAACGGCGTGCTGAGCGCCGACTACTGGGCTGGCAATGCCGGCAGCATCGCGTTCCCCGGCTCGGTTGGCCAGGGCGGCGGTGGCGGCGGCGGCTCCGGAGGCTGCGAGACAGGCACGGACAGCTACGGCGCGGGCGGCGGCGGCGGCGGCGCCGGCGGCTGTGCGGCGGTCTCACCGGCCTACGGCGGCGGCGCGGGCGGCTCCAGCTTTGGCCTCGTCGTCACCAACACGTCGGCGACGCCAATCACCTATCTGGTCGAATCCTGTGTCTTTTTGCGCGGTAACGGCGGTAACGGCGGCGCCGGCGGCGTCGGCGGCCGCGGCCAGAGCGGCGGCGCGGGCGGCACGGGTGGCTTGGGCGCCGGCGGCTCGCAGCCTGGCGGTCCAGGCGGTGCCGGCGGCCACGGCGGTCACGGCGGCGGCGGCGGCGGCGGCGCGGGCGGCATGAGCGTCGGCGTCTTCGCGCAGGCCACCGCCAGCGGCATGTTGACAGGACTCAGCTACGTCGGCGGTACCGGCGGCGCAGGCGGCGCAGGCGGCGCCTCGGCGCCCACCGCACCGTTGAGTGAAATGGACGGTTCCCCCGGCACCAAGGGCGTCGACGGCACGCTGGGCGGCTCTATGACCTGCGCGCTCCCGGGCGGTTGTTGAGGGAGACTGGGGAGGTGAGGGCGGTCGCAAGCTCGACCTCGTGGACCCGGGACTGAAGTCCCGGGCTATTGTTCGAGATGTCCGCCGGAAGGCGGACTCGGTCAAGCCCAGAATCCCGCATGGATTTCTTGAACCATAGCCGCGGACTTTAGTCCGGGGCGTTGGGATGTGGGCGCGACTTGCTGAGCTTGCGACCGCCC
>CAIPXZ010000504.1 GCA_903869075.1 uncultured Myxococcales bacterium | reverse complement strand
GTGTAGTTGGCGCGGATGCGCAGCGCCAAGTCCTCGGAAAAGTAGTACTGGTAGCCGAGGCCCATGGCGACGTAGGCAAAGAAGTCGTCGTTCGGCACGACGCCTGCGGAGATCGACAGACCGTGGCGGCCTTCCTTCAGGATGGCGCGCTTTTGGATGACGCGGATCTCGCGACGCGCGGCCCAATCCAGACGGCTGCCGGGCGGCACCGCGTCATCGGAAATGCCGTACGCGCTCTCCACCGCACCGCCCACATCTGGGACAGCGGGCTTGGCTTCGGCCGGTTTGGCTTCCGCAGGCGCAGCTTCCGCCGGCGCGGCCTCAGCCGGCGCGGTTTCCGCCGGTGCGGCACCAGCAGCCGGTTCATCGGCGGCAAAGGCAGGCGCGGCAGACGCGACCAGCGCGCACGACGCGGCCAGAAGCGGAGACTGCCAGGACTTGAGAATCAGCGGGAGGCGCATCAGGACCTCTATCAAACGGGGTGCAAACGGCGCGAACTGCAAGGCTTGCTGCAGCGCGAACTACTTGGTCAGGAACGCGACGCCGAAGGTGAATTCGACCGGCGCGAGGAACGGTTTGTTGGTGTCCGGCTTGTACAGGAACTGCCGATAGTCGGCGCGCAGGTTCAGCCAGCGCGTCAGGTAGAAGCGCAGCGAGGCGCCCCAGTGGCCGCCCACTTTGATCGCCGAGACCGGCGGCGTGTCGCCGTCCTGGGACGTGTCGATGTTGGCGCCAATGATGCCCACGCCGCCGACGATGCCGAGGTCGAAGTTGCTGAGCTTGGCGTCAAAGATGCCGAGCTTGCCGTGGAACGGCGACCAGGCGAGGTCGGCGGAGCTCAGCCAGTTCATCTTTGGCGCTTTCTTGGCGCCCTTGGTCAAGTCCACCGGGCCGTTCGTGCCGCCCGGCACCGCGACGAGAAAGGCCTGCAAGTCGCTGTTGCTGTTGAACAAGTACGAGAAGCCGAGCTCGATCGCCAAGGTATCCGCCAAGAAATACCCGATGTTACCGCCCACGGACTTGGGAAAGTAGAACGAGTCGTTGGGGACGACGCCCAGGTGCAGCGCGGCCTCAAAGCCGCCCTTTCGCTCGTACATCGGGTTCTGCAAGGACGGGACTTTCTGTTCCACGTTCCAGTACTTGTCCAGCTCGTGGTCGATCGGCTGGTTGCCGTTGTACGTCGGATCGCCCTTGGGCTCGTCGGCCAAAGCCGCCGCGGGTGCGACCGTCGCCAACGCCAGCACGGCGAGGCAAGTGCCCAGTTTGCCCAGCAGCCCCTGGGGCGTCCGTGCAAGCTGGCTGCGATTGAGGTCCATCTTCTCCTCCATCCTGTCTTTCGCGTGCTGCGCGTCCTGTGACGCCGGCACGTTCGCACCCAAATTCTGTGGTTCCGAAGCGGCGGTTCGCCCTACGGTTTGATCGCCGCGGTGCATGACTGACCAGCGGTGCACGCGCCATTGCGGCAGGTGCCGTTGGTGCCGCAGGGCTCGCCGTTGGGCGCCGGGATGCTGACGCAGAGACCGCCCTCGCCGCAGTGGTTGGCGCTGCAGCTGTCGCCGCTGCCGGCGCAGTCGCCGTCGTTGGCGCAGGGCATGCGCATCAGGACGCGGCGATCTTCCTCGCCGTTGATCGTGAAGCGCCAGGACTCCTTGTCCAGGTCATGCACGGCGGGGTCGAGGCTGTCGAACTTCGGGTCCTTGAACACAAAGTCGCCGTCGATGGCGCGAATCGCACCTTTGGGGAACTCGGATTCGGTCGGGATGGACGTCCACTTGTAGCCGACGCGCCAGGTGCCGGAAAGGCCGTTACGCACGCGGTTGACAGCGCGGGCGAGCGCGTCCGAGAAGCCGGAAGATGCCGATTTGTTGAAGTTTTCCGAGTTGATGAACTGGTACGTGCCGTCAGTGCGGCAGGCCATTTCCATCATCCGCGGGTCCGGATCCTTGTAGCCCGGCGCCTGGAACTGCACAAAGTGCACGTGCACCGGGTAGCGCGCCTTGGCCATGCGGACCATCAGCTGCTTCCACACAACGTCCGACGTCGCGCACTTGGTGCGGCACTTGCCGGTCGTGTCGGAGTTCTTGAGCGACTGGTAGCTGAAGTCGTCGCCGTCCACGCAGGTGTCTGGGCCGTCGGTCAGCACGACGATGTGCATGCCGTTGAGCTGGCCGAACGAACCGCCGGGGCAGTTGGCGCCGCCGCCGGAGAGGAAAGCGTAGGCGTTTTCCACGGTTTGCCACAGCGAGGCGCGGCCGGTGGCGGCGTTGCGGCGCAGGTCAAGGCCGTTCTCCAGGTCGGCGCGCAAGTTCGGGTTGGAGCCAAACGCGTTGCACTCTGCCAGCGCCAAGGCGCCGCTGTAGTTGTCGTTGGTCATCGCCGGGTCCTGGTCGCAGCTGCCCGGCGCGGGGCAGGTGCCGTCGCCCGGGTGGCACCAGGCGCCGTTAACGGCCGGGTCGTCCGAGTTGCAGATGTAGGAGTCCGACGAGCCGATCTTCGGGCCATTTTCGTCGTACAGGTAGCCGACGACGCGGTCGTTGGCGTTGAGGCTGTCGATGAAGCTCGTGGCGGCGTTGAAGCGCACGCCCGACCAGTCCGAGGCGACGTTGGTCAGCGGCGTCGGCGGCGCGTCAAAGTAGCCCAGCGCGTCTTCCTTCAGCGTCTCCTTGTCGACGTTGCCCTTCATCGAACCGGAGTTGTCCAGCACGAGCGCCACGTTCACGAGCGTGCCCTGCACGTTGCCGGGATCGCAGCGGCTGACGATGTTCTTGTACGCAACCGTCGCCGCCGGGATCGGCACCGCGGTTTGGGTGCACGCGCTCAGGTCGGACTGCGAGCCAACGCAGCGGACGTCGAATTCGAAGTTACCGACCGTGACCGTCGCCGGCGAATCGGTGATCACCCGCGTCAGGTTGATGAGCTCGCCCGCCTTGATCGAGTTGTCCTTGTCGCTGTCGCCGCACGGCGGCTTGACCAAGCTGGACGACATGAAGTTGGCCGTGACCTCGACGCCGTTCGCGGCCGCCGGGGCAGGCTCGACGACCGGCTGGCCGTCGTCACCGACGAGCGCCTGACCGTTGGTGTCCAACAGCGGCGCGCCGCAAACGCGACCGAGGAAATGGCCGTCATTGGCGTCGAAGGCCGCCGGGAATGCGGTGACGGCTTCAATGGCGTAGAACTTGCGATCGGGCACGGTGAACTTGGCCGTCGAGTCGCAGGACGACAGGCCGCCGGTGACCGACCACACGGTGGCCACGCTCAGGGCGCTGGCGACGGTCGGCAACCACAGCCGGCTCAGCGTCGTGCGCTGGAGTTTCGCCGTGTTGGAGTCGGAAGTGGCTCGGGTGGTGCGGGGCAGATTCATCGACATGACGCTCCTGAGGAACAGCGCGAAGGCGGCCAATCCGCGGCCGCAGGCATGGGATGCCCGCAAACGCGACGACCTTGACGACGCGGGCGTGCCCGGAAAACCGTTGTGGCATCGCGCGTTGGCTGCAATGGCGGACAGAGTCCCCCACTGGCAGGGGGCTGATAGTTCCCCGCCTCGGCGCGCGAGTCAAGTCCAGCATCGCGTGAGCCTGCGTGTGTTGCGCGCGTGTTGCATCACGCGGCGCTCCCGTCGGCGGGCTGCGGCATTTGCAAGTTGACGCATTGCGGCAAGAACCCTAGAGTCGAGGGTTGGTGCGCGTACACTCGGGCGACGCGCGCAAGCGGCTTGACCCCGCCGTTTCAGGACCCACGCGAACTGAGGACTTGCACCCATGCTCTCACACACTTTGCCTAAGGTTCTCGCCCAACCGCTCGCGTTCGCCGCGATCGCGCTCGTCGCGGCGTGCAGCAACACAACGACGGCTGGCAACAACAACAAGCAGGGCACGGGCGCCATTGAGTGCATCAACAGCAGCTCGACCGGCCAGCTGGACTGCTCCGCCAAGACCAAGATCGTCTACGACAACACAGCGCAGTCCGTCGCCAACGGCAGCACAATCCCGGTGTCGGTCGCCAGCACGACGACGCCGACCGCCGCGGACAACAACTTCACTTTCACCATCAGCAACGCCGGATCGTCGACGTCCGCCGCCGAGCTGCGGATCGTCAAAATGGAGCTGCAGTACACGCCCGCCAGCCCGCAGGAAGACGCCTCGACCGGCGATCTGGCGTTTACCTGCCTGGATTCGACGAAAACCGAGAGCTGCACCAAGCACACCTTCAAGGCGATCGTCCCGAGCGGCTTTGAGGATCTGGCCAACAACCGCGTGACCGCGGAGCAGTTCGTCATTCACTTCAAGCAGTTCGATACCAATGACCGCAAGGCCAAGCTGCTGATCACGTTCACCAACGATCTGGACCTCAACGCCAAGACTGCCGGCGTCTTCACGATCAACCTCGCCACCAAGCTGGGCGTGCCGAAGATCGAAATCGACCCGACCGAGGTCGCCTGGGGCTACGTCCAGCCGGACACCCAGTCCAAGCGCCAGTTCACGATCCGCAACCAGGGCGACGGCGTGCTGAGCGTCAAGAGCTTCCTGTTCACGGCGAGCGCGCCGGTGTTCACGCTCGACACCCTGGGCAACCTGACCAACATCCCGTCGTCGTCGCAAAAGGTCGACCTGGCGCCGGGTTCGCTGGACATCCCCGTGGCCG
>CAIPXZ010000503.1 GCA_903869075.1 uncultured Myxococcales bacterium | reverse complement strand
CGTGACGACCGAGGCCATGGTCAGGAAGTAGAGCGGTCCGCGGCCGACGACGGCAGCGATGAGCATGGACAGGACGCTGCGGTAGGCGGCGCCGTTGGGGTCGGTGGCGGCGATGCCGTAGGCTTGGCAGAGCCAGACGACGCCGGCGAGCAAGCCGAGCAGCGCGACGACGATGATGGTCAGCGTGCGTTCAGCGTTGGCGACGGTCGGCGGGCGGAACACCGGGACGCTGTTGCTGACGGCTTCGACGCCGGTGAGCGCGGTGCAGCCGCTGGCGAAGGCGCGCACGAGGATCCAGGCGCTGATGGGCGCTACGGCGGCGGGTAAAGGCGGAGGCGCCTCGATGGCGATCGGGTGGCCGCCGCTGCTCCACGTGCGCCACGCGCCGAGCGCGAGCACGCCGGCGAGCGTGACGACGAACGTCCAGGTCGGCAGCATGAACGCTACGCCGGACTCGCGCACGCCACGGAGATTGACAACTGTCAATACCAGTAGGATCGCCAGGCACAGCGCGAGCCGGTGCGGCAGCAGCTCCGGCACCGCCGAGATGAGCGCGCCGACGCCCGCCGAGATGCCGACAGCGACGTTCAGGATGTAGTCGAGCGCCAGCGCGGCACCGGCGACGAGCGCGGCGTTGCGGCCGAGGTTCTCCTTGGCGACCGTGTACGAGCCACCGCCGCCTGGATAGGCCGCCAGCGTCTGGCGGTAGGAGAGGAACACCAGCAGCAGCACCAGAATGACGAGCCCGGTCAGCGGCGTCGCCCACGCAAGTCCGGCCGCTCCCAGCGGAATCAGCAGCGTCAGCGCCGCTTCCGGGCCATACGCCGCCGACGACAGCGCGTCCAGGCCGAGCACAGCCACGCCCGTCGCCGGGCCGATCCGCTCGGAATCGGCGCGATCGTCCGGTATCGGTTTGCCCAGCAGCCAGTCGAGGATGCGCATCGCTGCAAGCCCTGCCAAGTGCCGTGGCCGGTGCGGGCGAGTGCGTCGCGCCGCCGACCACCGTTGTGCAAAATCTACCACGCGCGCGCCGACTTGCTTCTCAAGATTCTATCAAGTTTGCCGCTGCTACCGCGTCAGCTCGCGCATCATCGCCATCACGTCGCCCGTGTCTTCTTCGCCTGGCGGCGCGGCGACGTGGTGCTCGGCCAGCGGCACCGGCTGCGGACCCCACCAGGCGTCCGGCAAGTCGTGCGGGTGCGTGCCCTCGGCGACGAACTGGTAGCTGCGGCCGTCGTGACCCGATGTCGCGTCCGGGCCGAGCCGCGCTTCCCACGGATCTTCCAAGAGAATTCGCCGAAAGCTACCGCGCACGCGGCCCATCAGTCGCACCGACCACACCTCCGCCAGCTGCGGCTTGGGCACGTGCGCCGCGCGCACTTCGTCCAGTTCCGCGCCCAGCTGCCCGCCCAGCCCGCGCTGGCGCTCCAGCGGCAGCGGATCATCCAGCTCCACGTCGCGCTCGGCGCGGCCGATGTTGCGCAGGTTGAACTGCGGCATGTGCTCGTGCTGGATCGCCTCCAGCACGTCGCCGGGGATCTCGTTGTCGGATTTCACACGGAATCCGCGGGCATACGTCTCCTTGAACGTCGCGTGTGTCTCCAGCCACGCGCCCAGCCGATCGGGCTGGAAGTCGTGGGCGGTAAACACGCAGAAGCGGTCGATGCGCCGCTGCCGGGTGTCCAGCGGCAGGTGGGCGCGCGAAAACCGCTGGCGTTGGGCGATCGCGCGCGCGAGCGGCCAGGCGCGGGGCTGCGCCAGCATGTCGCGGCCGCGGGTCTGCGGCATCTAGCCGTCACCCTGATCGATTTTCGTCGTCGTTTCAGCAGTTTGCCAGTACTCACTCGTGTGCTGACGGCTCTGCACGATGCCGAGCGCCGCCTCCATCTCGCGCGTCAGCCGCTCGCACTCGGCACCTTTGACGCCGACGACCTGGATCGACACTTCGCCGTTGTCGTCGATCGTAAACTGGATTTCGCGCCGCTGTGCCATGCTTCAGTCCCCCCACGACGAGACTTTGACGTGGATATGGCCTTGACCATCCACGGTTTCTTCCTCCAGCGTGTAGCCGCGCTTTGTCACTTCGTCCTTGACGGTGTGGTAGGCGTAGCGCTGCATGACCTTGCGGGTGAACTCGTCTTGGCTATAACCGGCCGTTGTTTCAACGAATTCCCAGTCGGCGACGAAGTTGACGGCGCCGGTCTTGGCGTCGACGTTCACGCCAATCTCGTAGGTTTTCGAGGCGTGGATGACAAGCTGGGCGTCGGTCTTTTGACCCAAATAGCCTTTGACCTGAACCACTTGGCCGAGTTCAGCCTTGGTGAAGTTGAACTTCAGCTCCGTCAGCACTTTTTCAAGGCGGACGAGGTCGGTAATCTTGGTCTGCACCGTTGTGAAATGCGACATCTGGCCCTCCCGTCACATCTCCAGCCGCGGCGCCTGTTCCGCACCCGGCGGCGCGTCATCGGGTGGCGACGCCCGCCGCGCCCGCGACTTGGACCACTCGCGCATCTCCGCCAGCCGCTCGCGCATCGTCTGGCTCAGCGGAATCACCTCGCGGCACGCCGCCACGAGCTCGTCCGTGTGGATGTCCGCCTGGCCTTGGCTCACGTCAAAAGTGTCGTACAGCGCGCCGACGACCGCTTCCTCGAGTTCCGAACCCGAGAAGCCCGCCGTCGCATCGACAAGGCGCTTCATGTCAAATGTCGCGCCGTCGCGGCGGCGCTTTTTCAGCTGGATCCGCAAAATCTCCTCGCGTTCCGCCTTGTTCGGCAGGTCGACAAAGAAAATTTCGTCAAACCGGCCCTTGCGCAACAGCTCCGGCGGCAGCTGGCTCACGTCATTGGCCGTGGCGATCACGAACACGGGCGAGGACTTTTCCTGCAGCCACGTCAGGAACGTCGCGAAGACGCGCGCCGTCGTGCCGCCGTCGGACTGCCCCGACGACTTGGTGCCGGAGAAGCCTTTTTCCAGCTCATCGAGCCACAAAATCGCCGGCGCCACGGCTTCCGCGGTCTTGATGGCCTTGCGCATGTTCTCTTCCGACGAGCCGACGAGCGAGCCGAACACCTTGCCGACGTCCAGCCGCAGCAGCGGCATCTGCCAGGCCTGGGAAATCGCTTTGGCAGACAAGGACTTGCCGCAGCCCGGCACGCCCAGCAGCAGGATGCCCTTGGGCGCCGGCAGGCCGAACGCCTGCGCCGCCGGCGAGAACGCGTGGCGCCGCTTGTTCAGCCAGTCCTTCATCAGCTGCAGACCGCCGACGGACTCCATGCCCAGCGTCGTCTCGTAAAACTCGAGAATTCCTGACTTGCGGATGATGTGCTTTTTTTCCTGCAAAATCGTCGGCAGGTGAAAGCCCTTGTCGCGCACGCTGGTTTTTTGGAACACCTGCCGCGCTTCCTGCTCGGTCAAGCCCAGCGCCGCCTCGGCGATCTCGCGCTGCAGCTCCGGACTCTCCAGCACCTTGCGGAAATTCTTGCCAAAACGCGCCGACGCCGCACCGGCGAACGCCTGATCGCGGACGATGTCCTCCAGGGTCTGGCGATCCGGCAGGTCAAAATCGACGACGACGAGGTCTTTTTCCATCTCCGCCGGGATCTTGACGATCGGGCTGAGGAAAACCACCGAGCGCTTGGCGGTGCCGTCGGCGAACAGGTGCGGCAGGTCGCGCACGCGGCGCGCCACCATCGGATCGTTCAAAAACGGATGGAAATCGCGCAGCACCACGATGGCGTCGCGCTGCAGGTTGTTGGCGATCCAGTCCAGCGCGCGGATCGGGTCGCGCACGTCGCCGGGCACGTCCATGGACGCGCAGCGGAAGCCCTGCGAGCACGACCAGTGAATCAGCTGCCGCGCCTGCCACGCCGTCACGTCCCAACGCTCCCGCAGCGGCGTGCTCTCCAGCGTCGCCAGCTCGCCCAGCCAGCGCTCCACGCGCTCCTCCTCGGCGGAGACGACGTACAGCAGCTTGTACTGCGCGCGGATCAGGTAGTGCAGCTCATCCACCGCCGCCGGCACGGGGCGATGCGGCGACTGCGCCACGGCTTCAGCGACGGGCGACTGGCTCATACGGATTTTCCTTCCGGCGGCTGCGGGCTCGCGGCCAGCACCTGCCGGTGCAGCACCTCGATCGACCGCGCCTGTTCAGCGAGATCGTTCGCCAGCACGCTCGCGATATCGTTCACAAGCTCCAGCGTATCCGCCAGCTCCGGCCACTTGGCGCGCTCCGCCTGCAGGTCGCCGGCATAGCGCCGCACCACCGCCGCGTTGGAGCGCGCCGCCACCGCCGCGTCCAGCAGGCTCTCGATGCCGTCCGCCAAATTGTCGGGCAGGGCGGCAGTCTTCGGCGTCGTCAGCGCGTCGTTCAGCCGCGCCTCGGTGTCCAGCAGCTTTTGTTCCAGCACTTCCGCGCGCTTGTGCGCCGCCTGCAGCTCCGCCAGCGCCGCTTTGTGCTGGCTGGCATCCGCCGTCGCCGCTTCCAGCTTCAGGTCGGACTTCGCCAAATCGCGCTGCAGCTGGCTCACCTCATCGCGCGCACGCTCGACCTCGCGCAGCTTCGCCTTGAAGTCCGGATGCTCCGTCACGTCGGCGATCGCCGCGGGCTTGCGCTCCAACGCCTCGCGCGCGGCGTCCACCTCGGTCTTCAGCGCCTCGGTCTGCCGCGTCTGCTGCAGCAGCCGGTCGTTCAGTTCGTCCACGCGCCGCGTCGCCAGGTGGTAATCCTCCAGCAGCCGGCGCTTTTCGTGCTCCAGATCCGAGATGCCGACGCCCATACGCACCTGGCGGATCTCCGTGTCCTTGTCGCGGAGATCGATGCGCAATTGCTCGATCAGCGCTTCCTTTTCCTGGATCACTTCCTGCAGCAAGTTGATCTTGCGCTCCAGCCGGCTGAGGTCGCCGCCTTCGCGGTTGAAGCTCGACTGCAGGCTGTCGTTCTCGTCCCGCGCCGCACGCAGCTCGTACTCGAGCAGGTCCAGCTGCCGCTGCAGCTCCTCAATCTGCCGGTCTTTTTGCGTGATCCGCACCTTGAGGCCGGACAGCTGCTCGGTCGCGTCCGCGGCTTTTTCGCGCGCCTGGCCGATTTGCGTCTTCAGCTCCTCGACCGCGCGGCCTGCCTCAAACGCCTCGTCCTCGCGGCTGCGCAGCTCGCTGCGGGTCTTGTCCAGCTCCTGGCCGAGAATCTGGTTGTGTTCCTTGAGCTTGACGTACTTGTCGCTCAGCCCGTCCAGCTCCACGCTGTAGCGCATCGAGCGCGCCTCGACGGCCTTGGCGTCGTTCTCGGCCTTGGCCAGCGCCGTCCGCACTGCCGCCAGCTGGTCCTCCAACTGGGCGATCCGCCGCTGCGCGTCCGGCGTCGGCCCCACCGCGGGCGCGCGAAAAGTCGGCTCGGCCACCGGCGGAGGCGTCAACACCCGCGGATCCGGCCGCGGGGCACTGCCGCGCGGGTCCGCCGTCGGCTGCGGTCGCGGGGGCACCGGCGGCGCCGCCCGCTCGACCGGCCGCGCATCGGTGCGCATGCCCGCAGGACTCTGCCCCAGCCGCGCCGCGCGCGCCGCCGCCACCAGCGCCTCGCGATCCTGGCCCGTCGCCGGCGCGGTCGGCTGCACTTGACGTTGCAGGCCCGATTCAGCGATCTGCAGCGTCTTCTTCTTGGCGTCCGGCGGCGCGCCGGCGCAGATCCGGATCTCCAGCACCTCGCCACAGCGCGCGACGTCGCCCTCGCGCAACGTGCCGCGCTGGACGCGCTCACCGTTGATGAACGAGCCGTTCGATGACCCCAAGTCTTTGATATAATAGCCGGAAGGCTCCCAGCCAATGCGGGCGTGGTTGCGCGAAACCGATGTTTCCTTGGAATAGATGGTCGACGCCGCGCCGCGGCCAATCGTCACCGCCTCCATCGCCGGATCCAGCGGGTGCCGCGCCAACTCGCCGTCGTTGTCGAGCCATTCCAGGTACATCGCTCAGGCCCCGCCCCTGACGGCTTGCGCCGCCGCACGCTGACGTTGCGCCGCTACCGGCTGCTGCGGCGACTGTACTACTCGTTGCTGCCGCGAGGCAAACGCGCGATGCGCGGTCAGAAACCCTTGGCCATGATCGCCGGCATCCCGCGCTCGAGCTCCCGCACGGTCGAGGTCAGCAGCGCCAGACTGTGGCGATCGTACGCTTCAACGACGAGCGCAACGCCGATCTGCTCATCGGGATAGTCTTTCAGATTCGAGACGTTGCCACGCGCCAGACCGTCGCCGCGCCAGACGATCTCAAACCGGTTGCCCTTCTCGACGCCGTCGTCAGCGCCCTTGTCGATGTAGACGTAGCTGAAGGCGCCCGCGGCGCTCGTCTCGTGATGGAAATCCACAATTACGCCGGCCACTTGCACCTTATTCGGCGTCGGCGTCACAAGCTGCAGCGGCTCAAAGACGTTGGTCAGCAAGTCGCCGCGGCTGATCTCGCTGTGCGAGCGCGTGATGAGAACGCTGACCAGCGGCCGCACCGTGCTCAGCACCTTGGCGTCGCCCAAGAAGTTGATTTTGTAGCCAACGCGCTTGCCGGTTACCGGGTGGATGATCTCGCTCTCGACGCGGTACAGCGTGTAGCGGTCGCCGTCGCGGACGCACGGACCGACGAGCGCTTCATCCTCGTCCTCGTCGGACTTCTTTTCATCGCGCTTGGTGTCGCCGTCTTCGTTGGCGCGAAAGGCGTCGCGTTCGGCCTTGGCTTTGTCGTCCTCGGCGCAGCGGCGCGTGTTGAAGCGCACATAGCCCTCGTCCAACTGCCCGAGCATATTGCGTTCTTCGCGGCTCGCCTCCAGCACGCCGGACTCGCGATAATCGCGCGAGGAGATGTAGCCGACGCGCCGCACAAGCTCGATGCCGCTCTTGGGCTTGGGCTCGTAGCGCGAAGTGGCGAATGAGATTGTCTTTTCCGCCTGGCTCTGGGCATTTTTGCGGCTCAGGTAGATGACGTCGCCGGGGTAGATCAAGTGCGGATTGGTGATTTGCGGGTTGTACGACCAAAGCGACGGCCAGTACCACGGCTCATCGTACAGGCCTTCGGCGATGCTCCACAGCGTGTCGCCGGCTTCCACCACGTACGTCCGCTCGCCGCTCGCCGCCGACTGCTGCACGGCGATCGTCGGCGCCGCGCGATCCGGCATCTCCTGCGCCTGCGCGGTCACGGCTGCCAAGATGACCGCCAGCGGCATGAATGTCTTGAAGAATTTGGCGAACTTGCCCGTCATTCTCGCTCCACTTGCGGCCACACTTCGCGCCGCCGGTTAGGGCTGCACTGCGCCGTCCGTCGTCGCTTTCTTCATCGCCGTCGCCTTGTCCGCCGCTTCCGTGCCCGGGTACAGCCGCGTCAGCTGCTTGAGCACGTCGTCCGCGCCGTGGTCGTCGCCCAGCTTGCGGTAGCACAGCGCCATTTTCAGCATCGCGTCCGGTACTTTGTTGCCACGCGGGTACTCCTTGGCGACCCGCAGGAACGCCTGCGCCGACGTCAGCCACTGCGCCTGCGCGTAATAGCCTTCGCCAATCCAGTACAGCGCGTTGTCCGCCAGATCGTGGCGCGGGTATTGGCGGTGCAGCGTCTCAAAAACCCGCCGCGATTCGGTGATTTGTCCCTGATCAAACAGGGACTTGCCTTTTTCATACAGCGACGCCGTCGGATCCAGCTTGGCCTTGGTGCCGCTCGCCTGGGGCGGCGCCTCATCTGCCGGTCCGGACACTTCCACGGGTTCGTCGGTGGTCTCGCCCGGCAACGGATCGTCGTGCGTCAGGCGAATCGTCTGCGAATTCAACTGGCTCGCCGTGCGCGCGTCCTTGCCCGGTGCGTCCATCTTGGGGAGCGCCGACGGCAGCCCCACGCGATCGCGCGCGTCCACGTGCGCGTCGGATTCGCCCACTTTCACAGTCGGCAGCCGCGGAATCCATTCATCGCGCCGCGCCCGCGCGACCCTCTCGGAGTCCGTTTTGTCCTCGATCAGGATCAGCCGATTGCGTAATTCTTCAAACTGGATACGCGACGCCGTCTGGCTGCGCTTGAGCTCGGTCAGCTCCTCGCGCATCGCGGTCGCCTCGTGCCGCAGCTGCAGCAGCTGATCGTTGCCGCACGCCGGCATTATCGTCAACAACAGCGGCGCGCCGACACGAAACGCCAACGGAATCAAGGCTGTGGATACGTGGCTGAAATGGCTTGAAGTCACTGTCGATTTCAACGATGCACCCAATCGCGCCGCCGCGGACGCACGCTTCGGCCACAGTACCGTGGCGTTTGCTTCTGTCAAGGATCGTCATGTGCCCGAACCGCGGGTTTTTTGCCGCGCGAACCGCCGCCGCAGTCCCGGCGCCAACTGCGCCCACGCCTGACCTGCGCGCCGCTGCCACCGCGCCAACGGCCCGCGATCCGCCAGTGGCAGCGTCCACGGCCCCCAGCGCACCGCCGCGACGCGCCCGAGGATCGCCGAAAACGGCACCGGCGGGTCGTCATAGCCGTTGGTATCGCCACGGGTAATGACCGCGTCAAACTCCACCCGCACGACGCGATGCACCCACAGCACCGGCGCATGGCCGGCGATAAACGCCACGATATCGCCGGGTTGCAGATCGTTCGTCGCCACGACTGCGACACCCGCTTGCAGCGGCGCTTCCAGCGGCCACATCGAGCGGCCGCGCACGTCGT
Organism: uncultured Myxococcales bacterium; assembly: GCA_903869075.1. Lineage (GTDB taxonomy): Bacteria > Myxococcota_A > UBA9042 > UBA9042 > UBA9042 > CAIYBN01. The sequence continues at coordinate 24,046 of CAIPXZ010000503.1, read as the reverse complement.
GCCACACAAGCGTCGTCACGGGCCGACGCGCTTGCCGCTGCCGCGCTTGGCGCGGTGAATCGGAAAATGAAAGTTCTTGCGGGTCAATGGCTTTGCTTCCTCCGCCGGCACGCTCTGCCAGTCGTCGGCGCTGAAGGTGTCGCCTTGGACGATTTCCCACGCGCGCATCTTGGCGCGGGTGGCGGCGTGGAAGGTCGCCGGCGCCAGGCGAAAATCGCCTGTCTTTTTGAAGGCATCGCCGGGGCAGTAGAAGCACATGCCGCTGCCGGCGCAGCTGTGGCAGCCGGTGCGCTGGTCGTTGTCCCAGGCCACGAGGCTCGCGCGCGCTGTGGACTCACGCCAGATCGCCAGCAGCGGCTTTTCGCGCAAGTTGCCAAGCGCCATCGGGAAATTGACGCACGGCCACAGCTCGCCGTCCGGGCTGATGTACAACGCGGTCCGCCCGGCCGCGCACGGCGCGTGCGAAGGCAGCTCACTCAATCGTTTGGGCAAACCGCTGGGCTGGGCGCGCAAAATCTCCACCCGCGCGCGCACGAGGTCGTCGTCCGTCAGCTGCAGGTACGCCAGCGTCTCCGAGGCCGAGTGGTCCAGCACGGTGTTGGTGTTGAAGACGATCTTGCAGCCCATGTCCTCAAAATAGCGACAAATTTCGCCGATTTCGCTGATCGTGCTCGGCTGCACGTAGCAGGAAATCTTGACCGGTATGCCGGCCTCGCGCGCCGCGGCGATGCCGCGCAGGGTGTTGACCAGCGACCCCGGCCGGCGAGTCAACCGGTCGTGGATCTCCGGTCGCAGGCTGTAGACGCTGATGTCGACGCGGCCGACCTTGTCGCGGGCGAAGCGCTGCGCCCACTCGGCGGTCAGTTGGCCGCCGTGGGTCTTGACGCGGCTCATCAGGCCCAGCGCCGCAGCGCGGTCGAGCAGCGTGCCAAAGTCGCTGCGCATGATCACGTCGCCGCCGCTCCACACCAGGAACATGACGCCGGCGGCTTGCAACTGCTCCAAAACATTCAGCCATTCTGCCGTCGTCATCTCCGGCCAGTTGGTGCGGTTGTCCAGGTAGCAGTGCTGGCAGTCCAGATCGCACCGGTACGTGATGTCGAGGTGCGCCTCCAGCGGGCGATTTTCCTTGATCCACGCGGCGCGCAGCGAGGCGACGAACGCGTGGTACGGCGCTGTGTCCTCAGGCTGCGGCATCGGCGACTCCGGCAATGATTGCGGCGAGTTGTGGCAGCGGCGTCGCGAGGCAATGGCTCAGCTCGGCCACCGGGACGAGGCGGCTCAGCTGCGCGACGGCGTCCAACACCGGTCCCGAGGTCACTGGCCCCGCGACGAGCGCTTGCGGCAGGATGCGCGGCAAGGCCGTGCCGACCGTCAACGGCGTCAGCCGGGACTGTGTGCGCTCCGGACCCAGCCACAGCAGGCCGGCCAGCGGTACGCGCCACGGGAACGGACCCTGGTTGGCGCGGAACTCGGCATGGCGCATGACAAACCAGGCATCGCCGTCGCGCTGCAAGAAGGCGTGCTCGTCGCTCCACCAGTTGGGCGCAAAGCGCTCGGCCAGCGTCGACTTGCCCGCGGTCGACGGCCCCGCCACGACAAATGCGCGGCCACCGAGCCACAGCGTCGCCGCGTGCAGCAGCAGCCCGCCGCGCGGCAGCAACCACGCGTAGCACGCCGCGAACAGCGACTCGTGCAACATCGTCACGCGCTGCCGCCGGTCGCGCGTGGCGTCATGCAGGTGGAGCTCGCCGCTGGCGGTGGGCCAATCGCCCTCGCCGTGGCACGACGGCGCCTGAAAGGCGAAGCCGGTCGCATCCAGACGGTGAAAACGGGCGATTTCGTCGCCAAAAGGCGCGGAAGTTCGGCGCGCGGTCATCGTCAGCGCCGGCGCCAGACCAGGCGAACCGTACCAGGGCTTGCGAATCGTCCCCAAGCTGTCAGGCGCGTCGACGGCGAAGGCAAGATCGCCAAACCGCGCCGCCCAGGTGTGCGCCCGCGCGCCGGGAACGCGGTCTGGTGTCACGTCAGATCATTGCCGTTGCCGGGATTGCCCGGCAGGCAGATCGTGCAGTTGATGTCCAGACAGCCCGAGGCCAAGAGCACGGCCAGCGTGCCGCCCAGCGTCTCGATCTCCGGCCGTTCATACGGCTTGCGGGCAACCGTCGGCGCCGTCCGTTCGCGCCCCACATCGTGCCCCGTCGTTTCGTGCTTCATCCAAACCCCCAAATTCTGGCGCGTCGCGCGTGCGGACCGGTGCGAGTCACTCTCGCCCAAGCCGTTAATAGACGATGACGGTGCTGCCGTACACACCACCAGCTCCGTCCGAAGAGCCGATGATCACATCAACAAAGCCATCGTTGTTGAAGTCCCCCGCCGGGCCAAAGCCGACCGCAGTCGCCGCTGCGTTGTTGTACCCGAACGCGGCGTTCGTGGGTACAAATGGATCGCTAATCGTCAGATCTTCATAGATAAACCCGACTTGTCCCGACAGTTCCGTACGCGGTGCCGCCATGCGCAGCGCGACGAGTTGGCCACCGTTGGCCACACCCGTGAAGGGCGGGCGGGCGTAGACGATGTCGGTGTGCAGCCCGGCGCTCGGGTAGTCAAAGAAGTTGCCAATGTTCTGCGGACCCCAATTGTAGGTCCAGGCCACATAGCCGGCGTTGGTCGTGAACACATCGGTAAAGCCCGTCACTGCGGCCGTGACCACCAGCGCCACCGCATCCTTGGGCGGCGGCACGAGCGCCGTCTGCACGCCCGCGCCCGGGACCCAGTACAGCCCGGGATGATCGGCGGCCTGGCCCGTCACGTGCTGGGCGACGATGTCCAGCCCTGGTTGGCCGTCGAATTCGACGAGGTCAAACAGCGCCGCAAAGCCCTGCGCACCGGTGTTCGACGGGTACAGCCGCACCGCCTCAGCGTCGTTGGGCTGCAGCCCTGTCGAGCCGATCGACATCGTGATGTCCGTCGCGCCCGACAGCTGCCGGCCGCGCAGCACGTACATCTGCTGCGGCACGGCCTGCTGGGAGATCACCAGCTCGTCAAACTGCTGGCCCACGCCGTTGTTTTCCAGCAGCACATTGCCGCCACGCAGGTACTGGCCGAACAGCGTGCTGTTGCTCACGCCATCGGCCAAGCGCACGCGCACGATGTTGTTGTTGCTGCGATCGAGCGCGCTTGTCACCGTGATCGTCAGCGGCGAGGCGTTGGACCAACCGGCGCTGCCGGGAATCACGTACACAGTCTCGGACTGCGTGTAGTTCAGGTCCTTGGCGCTGCGCACGGCGATGTCCATCACCGGCTTGCCGCTCGCCGAGACGTCGCCGTTGAAGTTGCCGACTGTCTGCAGGCGCTGCGGGCCCTGCGCCGCCGCGGTCGTGGCGACGATGCCGGTGATGGTGACCGCCGGCGTCGTGTTCAGCTGCGCGCCTTTGTTGCCCAGGTAGACGCGGACTTCACGCGGGACGCCGCTGCCGGTGCGGGCGCCGATGACAAGGTCGCTGATGCCGTCGCCGTTGACGTCCGCCGCGGCGCCGACCTGGCCGCCCAAGCCGCCGGGATTGGCCAAGCATTGCAGCGTCGTTGCCGGTTCGGTGGCGAGGTCGATGTTCGCGGTGCCGGCGCGGCCGTACAGGATGCAGAACGGTGCCGTGGCGCCGCCGCCCAAGCCGACGTCGGCAAAGCCGTCGCCGTTCAGGTCGCCCAAGCCAAACACCCGACCGCGGTACACCTGGTTGTCGTAGGTCGAGCCGACGCCGCCGCTGTTGGTGATCCGCAGGTAGTTCAGCCGCAGCTTGTCCGTCGCCACGACGTTGGACAGCGGGCCTTTGTTGCCGGCAGCGTCCACGGCCTCGATGGCAAAGTAGTAGGACGAGATGCCGTTGTCCGTGAACGGGATGAATTTGCACAGGTTCGTCGGGTTGCGGCCGTCGGGACCGGAGATTGTCACGCTGTCCGCGCTGCCGGCGTCGGCGGGGACGGTGGCGGTGAAGCCGGTAATTTGCGCGGGGTCACACGCCGCGTCAAAGTCCGCTTGCGTGGCGATTGGCTTCTTGGAATAGCGCACCTGGTAGCTCGCCGCCTTGCCCGTCACGCCGTTGTCGCCCACCGCTTGGAACGTCAGCTTGGCCAACGGCCGCCGCGGGTTCAGGTTCGCCGCGGTCAGCGGGTCCAGCGTGATCCCCGCCGGCGCCAGCCAGTCCACGGTCACGGCAATCGTCGCCGACGCCGTGTTGCCAAAGCTGTCCTGCACCGTCGCCGTCACCGTGTTCAGCTGGTCCGCCAGCAGCGTCGCGTACTGCACGTCCAGCGACTGGTTCGCCGCAGTCAGCGCGACCGGCGCCGTCACCGACGCGTTCGGCAGCGCCAGCGTCGTGCCGCCGACCGTGCGATCGAGCGCCGAGAGCTTGCCGCCGTTCAAGTGCGTGTCCGCCAACGCCAGCTGGAAGTGCACCTGGTGGTCCGGCGTGCCGGCGTTCAGGTCCTGGTCCTTGCCCTGCAGCGCCGTGGTTCCAGACAGCGTCGGCGAGCCGAGCACCGTGCCGGCGGCAAAGCTCACCGTCGGGTTCGTCAGGTCCGCCGCGATGCCGAGCTTGCCCGACGAGCCTTTCTGGGTCGCCCCGTCCAGCACGACCGCTTCCAGATCCGTGGCATCGCCGTCGACGATTGTCACGTCAAAGGCCGCAGCCTGCGCCACGGGCGCGATGCTGGCCACAACGACGCCGCCTTTGAGCAGCTTGACCGCCGTCGGCGAACCGCACGGGCCAATGTACGACGCCGTCACCGGCAGCACCACGCTCGCGCAGTTCTGGCCCGGCGTCGGGCAGTTCTGGGTGTTGAGCGCCGAGTTGCCCGGCAGGCCCGTGAGCTTGACAAGACAGCCCGACAGCAGCACGTCAAAACCGCGCGTCGCGACAGCGGAATTGCCCGCAGCGTCCGTCACCGTCAGCCGGAACTTGTAGTGGATCGTGTTGCCAAACGGCACCGTCGCCAGCACCGGCGCTTCGGCACCGCCTGGGTTGGCGATGCTACCCGAGGCGATGGCTTGGAAGCCGGCGCAGTTCAGCGAGCCGGAATCGCAGTCGGTGCCCAGCTCGAGGCTCCACGCCGTCGCGCCACTGGTGGTGAAGGTGAGCGCGACCTGGTAGCCGCTGACTGCCGGCGCTGCGTCGTCGTTGTCGGTGAACAGCGCGCCTTCGGTCGGCACCGAGATGCTGACGACCGGCGGCTGGGTGTCGACCGCGACCACGACCGGCGTGGTGCCGATGGTCGCGGCGTTGGCGCAGTGGTCGCGCAGGTCAGCGGTCAGCGTGTGCGAGCCGTCGCTCAAGATGCCGAACGTGGCGTCCGGGAACAGGGCATGGCCGCTCAGGAAATTCTGCACGGCTTTGAACAGGCCCAGGTCACGGACCGTCACCGGCTCGTTCTCGACGTCATCGCTGACGCTCACGACCTCGACGTCGCGGTTGTCGCCGATGATGAGCGGCGACTTGGTCGGCACGGCAAAATCGGCAAGCGGCGGCAACGTGTCGACGAACAGCGCGGGCAGCTGCTGGATATCACTCAGATTTCCGACCAGATCGCTGGCGACCGCGCCGAACGTGGCAGTTCCCTCCGCGCCAATCGAGACCGCCAGCGAGGCGCTCTTGTTGACCGTCGCGACCGTTCCGACCGAGGCGCCGTTGACCAACAGGATGACGGTTGCGTCTTCGTTGGCCATGCTGATCTGGAACAGGAATTTGCCGCCCGGCGCCAAGCCGTCGGCGACGGTCTGTTCGGCCTGCGACAGGCAGTTGGCCGGCACGCCCGCGAGGGCCGGGCCAGTGACGGCGGTGATGGCCGGCGGCACCGTGTCGATGAGCAATTGGCGTTCTTTTTCGCCCACGTAGCCGGTGTCCAGCGAGCTCACCCAAGCGCTCTTGGTGCTGTCAAACGCCTCGGCGATGACGTGGTAGGTGCCATCGGCGAGGGTGTTGAGGTCAACGACCGCGGTGGATTTCTGAATCGTCGTCTGGCCGACCACGAAGTAGCCGCTGGCAGCGCACGCGGTGCCGGTGGTGCCGGGGCTGTTGGAGCACAGCCGCGCCGGCGTGCCGTCGGGCAGGCCGGTGGACTTCAAATTCACCTTGCGATCCTGAGTCTTGTTCCACGGCACGGTGCAGATGTTCTTGTAGCAAATGCCGCCGTACGGGCAGTCCGGGCTCGTCGCGCACGGGTCGGCGTTCGGGTACGGCGTGTCGATGAACACCTGCGGCACGTCCGCCAGCACTTGCGCGACGACGGTCTTCTGGGCTGGATTGCCGGCCGCGTCCTTGGTCTGGCAGACAAGCTTGATGTTGTAGCCGTTCGGCAGCGAAATCACGCCCAGATTGACCACTTCCAGCGTGGTGTCAGGCGTCGTCGTCGCCACGTTCGCCGAGAAGCTGCCGACGGCCTTGCCCAGGTCGTCGGTGACGTTGCAGCTGATCGTTGCGCCGGCGGGCAGGCCGGCGACTTGCATCGACCAATCGATTTGCATGCCGTTGGTCGGATCGGCGTCCAGGTCCGACGCGCCGAGCAGCGTCATCGCGCCGTTTGCCTCCTTGGGACTCTTCATCAGACCAAACGTCGGCGCGACGCGGTCGACCGTAATGTGGACCACCGGCGACACCGCAGTCTGGCCGGCAGCGTCGGTCACAGCGACGGCGAGGTCGCAGGTATTCTGATCCAACAGCTTGACATTCAAGAGCTTCACGGCGCCGGCCTGCACGCTGCTTGTGTACTTTGTCACGCTGGCGCCGCAGGTGACGGTCAACTCCACCGGGCTGCCGTCTTCCAGATTTGTGAAGGTCGCAGCGACCGGCAGTACGCAGTCGATTTGGCCGAGCGCGCAGGTCAGGTTGGCGGCGTTGAGCACTTGCCCATCGGTCGGCGAGGCGATCGTAGCGGTCGGCTGCGTCGCTTTGTAGGTGACTGTAATCTCGCCGGAATATCCTTTCTTGTCGGGCGCCGCCGGCGCGTACGCGCCTACCTGCACGGTCGTTACGCCCGCGGAGAAGCCGCTCAGCTGGAAGGTGTACACGCCCGGCGCCGTCTCCGTCGCCGTCACCGGCACTGACGCGCCATTTTGCAGCACGTCCAGCGCCGCGCCCGTCACCGGCTGGCCGGAATTCGGGTCGGTCACGGCCACCGTCAGTGTCAGCACGTCCTTGGCCACCGTCACGGAGCCCGTCGGCGCCACGAATTTGACGGCCGGCACGTCGGAAAGCAGCGTCACCAGCGTCGGTGCCGGCGCCGCCTTGTTGCCGTTGATGTCTACGCCGGACACCGCCAGCTGGGTCACGCCCGGCTGCAGCGTCACGTCGTGGAACACGATGACGCCCGTGCCTTCCGGGATGTTCGTGTTGCACGCCAGCTGCACGCCGTCCACCGCCAGGCAGACCGAATGGGCATCGGTAATCGTCACTTCCACGTCAATCTGATAGCCGGGCTTGGCCGGATCGCTGTCCGGATCGTCCAGCGTCGTCAGCGTCGCCTTGACCGGCAGCGTAATCACCAGCGTCGGCGGCGTCGTGTCGATTGTCACCGTCCGCGTCACGTCCGAGCACAGCGACTGCCCCGCGAGGTTGCCCCACTTGTCGGCGGCCTGGAAGGACAGCGTGTACACACCGTCCGGCACCTGCACCCCTGCGTCTTGCAATGCGAAAGTGCCAGCCAAGTGGTTGGTCACCGGCGTGCCCAAGTCAACCGCATCCAGCGGCACCCCACCTGGCGTAATCAGGTAGCCCTGCACGTGCTGGCCGTCCAAGCCGGAAGTCTCGAGCAGGAATTCCAGGCTCGCCGTCGTCACCGTCACCGCCGCGGCGGGCGTGATCACGTGCAGGCACGGCGGCGGCAAGGCGGCGACAAAGTTCACCGGCGCGCTCACCGTCTGGTTCGGCGCGTTGTCTTGCACGCGGCACTCGATTTCCTGGCCCAGCTCGGCGATCGCCAGCGACACCGGGATGTCGATGGTCAGCACCGTCGCGTCGGTATACAGCACCGTCGCGGACGGAGTGGTCGGATAATCCTTGGCAATCTTGGGCTTGCAGAACACTTCCAGGTCCGTACCGGCGGTCTCCGTCGTCACCGCCACGGACAGCATCAGGTCCAGCACGTCCGGCGTGCTCTTGTCCAGATCATCGACGACGTGCAGCACGGCGTCCTGGCTGGGCGCGACGATCGCGAGCCCGGCCTGATCGACAAACACCGCCAAAGACTTGGACTTTTGCCCGCTCAGACCGCAGGCGTTCGTCGCCTTGATCAGCAAAGCGTGCGTGCCGGTGGTTGTAAAGCTCAGCGGGATCACGAACTGGCCGTTGGCCTGCTGCGTCGTCGTCGTCGTCAGCGTGCCGTCGACGTACAGCTCGATCGCATTCTTGTCGGCCGGCGTCAGCCCACCGGCGGTGCCGACCAGCGTGACCTGGATGCCCGGCGTGGTCGGATCGGTGTCGTCGCTCAGCTTGAGCTGGCCCGACGTCGGCTGCGTCACGAGGATTGACGGCGATTCCGTCGTGATCGTCGCCTTCACCGGATCCGAGACGATTGAGCCGCGATCCGGGTTGTTCGTGTCCTCGACGACGCCGATCACCGTCGCGGTGACGCCCAGCAGTCCGGTGTCATCGACCGCCAACGTCGCCATCACCGGCACCGAGGTCGAGCCGTTCAGCTGCACGTGCGTCGTCTCGCTCGGCGTCCCCGGCGGACCCACGACGGTCAGGTACGCGTCCGTGCAATCTGACTGGTCGCTGTGCACGACGAAAGTCTGCTGAAAGCCTGGCGTATTTGGGTCCTGATCCTGGGTCAGGCAGCTCTGCGGCAGCGCGTCCACAGTGGCTTTGCAGGCCTTGCCGCAGGTCACCACAAGGCTCTTGTCCTTGCCCACCGCGGCATCGCCCGTCGCGGCGTTGACAACGGCGCGCACGGAAATCGTCAGCGGTGCGGTGTCCGACGTGCACGGCACCGTGATGCCGTTGATCCGCCCGGCATTGTTGAGGATCTGCGCCGGCGCGCCGACCTTGACGCTGTTGATGTACACTTCCAGCGCGGCGCCGTCGGGCACGTTGCCGGTGGTCACGGAGACGTCCACCTGCACGCCAGCCAGCGCCGGATCGTTGTCGGACGCCTGGCCGATCTTCGCTGTCGTCACGTCGCCGACAAGAACCGGACCTTTTTGCGTGTCCAGGGAAAAGACGAGCGTGCGCGCGACGGTCGTGGTGGCGTCAGAAGCGTCGCCGATTTGCCCGTCATTTTGCGCATCTTCGCTGGGGCAGCCGTCTTCCCAAATGCAATACGGGTGCGGCGCGGGCGTGTCCGGCGCGCAGGCGGGCAGCACGATGGCGGCGCACACGGCGGCGAGCCAGCTGAGGAGGCGAACGGACGGGACAACCAGGGAGCCGGTACGTGGGGTGATGGGGGTCATGAGGTCACCTTGGGTTGGCCAGCGGCAGGAGCCGGGGGATTTCCGGGGGAGCCGGATGCGGGTGCCGGAACGGCGAGCTGGCGGGCGAGCAGCGTCTCGAGAAACGCCGCGACGTCCGCCCGGGCTTCGTGCTCCGGTACGTCGTAGGTGTGCAGCAACAGGGCGGTCAGTTCCTCCGCAGTTGCGCCGGCGTCGGCACACGCCAGCGCGTCAAAAAGGTCCACTGCCGTCGCGTTTTGCATGCGATGGAACGCGCGATCGCCGGTGACAACGAACACCTCGCCCGCGACCTTGCGATGCGCCGCTTGCGGGTGCAGTCGATAGCGAATTTCAGTGGTTGCCATCATCTCGTCCTGCCTCTCCGCGCGGCGTCGGCGGCCCGACGTCGGTCTGGCCAGCGCGCTCCTCCAGGGTGTGTTGCCGGCTGATGCAAAATAGTTGCCTACGCAGCCGACACTGACCCATGTTCATTGTGCCGATCCACCCTGCGACTGACAAGCGCACCGGATCAGGGATTCGGCGCACCGCTGCGATCTTCAGCCAGCAAGGTCACTTCCGGCATCGCAACGCCGGCGTTGACCTCAGCCTCCGAGACCGCAAGATAGCGCGGTGTCAGGGCTGACGCTGCAATGGGCTGTGAAAGACTCCAGCGACCCATCGTTTCCGCCTCCGGCTGCACTTCCAGCACGCGTGCACCCGTGCCCAGGGCCAGCCGCGCGAGCGCCCGGGTGCGATCCGCCGCAGGCACCGCGAGCACCGTCGGTTGCGCGTGTTGCCACCACGCCGGCGCTTCCGCCGCCGTCAGCGCCTGTTCGTGCAGCGTTTGGCCGTCGCGCAGGGCGATGAAATCGACGTCCGCCCGCGCCGGCAGCGCCACAACGAGTCGGTCGTGCGGCAGCAGCAGCGGCTGCGTTTGCCAGGCCATCGCGTCCAGCGAGCCCGCCGCGTGCGTCGGAATCCCGTGCGCCCACGCCAGCGCCCGCGCCAACGCCAGGCCTTGCCGCAGGCCGGTAAAGCTGCCCGGACCGACGTCGCAGACAACGCGCTGCAGCTCCGCCGGCTGCAGTTCCGCCGCCGCCAACAGGTCCCAGACCAGCCGCGTCAGGCTCGCGCGCTCGCCCGTGCCGCGTCCCGCCTCCGCCGCCACGCCGCGGTGCCAGCCATCGCCGCGGTGCAGCCACACCGTCCAGTGCGGCGTCGAGGTGGAAATAGCGAGCAAATGCATGGGTTAGCGAATCAGCCGTTCGATGTCGTTCTTCATCACGACCAAAAACAGCAGGCCGAGAAACGTCATGCCGATGTACGCCGCGATTTGCCGCGTGCGCAGCTGCACCGGGCCGCGGCGAATCGCCTCGATCAGCAGGAACAGCAGGTGGCCGCCGTCGACAAGCGGGATCGGCAGCAGGTTGACGATGCCGAGGTTGATCGACAGTCCAGCCATCGTCACGAGGAAAGTCTCCGCGCCCAGCTCCGCGCTTTTGTTGGCGATTTGCGCAATGAACAGCGGTCCGCCGACCTCACGCACCGGCACATCGCCCTTGAACAGGCCGGCGAGCGTGCGAAACACCATCTCGGCGCCCTCGACGAATTTCTCGCCCGTCCACGTCAGCGCCGAGTGCAGCGGCCGCGGGTTGGCGATCAGCGGCGCCACCGCGTAGTCCGTCGCCGGGCCGATGCCGATCTGCGCGCGCGGCCGGTGCTCCGAGGAAAGGCTAATGTCCACAGTCAGTTGTGTGTCCAGCTCGACGAATTCCGCCTGACCCGGCAGCGGCTTGGCCACCGCCCGGCGCAGGTGCAGCGTGTGCGGCTTCAGCACCTGCTTGGCCTCGGCGACGATCAGCTCCGGCGCACGTCCGCGGTTCTCCGGCTTGCCGCGCACGTCGTCGAACGGCCGCCGCAGCTCGTCGTAGAGCTGCATCAGCGAGGTCAGCGGCTTGCCGTCCAGCGCCAGCAGTTCATCGCCCGGCAGCAGGTGCGCCTGCGTCACCGCCGGCGTCGCTTTCTCCACCGAACCGACGATCGCCCCCGGGGCCAGCAGCCCCAGCCCGGCCATGTCGCTCGCCGCCGCGCTCGGCAGCGTCAGCGTCGTCGCCGCGTCGTCGTGCGGGTGCTCGACGGCCTTGTCCAGCGTCTCGCCGCTCACTTCGGTCTGCCAGCGCAGGTGCGAGACCGCCAGCTGAATCGGCAACTGCTGCGTCAGCGCGTGGCGCAGCGCCTCGTCCAGCTCGTAAAACCGCTCCACCGGCGTTGTCGTGCCAGCGACCGTCACCGAACGCACGCGATCGCCGCTGCGCACGCCCGCCTGCCACGCCGCCGAGCCCGGCGCCACCGACACGACCGACGCCTCCGGCTGCGCCAGCACCTGGATCCGCCCGACGTAGCGCACCATCCCCAGCTCTGGGATCATCTGCCGCTGGCGGATCGGTGTGACCATCACGTCCAGCGGCTTGTCGGCGCGGGTGATGGAAAACCGGGTCAGCTTGCCCGGCCGCGCCGAGACGGCGTCGACGAGCTCGTCAAAAGTCGCCACCGCCACGCCGTCGATCGCGCGGATCTGGTCGCCGGTGCGCAGCCCCGCCAGCGCCGCCGGCCCGCCCGGCACCACGGCGCCCACCACCGACGGCACGACCTGTTGGCGAAACGCCAGCGCGCTGCCGAACAGCACGAACAGCGGCAGGATGAAGTTGAACAGCGGCCCGGCGCCGACGATCAGCGCGCGCCGCCACACCGGCTTGGCGGTGAAAGCGTCGGGCGCGTCGGCCACTTCCGGATCAGCCGGCGCTGACGGATCGTCGCCGAGCATGCGCACGAAGCCGCCGAGTGGCAGGGCGCGCACCGCGTATTGCGTGCCATTGCGCTGCCATTCAGCGACGACAGGGCCAAAGCCGATCGAAAACGACAGCACGCGCACGCCCATCCAGCGGGCGACGACAAAGTGGCCGAACTCGTGAAACAGCACGAGCGGCACGAGCATCAAGAGCGCGTAAAGCAGTGGCATGAACAGATCGCTCGTCAGGTGCGGTGAATGGGCCCAACCACAGGCCATGACAGCATAGCACAGGAGTCGCAATGTGCATTCCCGATCCGTCGTTGGCCGCCGGGGCATTTGCAGCGCGGGCAGAGCGGCGTTACAACGGTGACGTCCGCGCGGTCGCGGACGGCAGAGGCATGCTGTGGCAAACGCGACGCGACGGGCAAGCTGGCTGATTTTGCCTGCAATGATGCTGGGTTGTGCGGCAGCCCCGGTGCCGGCATCGAGCGGCATCGCGATCCAGTTCGCGGCGCTGGAGGGCACGCAAGCTTGCTCCGCGACCTGGAATGGCACCGGCACCTTGCCGTCGGGCAGCGCCGACGCGATTGACCACCTGACGCTGCAATGGCGCGAGCTGGACACTGGTCAGACGGCGACGCTGACCATTAGCGCCGCGGACGTCGCCGGCAACGGCACCTGGAGCGTGGGCACCTTGCCAGTGTCCAACCAGCTGCAGCTACAGGTCTACGCCTGCACCGTCGATAACCGCGTCGTGTGGTACGGCAAAGGCAGCGATTTTGTTGTCAAACAGGGCGAAGAGACGAGCGCCCAGCTGTTCATGACGCCGCCGGGGAAGCTGGCCTGCATGGGCCGCAATGGCGTGGGCACGGGCCTGCAGACACCGCGGGCATTCGCGGGTGGCACGGCGCTGGCATCGGGCGACGCGATCGTCGTTGGCGGCGCGGACAAGTGGGACGGCACGCTGGCGACAGCGTCGGCGGCGACCGATTTCTACGACTACCGGCTGGGCCAGTGGCGGCCGGGGCCGTCGCTCCAAGCGCCGCGGATTTGGCCGCAAGTGCTGCCCGTGGACGCGACACACGTGCTGGTGGCGGGCGGCTCGGCGCACCTGGACCAGACGGCAATGAGCCTGCCGCTGACGCTGTTCGCGCCGCATGAGCTGCCGGGTGCGGGCGGGGCGACGCCGCTGATCGAGCTGCTGGACGTGAACGCGGGCAGCACGCTGGTACCGACGACCGGCCTGGAGGCAGCGACAATGCCGCTGACGGGCGCGGCGGTGGCGGGCGGCAGCTTGGTGTTTGTCGGCGGTCTGGGCGCGGGTGGCGTGGCGCTGGGCGGTGGCGTGCGGGTCGCGTTGCCGCTTGGTGCGCCGGTTCAGGGCACGCCGCTGCATCTGGCGGTCGGCCGTATTCAGCCCAACGTGCTGAGCTATAGCGACGGCGCCGTCGTCGTGTGGGGCGGCCAACCCAGCAAGCTGGCTGCGAATTTTGGTGAGCTCCTCGCCAAGGACGCCACCAGCGGCACGCTGTTGCAGGTCAGCGGCGCCCAGATCGTCAGCGATCCCAACGCGCAGACAATCGGTGCCGCCGCGGTCGTGCTGGCCGAGCAGGGCGACGTGCTGACCTTCCTGGTTACCGGCGGCATCCCGGTCAACACCGGCTGGGCGACCGCGACGCCGAGCTACACCGTCGTCGTCGATCGCGCGCACGGCACCGCGGTGTGCAGCAAGGTGGCGCTCCCCAGTGGCGCGGCGCTGCCGGGTGGCTTGGGCATCGCGGCGACGCGGCTGGACGGCGGCTACGTGCTGTTGTCGGGCGGGCTGCTGAGCCTGAGCAAGCTGCAGGCGGCGGACGACCCCGCGAGCCAGTGTCAAACCGACGATCAGGTCAAAAATGGTTGTCTTGTCAATGGGTTTCTGCTGCTGCAGCCGATCGTTGACCCGGCGGCGGGCGTCGTCACGCCGGTTAAGCTGGACACGCTGGCGGCGATCGGCGGTCGGTTTGGGCAGATCGCGCTGCCGCTGCCGGTCGGCGCGCTGTTGACGGGCGGGCTGCAGGGCATCCAACCGCCAGTGGCCGCCACGGAAACCTTTGATGCGGCGGCGCAAATTGTCTCAGCGCCGTTTGCCACTTCTGCCGGCCAAGCCGCCTGCAAGCCGTGACCTGCGGGTCGCGCGGAGAGCTTTCGTGCGCATTTCCCCTGAAAAGACCTCGCTTTTGCGTGAGCGCGACCGCGAGCGCGGCGTCGAGCGGCCGCGTCTGCCGCCGTGGCTGAAGGCGCCGCTGCCGGGCGGCGGTCGCTACGCAGACATCAAAATCCGCTTGCGCGACAGGAAGTTGCACACCGTGTGCGAGGAGGCGCAGTGCCCGAACATCGGCGAGTGCTGGAATTCCGGCACCGCGACGCTGATGCTCATGGGCGAAGCCTGCACGCGTGCCTGCCGTTTTTGCGCCGTCAAGAACAACCCGCGGCCGCCGGCGCTGGATGCCGACGAGCCGCGCAAGTCCGCGGAACAAGTGCAGTTGATGGCGCTGGACTACGTCGTGCTGACCAGCGTCAACCGCGATGACCTCGACGACGGCGGCGCGGCGCACTTTGCCGCGACGATCCAGGCGATCAAGGCGGCAAGCCCGCAGACGCTGGTCGAGGTGCTGACGCCGGACTTTCAGGGAAAACAGGAGCAGATTTCAGCGGTTCTGGATGGCGCGCCGGACGTTTTTGCCCACAACATCGAGACCGTCGCGCGCCTCACGCCGGGCGTCCGCGACCGCCGCGCGACGTATCAGCAGAGCCTGGAGGTGCTGCAGTTCGCCAAGCGGCACAGGCCGCAGGTCGTGACCAAGTCCTCGATTATGCTTGGACTTTCCGAGACGGACGCTGAGATTGATCAGGCGCTGCAGGACCTGCGCGCGCACGACGTCGACGCCGTGACGCTCGGCCAGTACCTGCGGCCGTCGCCGTGGCATCTGGAAGTGGTTGAATTCATTACGCCTGATGCGTTCCAACGCTGGCATGACCGCGCGATGGCGCTGGGCTTTTTGTACTGCGCCTCAGGGCCGCTCGTGCGATCCAGCTACCGCGCCGGCGAGCACTTCCTGCGCGGGCTTGTGACCGCGCGCGGCTAGATTTACGGGCAGACGGCGCTTGTCCACTCGCCGGGAATGCTCAATCCCGGCGGGGGCTTGTAGCACGGCGTGACGCACTTGCCCTTGCCGCTGCCGGGCTTGCAGAGGTTGCCGGCGTTGCAGCCGTCCAATGAGGCGTCTGGCCATTCCGCCGTGCCGACGTTCCACAGATCGAGCGGCTGCAAGGTGTCCGTGTCCTCAAACTGCAGCGCGCCGTACACGTAGACCCGCAGCGTCGCCGTCGTCGGGCCGCAGCTGGCCGGGTTGACGACGCCCAGCCGGTAGGTCTTGCCGTCCTCGGGCAGCATCAGGTCGAGGTTGTCCGGCCCGCCGTCAAAAGCGTTCAGGTCCGGGTTGTCGTCGACGTTCGGGTCCGGCGAGCCCCAGTCCAACACCTTGCCCGCGCTGCAGTTTTGGCTGTAGCAGTCGTACTTGGCGTCGAACCACGGATCCGGCTGGCCGTCGCAGTCTTCGTCCACGCCGTCGTCGGCGTACGGATGGGCAAAATGCAGCTGTGGCTGTGCCGATTTGCACGGATCCGCATCGGTCGCCGTCGCCGCGCCGGGCGTGTCCCACGTCAGCTCCGCGTGGATGGCCTTGTCGGGCAGCACGATCACGGTTTCACAAGCCAGCGCGCAGTGTTGCGCGCCGTCCGAGTAGTGCGCCGTCGGGCACAGCGTGTACGTGCCCGCGACGTTCGGCGCCAGCGTAAACTGGTTGACGTTGCCAGCGGGCTGGACCTGCGCCGCCGAACCCAGCGGCTGCATCAGCAGCGTCCAGGTGCACTGCGTCACGCTGGCGGGGTGGACGGCATCGCACGTCAGGTGCACCAGCGTCTGCGGCACCACGGCATCGCCCTCCAGAATCTGCATCGCGCCGGCAAGACAGCCGCTCGCGCTCACGTCTGCCGCTGCGTCCGCCGCCGCATCCGCCGTGACTTCGGCTGGCGCATCCACGAGGCTGACGTCCGGCGCGGGCGCGTCATCAGCCGCCGCGGCGTCCAAGCTTGTCGTTGTCGGCGCGCTACAGCCCGCGAGAACTAGCAGGAAATACAGATGGTTGCGCGCCGCTCTCGGCATCTCACGGCCCGCAGGTGTCGGCGACCGTGTTGCTGCCGGACGACACGCAGCTGCCGCTGCAGACAGTTCCCAAGCATTTCTGGGCGTTGGCGTTGCACTGGTAGGTGCCCGACGAGCAGGTGCTGCCGACCGGTTTGCACTTGTAGCCCAGCTGCAAGAACGTCTCGTCGGTCTGGCCGTCGCAGTTGTCGTCCTTGCCGTTGCACAGCTCGGCGATGTAGGTGTCGCCGGAGCAGACGACGCTGCCGCTGCCGCCGGGATCGCACGCCAACACGCCGTTTTTGCAGTAATCCGGGTCGGGTGGGCTGTCGCAAGCGTTGCCCAAGCCGAGGCCGTCGTCGGTCAAGCCGTTGCAGTCGTTGTCCAAGCCATCGCAGATCTCGATGATGCCGGTGCCGCCGGGCTCGCTGCAGACTGTCGCCGCGCTGACCTGGTCGGCGGGGCAAATCATCTTGCCGTTCTTGCACTTGTCCAAGTCGGGGCCGTCGCAAGCCACGCCCAACTGGCTGGCCCAGGCGTCGTCGGTGATGCCGTTGCAGTCGTCGTCGATGCCGTTGCAGACCTCGACCTTGACGGTGCCGGTCGGCGATTCGTTGCACACGACCGACTTCTGGTCAACGCCGCACACGAACTGGCCGTTCGGGCACTTGTCCGGGTCGGGACCGTCGCAGGCGATGCCGAGGTTCAAGTAGCCGTCGTCGGTGATGCCGTTGCAGTCGTTGTCCATGCCGTCGCAGAGCGTCTCTTTTGGCTGGTAGCCCGATCCGCTGTAGGCGCACGTCCATTTCTTGTTGTTGCAGCTGAGTTTGATCGCCAACGAGCAGACGCCGGCCTGGTTGCATGGCGCCAGATCCGGGTCGAGGTTGTCGTCGGTGATGCCGTCGCAGTCATCGTCGATGCCGTTGCAGTCCTCGGGGCTGGCCATGCTGGCGGAGCCGTCGGCGGCGCTGGAGCAGGTCACGGTGTGGTCGACCTTGCACTCGACCATGCCGGCGCCGCACGCGCCCGGGGCGATGCAGCTGGCGCCGACGGTCAGGCCGTTGTAGGTGATGCCCTCGTCGGTGGTGCCGTTGCAGTTGTTGTCAATGTTGTCGCAGACTTCCGGCTTGGCCTGGCTGTTGGGGCCGTCGGGATTTGTGGAGCAGGTCGCCGTCAAGTTGGCGCCGCACACGACGAGGCCGACGCCGCACGCGCCGAGGCCCTTGCACGTGTCGCCGACTTTGTGGGTTTGGTAGAGGAAGCCCTCGTCGGTGACGCCGTTGCAGTTGTTGTCGATGCCGTCGCAGACCTCGGCGATGTTCGTCGTGGTCTCGTTGATGCACTCGTTGCCGCTCTTGTCGGCCTTGCAGGTCCAGGTGCCGGTCTTGCAGAGGTCGGTGTCCGGGCCGTCGCAGGCGCTGCCGATGTTGAAGCCCTCGTCGGTCAAGCCGTCGCAATCATTGTCTAAACCGTCGCACAGCGTCTCGACGAGCTGGTAGTTCGGCACCTTGGAATAGTCGCACGACCAGCCGTTGACGCCCAAGCAGATCGCGCTGAGCTCCGGGCCGCTGCACACGCCGACGTGCGCGCATTGGCTGTTCTGCGGGCCCAAGCCGTCGTCGGTCAGACCGTTGCAGTCGTTGTCCTTGCCGTCGCAGCTCTCGGCTTTGCCCTGCGGCTTGGAGCCGTCGGCGTTGTGTGAGCAGGTCGCGACCAGGTCGTTGCCGCACTCGACGATGCCGGCGGTGCATTCGCCCAGCGCCGGGCAATTGCCGCCCAGCGGGATGCCGTTGTAGAGCAAGCCCTCGTCGGTCAGGCCGTCGCAGTTGTTGTCCTTGCCGTCGCAGATCTCCTTGCCGTTGAAATTCGGGTCGGAATTGGGGTTGGTGCTGCACGTGGCGACAAGGTCGATGGGCGAGCAGATGACGAGGCCCATCGCGCAGCCGCCGATGCCGTGGCACGAGTCGCCGAGCGCCTCCGAGATGCCGGACTTGGTGTCGAGGTAGGTGAAGCCCTCGTCGGTCTGGCCGTCGCAGTTGTTGTCCTTGCCGTCGCAGACTTCCGCAATGTTTTGAATGGTTTCGTTGACGCACCACACGTCCTGGCCGTCCGGCGTGCACGTGCTGGTGCCGTACTTGCAGGAGTCGCTGTCGGTGCCGTCGCAGGCGATGCCGACGGCGAAGCCCTCGTCCGTCTGGCCGTTGCAGTTGTCGTCGGCGCCGTCGCAGATCTCGACGATGTTGGTGATGGTCTCGTTGACGCACTCGACGGCCTTTTGGTCGGCGGTGCAGGTCCAGGTGCCGGTGGCGCAGAGGTCGCTGTCGGTGCCGTCGCAGGCTTGGCCGATGGCGAAGTCCTCGTCGGTCAGGCCGTCGCAGTCGTCGTCCTTGCCGTTGCAGAGTTCGACGATGTTGGAGACCGTCTCCGGCCCGCAGATCGTGTCCGTCTTGTTGGGCGCGCAGATGACGACGCCGTTTTCGCACAAGTCGCTGTCCGTGCCGTCGCAGGCGACGCCGAGCTTGAACGGCTCGTCGGTAAAGCCGTCGCAGTTGTTGTCCAAGCCGTCGCAGGAAATCTCGCCGGCGCCTTCGTAGCCGACGACGCCGCTGTAGTCGCACTGCCAAGCGCCGCCGTGGCAGGTGGCCTTGACGGCGTCGGCGCTGGCGCAGACGCCCAGCTTGGCGCAGCTGTTGTCGGTCTGGCTCAAGCCTTCGTCGATGTGGCCGTTGCAGTCGTCGTCGATGCCGTTGCACGTCTCGGGTGTACCGGCGTATGCCGAGCCGCCGAAGCCGGACGAGCACGTGGCGAGCCCGCTGACCTGGTCGCACTCCACGGTGCCGGGTTTCTTGGCGCACGCGCCCGCGCCCACGCACGCGTCGCCGATGCTCGCAGTGCCGTAGAGGATGCCTTCGTCGGTCTTGCCGTTGCAGTCGTCGTCAATGCCGTTGCAGGTCTCTGGCGTGGCCTGGCTGTTGCTGCCAAACGCGTCGGTGGAGCAGATCGCGACCTGCAATTCCGGCGAGCACTCAACCGTGCCGATGCCGCACGCGCCGATGCCTTTGCACGTCGCGCCGACTTTTTGGCCGAAGTAGCTGATGCCCTCGTCGGTCACGCCGTTGCAGTTGTTGTCAATGCCGTCGCACAGCTCGACCAGATCGGTCACGCTCTCGTTGTTGCAGACGACGCCCTTGCCGTTACCGGCGCAAGTCCACGTGCCGTTCTTGCACTGGTCGCTGTCCGCGCCGTCGCACGGCTTGCCGAGCAACGGGTAGAATTCGTCCGTCAAGCCGTTGCAGTTGTCGTCCAGGCCGTTGCACAGGTCGGGTGCGGGGCCGACGAGCGGCGCGCACTCGACGTACGCCTTCAGGCCGATGTGCACGCACGTCTGCGCGCCCGGCTGGCACAGGCCGATGTCGCTGCCGCACGCGCCCGGCGTGGTGTCCGGGTTGCCCTCGTCGGTGATGCCGTTGCAGTTGTCATCCTTGCCGTTGCACTTTTCGACGGCGCCGGGGTGGATGTCGCCATTTTGCGGCTTGCAGTCCACGTTGTTGGCGTAGCCGTCGCTGTCGTCGTCCTGGCCGGCGATGGCGGCGCAGCTCTCGTCCGCGCCGTCACAGTCCTGATCGATGCCGTCGCCGCACTTTTCCGCCGCGCCTGGGTGGATGTCCGGATCGGCGTCGTTGCAGTCAGCGGGCGTCGGATAGCCGTCAAAATCCTTGTCGTTTCCGCCGCACGGCGTGGTCTTGCCGTCGCAGTTTTTGTCGCACGCGGCAATGGCGGCCTGGCCGGCCAGCTTGGGGTCGCAGCAGCCTTCCTTGGCGTCCGGGTGGAACGCGGAGTCGTCGGGGTTGCAGTCCGCCGGCGCGAGGTAGCCGTCGCCATCCGGGTCACCGTTGTAGCAGGTCTCGTCGGTCAAGCCGTTGCAGTCCTGGTCGATGCCGTCGCCGCCGCCGGTGGGGCCGCACAATTCCTGCAAGTCGGTGCTGGTTTCCGGGCCGCAAACGGTGCTCAGCGCGTCGATGCCGCAGATGACGACGCCGGTCTTGCACTGGTCGCTGTCCGGGCCATCGCAGCCCTGGCCGAGCGACGGATAGGCCTCGTCGGTCTGGCCGTCGCAGTTGTTGTCCAAGCCGTCGCAGATGTCGGTGGTGCCGAGCACGCCGTCCACGCAGTCCATCGCCGGCACCAAGCCGAGGTGCGAGCAGGCGTTGGTGCCCGGCTTGCACACGCCCAGCGCCGAGCCGCAGCTGCTGCCGCCGGGCGGGTCGGTGGCCAGCACGCCGGGGTTGCCTTCGTCGACGTAGCCGTCGCAGTTGTCATCGTAACCATTGCACAATTCTTTGGCGTTGGGGTGGATCTTGGCGGCGTCATCGTCGCAGTCCTGGCCGACGATGTAGCCGTCGCCGTCGGCGTCGTTGGCGGCGTTGCACAGCTGGTCGCCGCCGACGCAGTCCTGGTCAATGCCGTCGCCGCACTTGTCCGCCGCGGCGGGGTTGATCGTCGGGTCGTTGTCATTGCAGTCCGCCGGTGGGCTGAACTCGTCCTTGTCCTTGTCGGTGACAAAACAGCCGTGGACAAGGCCGTTGCAGTCGAAATCGCAGGCAGCGTTGCCGGGATTCACCGCCGTCGTCTCCGACGAATTCTGGATCGGCGGCAGCTGCTGGCAGCACGGCTCGAGCGGGCCTTTTTGCCCAGCAAACGCCGGGAACTTGTGGGAATCATACGGCGCGCAGTCCTTGTCGTCGGGCACGCCGTCGCCGTCCGTGTCCTTGAACGGCTTTTTCTTGCCGTTGTCGCACGTCGGGTCGGCGACGATGTCGCAGTAGCAGCCTTCATCGGTCACGCCGTTGCAGTTGTCGTCCAGGCCGTTGAAGCAGGTGTCGGACGTGTCTGCGAACTGGTCGGTCGAGCACACCAAGCTCGTCTGCGACTTGCTGCAGCCCCAGGTACCGCCGGCGCAGACACCGGTGCCGCAGGGCTGGTACAAATTCGCAAAGCTTTCATCGATCTTGCCGTTGCAGTCGTTGTCCAAGCCGTCGCAAATTTCCGCGCTGGGCAGCTGCGCGGTGCACGGCGACCAGCCGCTGGCTTGGCAGACCTGCACGCCGATGCAGCCGCCGGCGGGACCGGTGACCTCGCACGACCAGTGGCCGCCCAACAGCGCGTCGCTGCAGTCGCAGGCGCCCAATTCGGGCGCGCAGTAGGCGCCGGAGCCCTTGATTGTGCTCTGGCAGACAAAGCCGGTCGGGCAGGTCGTGCCGGCGCCGGCTTTGCCGGAGCAGTCGACGCCGCAGATCTTCGGCTTGTTGGCGCCGCCGGACAGGCACGCGCCGCCGGGGCAATCGGCGTCGGCGCTGCAGTGGCTGCAGAGGCCAAGCGGCAACGGCAGGCAGTACGATTTGCCGTCGGCAAAGCCCGCGATCGCACACCGCAATCCCGCCGGACAGTCGCCTGTGCACGGCTGCGAGCAGACCTTGTGCGTGGCGCTGTCAGCGACGCAGAGGCCGGAATCGCACGCGGTGGCGGTCGTACAGCTGGCGCCCAGAGGCAGGCCGATGGCAACGGCATCGACGGCCACATCGCTGGCGGCGTCCGTCGCGGCGTCTGGCGGCACATCGCCATGGCTATCCAGCACATCCGGGACGTCCGGCACGTCCGGAACGTCGGGCACATCCGGCACATCCACAACGTCCGGTAACTGCGTGTCCGGCAGCGGCACCGCGTCCACGGCGTCCGTCGCGGCGTCGTGGCTGTCCGCCAGCGAGTCGACCTGCGCGTCATCAAAAGCCCCGGGAACTGGCGTGAATTGCGTCTCCAAGCACGCCGGCAGCAAGGCCAGCAGGCCCAGCCCGACGAGGGCTTGCGCACGAATCCGCGACTGACGAAGAGCCATCCCGATGCACCGGCGCGATCGCAGCGCCCGCAAACCAGTTAGCGTACCGTGACCCTCCGCCACCTTCAAGCCGCCGCCGTCGTTTAGCGCCGCGTCGCCCGCAGGAACCACTGGTTGGATGTGCCCAGGCCAACCGGTTGCACCGTATCCACTTGAAATTCGTTGGGAACAGCGGCGATCAGCGCCGCCGCGGCGTCCGGCGCGTCGGCGTTGCGGTAGTGCTCAAACGGCGTCTCCGTCAGCGGAATCGCGTGCGCCCGCGCCAGCTGCGTGGGCGAACGGCACAGGCCAAACGCCACGTTGTCGCACGCCAGGAACACGCCGCCGGGCTTGAGCACGCGCGCGACCTCGCGCAGCGCCTGCGGCACGTCACGCAAGTGGTTGAAAGAACGCAGCATCATCACGGCGTCGGCGCTCTGGCTGGCCAGCGGCAGGTGCTCGCCCGTGCCCTGCAGGCACAGCGCGTCCGGCAGCACGGTGACGGTCCGCTCCAGCGCCGCCAGCTCGGGCTCCACCGCGACGTAGCGCAGCTGCCCGGCCGCCTGCGCCGCCGCCAGGCCTTGCACGTAGCGAATCGGCCCCGCGCCCACGTCCACGACGACGCCCGTCAGCGCCCGCAGGTGCGCCAGCAGCAGCGCTTCCTCGGCGGCGAACGGCTGCGCGCCGGCGGGCTGCCAGGCGTCGCCAGCGGTCGGCACCAGCAGCTCCAGATCCGCGGCAAAATCGTCCAGCCGCGGCTTGTCCGAGCGATCCAGGTACAGCTGCCCGCGCGCCAGCGCCGCCGTCACCACCGGCGTCAGCGGCTGCTGCAGGACCATCGGCCGCGGCGGCGACCCGGCGATCGTCAGCAGCGCGGCCGCCGCCGGGCCATCGGTCAGGTCAAACTGGTTGCTCACCGGCTCCGGCAGCGGCGCCACCGCCTGGTCTGGCAGCGGACCCGCACAGCGCAAGGCCGCGCCACACCCCGCGCACGCGGACGGCAGCGGCCGCGCGGGCGGTGGCACCAGCAGCAGATCCGGCTGCCAGTCCGCGGCGTGGCACGTCGGCACGCCCAGCGTCGTCCACCGCAGCCGCGGCCAGCGGGTCTGCGCCAGCAGCGCCAGCGCCTGCGGCCACCGCTGCAGATCGTCGGCCTGCGCCGGCGTGACGATCAGCAACAGCGGCCCTGCCGCGTCCAGCGCCGCCACCGGCAGGGTGCCGATCGCCGGCAGCGGCACCAGCAGCGCCGCCACCAGACGATGCTGGCGGACGGTTTGCGCCCAGGCCGCGATCGCCGCACGATCGTCGTGCCACGCTGACCACGGACTGGCGATGACCTGGAACTGCCGCGTCCGCGCCTGCAACAGCCACGGCGCCGACTGCAAGTGCGCAGACGGACAGACGATCCAGCGAAGCGCGACGGCGGTCGGCGAGGGCGGCAACGGGCTCATGCGGTGGGCAAACTCCTGGCCAACGGCCGCAGCGTAGCCGACGATCGGCCAGTTGCAAGCGTTGTCGCGCGGCAGTTTGGCGGAGAAACCGCAAAACCGTTTGACAGAGTGCGGTGGGTGTCCCTAGACTGCAGACTGGGACTTTCTCTGGGGGTGTCACTATGTCTTTCTCTCGTCGCGATTTCAGGGCCCGGGTGGGCACTTCGGTCGCCGGTGCGGCCGTCGTCAGCGCGGCGGGCCGTTCGGTCACCACCGCGTCTTCCTCGACCGCTGCCGCCGGCAGCGACAACTGGATCGTTGACTCGCTCGGCGCCGTTGCCAAGGG
>CAIPXZ010000502.1 GCA_903869075.1 uncultured Myxococcales bacterium | reverse complement strand
GCCGCCGCTCGTTGCGCACGACCTCGCGCTGGTTGTCCAGGCTCTTTTGCGTCAGCAAATCGGGCAGCCACGCCAACCGGTCACTCTCGAGCCAAAGCGCGGTCTCCAGTTGGTTGGCAGGGAGGACCTCAAAGTAATTCGTGCGGTCGGTATTGGTCGTGCCGTTGATATTCGACGCGCCAGCCTTGCGCAAGATATTGAAATGCTGGTCTTCTCCGGTGTGGCGGCTGCCCTGAAACATCATGTGTTCAAACAAATGGGCAAAACCGGAACGGCCCACCACCTCATCGCCCGAACCCACGTCATACCACACATCCACCGCCACGAGCGGCGCGCTGCGATCGGGGTGCAAGATGACGCGCATGCCGTTGGGCAAGCGGTAATCGACCGCGCGGACCTCCGGCACGGCGGTGTCCTTGGCCAAAGCTGCCGAGCTCAACACCATGCCCGCGCTCAGAGTCGTCAGAAATTTCCGAATCATTTTGCCCACGTTTCCGGCCCGAAGCCCGGGCCCTGCGCGCCCATCCTGCCGACGCGCCACGGCGAATGCAAGCGCCCGCCGCAACCGGCGAGGGACTTGCGCGCCGCACGGAATGCGCGTACACTGCGCGCCCGCAATCGCCGGGTTCGCCCGGCGGGTTGCCAACATAGCTCAGTTGGTAGAGCAGCTGATTCGTAATCAGCAGGTCCGGGGTTCAAGTCCCCGTGTTGGCTCCGAAAATCATTCAGGTTTCCAAATCAGTGAAGTGCGGAAGAGGGCGCGAGCTAGCGGTTGGGCTAGCGGTTTTGCCTGATCGGTTCGCCTGCGTCCTATTGGCTGAAGGGCCTGATTCGCCGCCACTCTCAGACGCTATTGCTCGCACTGAGCGCCCGGACACAGCGGGGGCTCGGCATCTGCTCGTCGCCCGCCCTTGACCGGATCTCTGGGATCGGCGAAGACGCCATCCTCACTGTCGGCGAGTGTGCCATGTTCCCGCAGCCAACCACAGCGCACCTTCAGGCAGCCCTGCAGCGGTTCGACGCCGAGTTGCGTGATACGCCCGCGTGGCACGGCTGGGAGTCGATCCGCTCACACCGATACGCCATCGCGACCAACGGCAAGAAGTACCCGGTCAAGCAAGTTGTCTCGATGGCCACAGACCAGCCGGTCGGCACGTTCTCCGGTGGAACACGACTCAACAAGGTCGTTGAGGCACTGGGCTTCTCCGTCGTCTCGATCGCGACAGCCCCGCCCGACGACGACCCCGGGCTTGCGGCGATGACCAAGTTCCGCTCCGCAGTCGCAACGATTCTGGCAAACTATCGGACGGCGGCAACGACGACCAAATTCAACAACGAGCAACCCGTAGTGAAGGCGTTTGGCGACGCACAGCACGCCATCGAATCCTTCCCGGGTGTGACCGCCAGAAAGCTCAAGGTCGTTGCGTCCGCCGGCAAGGGCAACTGGGCCAGCGTCCCGTGGCTCTCGATTCTCGACCCGGATGAAACGAACTCAACGCAGAAGGGCGTCTACGTTGTCTACCTCTTCCGCGGCGATATGTCCGGTTTGTACGCTACGCTCAATCAGGGTGTGACCGAGCTCAGTCATCTGCCGGCCAAGACGAAGCGTGCGGAGCTCGAGAAGCGGGCGGATGTCGTGCGCGCGACCCTGCCGCTTTTCGCTGAGAGTGACTACGAGCTCGACAACAAGCTGG
>CAIPXZ010000501.1 GCA_903869075.1 uncultured Myxococcales bacterium | reverse complement strand
GCCTCCGCTGCCGCTCTCGGCACTGTTGCCCACGATCAGGTTCGAGTCTACGACAGTGCCACCGCCCGCGCCGTCACCCTGTCCCGGAGGACAGTCAGCATCGGTATTGCCGCCGCAAGCGATGCCGGCGCAGGAGCCCTGGATGACGATTCGCCGCGATTGGACCCTGGACGAAGTTGTCGCGCTGTACAAGCGGCCGCTGCTGGAGCTCGTGTGGCAGGCGGCGTCACTGCACCGCGCGCATCACGATCCGCTTGAAATTCAGCGCAGTACGCTGCTGTCGATCAAGACCGGCGGCTGCAGTGAGGACTGTGGCTATTGCCCGCAGAGCGCGCACCACGACGGTCCGGCGCGCAAGTCGCAGGGCATGATGAGCCTGGACGACGTGCGGCTGGCGGCAACGCGCGCCAAGGCCTCCGGCGCGTCGCGGTTCTGCATGGGCGCGGCGTGGCGGGAGGTCAAAGACGGCGCGCAGTTTGACAGCGTGATCGCCATGGTCGAAGCGGTTTCCGGCATGGGCCTGGAAGCCTGCGTCACGCTGGGCATGGTCACCGCGGAACAGGCGCAGCGCCTGAAAAACGCCGGGCTGACGGCGTACAACCACAACCTGGACACGTCGCGGGAGCACTACGGCGCCATCATCTCGACGCGCGTTTACGAAGACCGCTTGCAGACGCTGGCCAACGTGCAAAAAGCCGGGCTGCAGGCATGCTGCGGCGGCATTCTCGGCTTGGGAGAGTCCGCGCGCGACCGGTGTATGCTCCTGCAAACGCTGGCGAATTTGGACCCGCAGCCGCAGTCGGTGCCGCTCAACGTGCTGGTGCGCGTGCCGGGCACGCCGCTGGCGGATTTGCCGCCGTTTGACCCGCTTGAGCTCGTGCGCGCCGTCGCCGTGGCGCGGCTGCTGATGCCGCTGTCCCGCGTGCGGCTGTCGGCTGGCCGCAGTGACCTGACGCGCGAGGCGCAGGCGCTGTGCTTTTTGGCGGGCGCCAACTCGATCTTCTTCGGCGAGCACCTGCTGACGACCGCCAACCCGGAGGTCGCCGCGGACGAGCAGCTGCTGCGCGACCTGGGGCTGCACGCGGCATGACGGTCCAGGCGCGCTTCCTGGCCGAGCTCGACGCGCAAAGCGCGCTGCGGTCGGCCGCCGGGCTGCTGCGGACGCTGGCGCTGCCGGCTGGCGTAGACGTGACGTCAAACGACTACCTGGGCTACGCCGCCGATCCACAACTTGCCGAGCAGACAGCTGATTTTGTCCGCACGCACGGCGCGGGCGCGGGCGCGGCGCGGCTGTTGCGCGGCCACCTGGCGATCCACGCGCAGGCGGAGGCGGCGCTGGCGGCGCTGGCGCAGCGCGAGGCGGCGCTGCTGTTCAGCTCAGGCTGGGCGGCCAACACCGGGCTCTGGCCGGCGCTGGCGGGCGCGGGCGACGTCGTGTTTTCGCACACCGCCAACCACGCCAGCATCATCGACGGCTTGCGACTGAGCAAAGCCCAGCGCGTGATCTTTCACCACCCGGCGGAGCTGGCGCAGCAGCTGCAGGCGCCGCGCGCCGGCCGGGCGTTCGTGGCGGTGGAGTCGGTGCAGTCCATGTCCGGCCAGCTGACCGATTTGCCCGCGCTGTGCGCGGTGGCGACGGCGCACGGCGCGCTGGTTGTGGTGGACGAGGCGCACGCCACCGGGCTGTACGGCCGCGACGGCGCCGGCCGCGTGGCTGCGCTGGGCTTGGGCGATCAGGTGCTGTGCACGCTGCACACCGGCGGCAAGGCGCTGGGCGTGGGCGGCGCATGGCTGGCGGGGCCGCAGGCGCTTGTGACGCACCTGCTCAACCACGCGCGCAGCTTCGTGTATTCCACGGCGGTGCCGCCGGCGATCGTCGGCGGGCTGCTGGCGGCGCTGGTACGGCTGCAGGCGGACGCGGCGGTGGTCGCGGCGCTGCACGCCAAGGCGGACTGGCTGCGCACCACGCTCGCCGCGGCGGGGCTGGATCTCGACGGCAGCCAGTCGTGCATCGTGCCTGTTGTGCTGGGCGCGCCGGAACGCGCGCTGGCGGTGGCGCTGGCGCTGCGCGGCGATGGCTTTGACGTGCGCGCCGTCCGGCCGCCGACGGTGCCGCGCGGCACGTCCCGGCTGCGGCTCGTGGTGCGCGCGCCGCTGTCCGAGGCCGATGTCCAGCGGCTGGCGGCGCGGGTCATCCATCACACAAGGGCTTGAATGCGCGGTGTTTTTGTCACAGGGACCGACACGGACGCTGGCAAGACGCTTGTCTGCGCCGCGCTGCTGGCCGGCGCGCCGGCGGGCTGGCGGTATTGGAAGCCGGTGCAGACGGGCCTGGCGACGGACCCGGGCGATACGGCGACGGTGGCGCGGCTGGCGGCGCTGCGTGCTACGCAGGCGCCCGATGTCGGCGTGCGGTTGGACCTGCCGGCGAGCCCGCATTTTGCCGCGGCGCAGGCGGGTCAGGCCGTCACGGTCGCGGCGCTGCAGCAGCTGGCGAACAGCGCGCTCACCGGCGCTGACGTCGCCGTCGTCGAGGGCGCCGGTGGCCTGCTGGTGCCGCTCAATGCCGGCGAGACGATCCTCGATTTGGCGCGGGCGCTGGGCTTGCCGGTCGTGATCGTGGTGCGGGTCAAGCTCGGCGCCATCAACCACGCGCTGTTGACGGAGCGGGCGCTGCTGGCCGCGGGCGTACCGGCGCTGGGCTTTGTGCTGTCGGGGACGCCGGACGCGTCGCTGGAATCCGCGTTGGCGGCCCACGCGCAGCTGGCGGTGCTGGGGCGCCTGCCGCACTGTCCGCCGGGTACGCCGCTGTCGCCGCACGGCGCGCTGCTGCG
>CAIPXZ010000500.1 GCA_903869075.1 uncultured Myxococcales bacterium | reverse complement strand
GACGGCCTGCCGGCGCCGCAAGCGAGCTGCAGCATCGAGCTGGCAACCGGAGCGCTGGGCCAGTGGCAGGGGCCGACAACCTGCGCCGGCGCCGTCTGCGTCCGCACATGGCAGGGCAGCGCGGCAACAACCGGTGGCGCCGACACGATCGTGCTCGGCTGCGGCGGCCAGACGTGGCAGGTTCGGCCGCGCATCAGCTATTGAGTCACCCGTTGGCGCCGCCGACGCCGCGCGTTTCGCTGCAACTCCAAGCGCTTGCGCCCCGGGCCTTGCCAACGTCGCGGCGCTGCCCTACACCCTCGCGCGGTTCCGTTTACCCACACAGGAGACTCCCATGGCCATCACGCTTCCTTCGCTGCCCTATGCCAAAGACGCCCTCGTTCCGTACCTGACGGCGGAGACGATCGAATTTCACTACGGCAAGCACCACAACGCTTATGTGGTGAACCTCAATAAATTCATCGACGAAGGCAAGGCTGACGGCACCAAGACGCTGGAACAGATCATCCAGTCTTCTGACGGTCCGGTGTTCAACAACGCCGCGCAGGTGTGGAATCACACGTTTTTCTGGAATTCCATGAAGCCCAACGGCGGCGGCGAGCCGACCGGCGCGATCGCCGCCAAAATCATCGCGGACTTCGGCAGCTACGCCGCCTTTCGCGCCGAGTTCATCGCCGCTGCGGTTGGCCAGTTCGGCTCCGGCTGGGCGTGGCTGGTGCTGGACGGCGGCAAGCTGAAGGTCACCAAGACCGCCAACGCCGACCTGCCGCTGGTGCATGGCCAGACCGCGATCCTCACCGTGGACGTCTGGGAGCACGCGTACTACATCGACTACCGCAACCTGCGGCAGAAGTGGGTGGAGACGTTCCTGGACAGCTTGGCCAACTGGGATTTTGCCAACGCCAATCTGGGGTGATAACAAGCCCGCATGATCGACTTCGGCAATCCGTGGATGCTCATCGGCCTGCTCGCCGCGGGCGTGCCGATTGCGCTGCACCTCTTTGGCCGTCGCCACGCGCCGACGATCCGCTTTGCCGCCTTGGCGTTCATCCTCGCGACCCATCCGCGTGAAGCCAGGGCGCTGCGCGTCAACGAATGGCTGCTTGTGGCGGTGCGGACGCTGGCGGTGGCGCTTGTGGCGATCGCGCTGTCGCGGCCGATGATCGCGCTGCCGGGCGCGGCGGCGGATGGCATCGACACGGGCGATCGGCCGGTGGCGGCGGTCATCGTGCTGGACGACAGCATGTCGACGCGGGCGCGGACCGGCGTCGCCGAGACGGTGTTTGATCGCCTGCGGGCGCGGGCGCTGGTGACGGTGGAGCGGCTGCCGGCGGGCTCGAAAGTCGCCGTCGTCGCTGCGGGTTTTCCGGCGCGGCTGCTGACCCGCCAGCTGACGAGCGACCGCAGCGCCGTGCTCGACGCCATCCGCCTTTTGCCGCACCGGCCGCGCAAGGACGACGCGTCGCGGGCGCTGGCGCTGGCCGATAACCTGTTGCAGGGCGCGGAGTTGGACGATCGGCGGCTGCTGGTGCTCACCGATTTGCAGGCCAGCGGCTGGCAGAGCGTGGCGCTGCCCTCGCAGGCGCGCGCGGGCGTGCCGGTGCGCGTGCGCGTGGACCGCGTGGAGCCGGCGTCGCGGGAAAACGCAGCGATTACCGACGCCATCGTGGTTCCGCAGACCGATCGCGGCCCCGATCAAGTGCGGCTGGACGTGACGGTGCAGCATTTTGGCGAGCGGCCGTGGCGCGGCTACCTGACCGTCAAGGTCGCCGAGCGCGAGTGGCAGAGCTTGGTCGAGCTGCCGGCGGGCGGCACGGCGCAGCGCAGCTTTCAGGTCACGGCGTCGGCGCCGGTCGCGGAAATTCGCTTGCCGGACGATGCCTTGGACGTTGACAACCATCGCCAGGTGCGGCTGGACGGCGCGGCGGGCGTGCGCGTGGCGATCATCAACGGTGCGCCGCGGCCGGTGCCGCGCGACGACGAGGCGTGGTTTCTGGCGCGCGCGCTGGAGCTGAGCGCCGATCGCCCCGGCGCGCTGACGGCGGACACGCTGCAGCTGCCGAGCCTGTCGGTGGAGGCGCTGCGCGAATACGACGTGCTGGTGCTGGCCAACGTCGCGGAGCTGTCGGCTGAGCTGTCGGCGGGCATCGAGGCGTCGGTGCAAGCCGGCAAGGGCCTGCTCGTTACGGTCGGCGACAACTTGCCGGCGGACACCACGGGCTGGCTGCCGGGGTTGCTGCCGGTGCGCGTGTTCGGCCAGCGCGCGGCGGAGTCGAGCGCGGGGCAGCGGCAGCGGCCGACGACGGCGCTGCGCGTCGAGCCGACAAACCCGCACTCGGCGGTGTCAGCGTCCGTGCAGCGGCTGCGGGTGGCGCTGGAAGCCGGCGTGGGTGACACGCTCAGCGCGGTGACTGTGCGGCGGCACGCGCTCGTGGAGCCGTCGCTGACGCTGGCCGATCAGGCCGTGCTGCGCTACGCCGATGGCGCGCCGGCGCTCGTCGTCTCGCCCAAGGGCCGCGGCCAGGTGGCGCTGCTGACGACGAGCATCGACCTCGACTGGGCCGATCTGGCGCTGCAGCCTGGCTTCTTGCCGCTCGTCAGCGAGCTCGTGCGCAGCCTGGCGGGCGATCGCGGTCTGGAGCGACGCGGCGCGGTGGAAGTCGGCGACGTGGCCGTGCTGGGCCGCGACGAGCGCGCGACGGAGCTCGAAATCAAGCTGGATTCCAAGGCATTTGGCCCGCCGGCGCCGACGCTGACCTTGCCGGCGGCGGCGCAGCGCGGCCATTCGTGGCAGGTGACCGGCCTGGATGAGCCCGGGCGGTATACGGCGACGGAGCTGCGCTTGGGCTCGGCGCTGACGTCCCGGCTGCTGGTGACGGTGCCGCCGCCGCACGAGAGCCGGCTGGTGCCGGCCAAGACCGGCGCGCTGCTGCAGGCGGACACAGCGGATCGCAAGTCGACGCGCCACGTGGCCAAGTCGCCGGCGTGGTCGGGCGTGATCCTGATCCTGCTGGGGCTGCTGCTGTTTGAGGGCGTGCTCATCTTGCGCGGTGGCATGCTCGGCCGGCCGGCGCGCGTGCAGCCGCAGTCGGCCTGAAGCCGAGCGGGCGATCGACAAGTCGCGGCTGCGACCTTATGCTGCGCCTCCCATGCTGCAAACCGACGATCCCCGCCAAGAGCTCCTGAACGCCATCGCGCTGCTGCCCGGCCATTCGCCGGCGGAGCGCGCGGCCATCGACGTCTGGCTGAACGCGCTGCCGGCGCCGCGGCTGGGCCAGTGGCCGGACATGGCGCTGGCGGCGAGCGTGACGCTCGACCAGCGGCGGCTGACGCTGCGCGCGGCCGGCGCGACGATGCGCATGGCCCAGGCGACGCGGACGTTTCTGCAGCAAGCGGGCGGCGCGCCGGCGGAGCTGGTGGCGCTCGACGAGGCGCTGCAGACGCTGGACCCGATCGTGCTGGGCATGTGGCTGGAGGTCGGGCCGCAAGGCGTCGATGGCGGCTGGTTCCTGCCGTCGCCGATGCACTTGGGCGAGATCGCGCCGCTGCTGCCGGTCAGCGACGCGCTGGAAGTGCTGCTGGGCTGGGCGGCGGAGCAGGGCATCGAGGAGTGTCTGGGCGTGCGTCGCTCCGTGAACGCCGCCGCGCCGTACACGGACCTGACGCTGCCGCTGCCGGATGGCATGGCGCACGAGCAGCTCGCGGGGACGCTTGTGCTGTTCGACGCGCTGGGCGCCAAGACGCTGCCGGAGCCGCTGCGCCGCGCGATCCTGCGCGAGCTGGATGCGCCGCTGGCGATCTCGGCGTGGCTCTTGCCCGAAGGGCTGGCGCAACTGAGCGTGTTGATTCATGATCCGAGCGACGCGCTGTTGGCTGCGGCCGGTGTCGCGTGCGGCGCCAATGCCGACGGCATCCGGCCGTTCGTCAACGCCTGCGGCCCAGGTCAGGTGCCTATGGCGCTGGAGATCCAGCGCACCGCGGACAGCTTGCAGGCGGAGCTGCACATTGAAGTGCGGGAAGCTGAGCCGCCCAACTGAAGCCAATTTGCCAACTGACGCCCATTTGGAGGTCCCATGCAATTTCAGGTTGAACATCGCTTTGTCGGAATCACGCTCGCAGACTACGAAAAGCTGTATTTTGACGAGGAATTCAACACCGCGCTGTGCACCACGGTCAAGCTGGAGCGCACGCTGCTCAAGCTGGACCAGCAGGGTCCCAAGCTGCACCGGCAGGTGCGCGTCAGCCCGGATCGCGAGCTGCCGGCGCCGGCCGCCAAGGTCATTGGCAGCAGCAAAATCGTCTACGTCGAGCACTGCGACTACACTTTTGGCAGCTACCGCGGCACCTGGAAGACGATCTCCGGCATCTTGCCCGACAAGATCGCGTCCAGCGGCACGTTCTCGTTTCGCCAGGACGGCAACGCCGTGGTGCGGCGCGTCGACGGCAGCGTCAGCGTGTCGGTCAACTTCATGATCAACAGCCTGATTGAAAAAGGCGTGGTCACGGACGTTGAAAAGAGCTACCAGCAGGCCGCCGATTTCACCCAGCGCTGGATCAGCAACGGCGGCAAAGCCTGAGGTTTACGCCCCGGCGATCGCCCGCAGCGCCGCCAACGGCACGCCCGCCGCGGCGCATTCCGCAGCCGTCAGCACGCCGGTCGCCAACGCGTCCTCGACGAGCCACCAATCCGCGCCGATGACCGCGCGATCCGCCAGCTGGCTGCCGGTCAGCTCCGCGCCCGAGCCCGCCTGCGCCGCGCGCGCGTACGCCACTGCTTGTGCCAGCGCCGCGTGTGCCCGCGCGGGTGACGGCCGCCAGGCGTCCTGAATCGGCGCGATCTGGTCGGGATGCAGCACCCACTTGCCGGCAAAACCCAGCGCCTTGGCGTCCGCCGCGTCGCGCGCCGCCAGCAGCAGTGCCGCTTGACTGGCCTCCAGCTGCGCCGCGTGTTCCGCCGTCTCTGGCGCCGCGGTCGGGCGGATCGGCAGCTGCGCCGTCACCGCGTCGATCGCGTCCTTGCCCTCGCTCGCGGCGATCACCGGCAGCAGCTGCCGCACCGCGCCCAGGTCGGTCAGCCAGGTCTGCGTCCGCACTTCCCCGCCGACGAGCCGGGCGAAATCCCAGGCGCCAAAAGTCAGCGACGCCACGCTCGGCACCGCGGCGATTTGCTGCGCTTGGGCAAACGCCCGCGGGCTCTCGATCAGCACCTCCAGCATCGGCCGGTTGTCGTGGCTGGCGTGGCGCTGGATCT
Organism: uncultured Myxococcales bacterium; assembly: GCA_903869075.1. GTDB lineage: Bacteria > Myxococcota_A > UBA9042 > UBA9042 > UBA9042 > CAIYBN01. The sequence continues at coordinate 6,482 of CAIPXZ010000500.1, read as the reverse complement.
GCGCCACAAGCCGGGCGATCGCCGCGAGTTCACTGGCATCTTCGGTCTTGGCGATGACCAGCGCGTGGAGCTTGTCGCCCGCCGCGGTCAGCACGTCGACGAGATCGGCCTCGAAATACGCCGAGCGCACGTCATTGGGGCGAAACGCCACGACGCGGCGGCCGAAGTCCAGCTGCGCCAGCGCTTCAGCGCAGAATTTCCGGGCAAAAGCCTTGAACTCCGGATGGTTGGGCGCGGCGTCCTCGAGATCGAAGAAGAAACCATCCGCCGCCGTCTCGGTCGCCCGCTGCAGCAGCTTCCAGCTCTGCGCGCGGCCGTCCACCGCCGGATCGCCGCCCGCGCGCATCTTGAACGCCGGGATCGCCAGCACGCCGCGCCGACGGTAGGGCACCAGCCGGCCGCGGCGCTGCGGCGGCGGCAGCTGTGCTTGAAGATTCTGAATTTCCTGACGAATGTCGTCCAGCTGCAGCATCGGCGTCCTTGGCGGCGGCTGGCAGGTCTTGTCGCCAGTCCGCGCGCGTGCGACAGTGTGCCCATGCTGCTCGCGCGCGTCATCGGCAATGTGGTCGCGACCCGGAAAACGCCGGGGCTGGAAGGCATTCGCCTGCTGCTGGTCCAGCCGATCGATGAAGCGGGCGCCGACCGCGGCAAGCCGCTGTGCGCCGCCGATGTGACGCAAGCGGGCCCGGGCGACACCGTGCACCTGACGACTTCGCGCGAAGCGGCGCTGGCGATGCCGGACCCGTTCGTGCCCGTGGACGCGGCGATCATCGCGATCGTCGACAGCGTGGACGGGAGGCGGACGTGATCCTCGCCCGCGTCCTCAGCAGCGTCGTCGCCACCGTCAAGCATCCAAGCCTGCGCGGACTCACGGTTTTTGCCGTGCTGCCCATCGAGACCGACGGCAGCGCCAGCGGTGACAGCTTTCTCGCCGTCGACCACGCGCAGGCCGGCCCCGGCGACACCGTGGTGATTTTGCGCGAAGGCAACGGCATCCGCCATGTGCTCGGCGACGCCAAGTCGCCCGTGCGCTGCCTGATCGTCGGCGTCGTCGACGCCGTGACCGTGACCGCCGGATGACCGTGCACCGCCTGCATCTGGGTGAGCCGACTCTGGCGCAGGCGCGCCGGCAACTGCTTGCAATTGCTCAGGAACTCCACGCGCGCGGCTGGGTGGCCAACCACGACGGCAACGTGACGCTGCGGCTGCCCGGCGAGCACCTGCTGGCGACGCCGACGGCGCTCTCCAAGCGCGTGCTGACCGCAGCCGATCTGCTTGTGCTGGCCGCCCGCGATCGCGTGCTGCAGGGCGGTCGTAAGGCTTTTTCCGAGCTGAAGCTGCACCGCGCAGTCTACGCCGTGCGGCCGGACGTGCGCGCGGTTGTCCACACGCATGCGCCACACGCGACGGCGCTGGCGGTCGCGGGAATCGCCGTGGAGCCGAAGATGCTGGCGGAGTCAGTGGTGTCGCTGGGCGCGGTGATTCCGCTGCTGCCGTACGCATTTCCACAGAGCGTGGAGCAAATTGGCCAGCTGCAGGCGGCGGCGCAGACCGTGGATGCGGTGACGCTGGGCAACCACGGCGTGCTGGCGTGGGGCGACGACCTGGAGCAGGCGTTCCTGCGCGCGGAGCTGCTGGAACACCTGGCGGCGATCCAGCTGCGGGCGCTGCAGCTGGGGCGGGTGACGACGCTGCCGGACGCCGACCTGGCGCGGCTGTTGGACGCGCGCAAGAAGGCCGGGCTGGGCCCGGAAGCGCGCAAGAAAGGCTGATACATGCAACATTTTCGCTTGATTCCCCTGCTGCTCCTGGTGGCGTGCGGCGCGCCGCAAGTGCAGATCGCGGTGACGCCGCCCCAGCCAATCCGGCGCTGCCTGCTGCTGACGACAAACGACAGCGAGTCGAATTTTGACGGCGCAGAGCGCGGCGCCGACGGCAAGCTGACGTACACGTACCCGCTGGCACGCATCGCCGCGGCGAAGAAAGCGGCGCTGGCGGCGCGTCCCGGCGGCGTGCTGCTGCTGGAAGGCGGCGACGTGCTGCAGGGTCGCTTCCTGGAGCGGCAGGACGGCGATCGCGCCAAGGCTGCGGCCGACAACTGGCCGCTGTACGAGGCCGCGGGCTACGATTTTGGCGTGCTGGGCAACCACGAATTCGACAATGGTCCCAAGGTGGTGCGCCGCGCGTTGCAGGGCCTGCACCAGTTTCGCCTGCTGGCGGCGAACGTCGACGGCGCGGGCACGGCGCTGGATCCGGCGGATCCCGGGCATCCGCAAGGGCTGTTTGCGGCGACGGCGCTCGTGGAGTGCGGCGGCATCAAGATCGGCCTGTTCGGCTTGCTGACGCCGAGCACGCGGACGATCTCCGATCTGGGCGACGTCAAGCTCAAGCCGCTGCAGGAGACCACGCAGGCGAGCCTGACGGCGCTGCGACAGCAGGGTGCTGAAACCATTGTACTTTTGTCGCACCTCGGCGTCGATGACGACAAGCAGCTGGCGCAGGCGATCCCGGGTATCGACGTGATTGTCGGCGGCCATTCGCACACCAAGCTGGAGCACGCCGTGCGCGTGGAGCACAACAACCGGCTGGCGCCGACGTGGATCACCCAGACCGGCGCGCGTTTTGAGCGGCTGGGGCGCATGGATCTCGCCGTGGATGCCGACGGCCACGTCCTGGATGCGACGACCTACGCGCTGGAGCTGCCGCAGGCGCACGTGCCGGACCCGGGCATCGTCGCGGCGACGGACAAGCTGCTGGCGGAGCTGGTGCCGGAAAAAGTCATCGGCAAGCGTGATTATGCTTGGGATGTCATGGACATCGCGCACTCGCAGTACGCCGTGCGGGCGTCGCGCGCCGTGGCGCAGTATGCAGCGCGCGTCAGCAAGCACCACGTCGACGGCGGGCTGCTGAATACCGGCGGCTTTCGCAGCCACACGATCTACCCGCCGGGTCCGGTGACCAACCTCGAGGTCTCGGCGATCCACCCGTTTCGCAACCGCGTGGTGCTGGTGACGCTGACGGGCCAGCAGCTCAAGGACGTGCTCGAGCACGCTTGCGGCCACGCGCAGAACCTGGAGCACGGCGCCAATAGCATCGTTTGGGGCGTGCAGGTGCGCTGTGACGTGGCGCGGACACCGGCGCGCTACAAGTACGTCGACAACAAGCCGGTGGCGATCGAGGCGCACGGCGACCGCGCGCAGGACGTGACGGTGGCGGGCCAGCCGCTGGCGCTGGGCAAGAAATACACAATCGCCACGCTGGATTACCTCGCGCGCGGCGGCAGCAGCTACCTGCCGCTGCAGCTGGGCGAGCACCAGTGCCTGGACGGCAAGGCGTTCAAGGCCGACGACAAGACCGCGTGCGGCGAGACGGCGCTGCTCTCGGACGTGATCAGCGAGGCCGTGACGGCGGGCGAGCTCGACCGGCCGTAGCGCCACGCGCCGCTATTTGTGATCGGCCTTGTCCGAGATCATCCGCTTCGCCGTGCGCGAAACCGTCTGGCTGACGTCGCGGCTGCTCGACGCGTCCTTCAAGTCCTTGGGCGACAGCTGGCGCAAGAATGTCATCGAAAAGCTGATGGGCGTCTTGGGGTTGAACACCAGCGCCTTGCGCGTGGCGTAATCCTTGACCCAGTTGCGGTTGCGGCAAATCGTCGTCAGCAGCTCTTCAGACAGCGACTTGTTGGACGCGAACGTCGTCACCTCGCCTTCGGTGATACGCGGCGAGCGCAGCACCGCCAGCGCCACAAGCTTTTTCGGGTCGCGGATCAGGATCTTGCGCACATTGGCATCGCCGACCATCGCCAGCCGGACCTTTTGCGACACCGACATCTTGGTGATCAGCGACTGCAGCGTCGAGGTCTTGTCGTCCTCGGTCGGCGCCTGGTCCGGGTTGAGCGGCTGTTGCGTGGTGCCGTGCTCGCGCTCGTAGCTCTGCGTCGCCCAGGCCATCGCCAGAGCGAACTCCGTGTCCGACAAGCCTTTTTCCGGCGTCTCGTCCTTCTCTTCGCCAGAGAGGATCGCCTTGACCTCGCGAAAGCCGGCGATGTGCTCCAGCGGCAGGTTTTGCCGCACCGCGAGCTCCAGCAGGTGCTGGACCACGCCCTGCGCCGCCCGCGGATTCAGCCACAGCGCCTCGATGATCGCCGGCGTGCGCAGCGCCCGCACGTGATTGCGACCGATCGCCTCGCAGACAGCCGCGGACGCTGTGCCGGCCAGCCAACGCACTGTATCGTCGGCGGTATTTTGGCTCACTGCCAGCTCGCGGGCGATCTCATCGTTTTTGCGAAACACCCGCACCGCGGCGTCCAGCGCGCCCGGCTCGTGCAGCTGCGTCAGCACCGGATGCACGAGCTCGCCCGGCATTTCCTGCAGCGCCGCCGCGGCTTTTTTGCGCACCATCTCGTCGCTGTCCTGGGTCAGGAACAGCAGCACCGGCACCAGCTGGTCCGGCGGCAACGGCAGCGTGCCACCCGCGGCGCGCAGGCGCGTGGCGACCGGCGCGGTGCTGACGAGGAACGCCTGCATGCGCTCCGGCAGCACCGATGTCGGCATCGGCGTGCCGCTGATGTAGGTCGTGTTCTCGCTCATGGCACCTCGTGGCTCAGGCGGTGACGACGTCCAGCCACAGCGGCAGGAGCGTCGGCGTAGTCTCGTCGATGGCGATCGCGGCGCGCAGTTCCGCCAGCGCCGTCGTCGTCTGGGCCGCGGTCTGCGCGTGGACCCACACGAGCGGCTCGCCCGCCCGCACGCGCGCGCCGGGCTTGCGCGCCAGCACGAACCCCACCGCCGGGTCGACGGTATCCGCTGCCGTGTTGCGTCCGGCGCCGAGATGCACGGCCGCCACGCCAATCGCCAGCGCGTCCATCTGCTGTACCACGCCGTCCTGCCACGCCAGCAGCGGCGTCACAAGCGGCGCCTTGGGCAGCACGTCTTCCGGCGTATCGCACACCCGCGGATCGCCGCCGTGCGCTGCCACGAGCGCGCGAAACTTCGCCAGCGCTCGGCCGTCATCCAGCGCCGCGGCGACCTGCGCCTCGCCCGCCTCCAGGCTCGCCGCCACGCCGCACAGCCGCAGCATCTCGCCACCCAGCCGCACGGTCAGCGCGCGGGTGTCAGCCGGGCCGCGACCGTGGAGAATCTCAATCGATTCAATAATTTCCAGCGCGTTGCCGATGTGCGTCCCCAGCGGCCGATCCATCGCCGTCAGAAACGCCGTCACCTGCCGCCCCGCAGCCGTACCCGCGCCAACGAGCGATTGCGCCAGCTGCAGCGCCGCCGCGCGGTCCTTCATGAACGCGCCCGAGCCGACCTTGACGTCCAGCACCAGCGCGCCGACGCCTTCCGCCAGCTTTTTCGAGAGGATCGACGCCGTAATCAGCGGAATGCTCTCCACCGTCGCCGTCACGTCGCGCAGCGCGTAGAGCTTCTTGTCCGCCGGCACCAGCCGGTCCGTCTGGCCGATCAGGCTGACGCCGATGGCGCGGACCATGCGGTCGAAAGCCGCGAGATCGAGGCGCACGTTGAAGCCGGGGATGGCTTCCAGCTTGTCGAGCGTGCCGCCGGTGTGGCCCAGACCGCGGCCGGAAATCATCGGCACGGCGACGCCGCAGGCAGCGACGGCGGGCGCCAAGGGAATCGATACCTTGTCGCCGACGCCCCCGGTGGAGTGCTTGTCGGCTGTCGGCCACGGCAAGTCGGGCCAGCGGACGATGTCGCCGGAGCGCTCCATCGCGTCCAGCAACGCGGCGGTCTCGGCGGCGGTCATGCCGCGCCAGTAGACCGCCATCGCGAAGGCCGCCATCTGATAGTCGGGTACGCTGCCGTCGGTGAAGCCGGCGATGAGCCAGCGGATCTCGGCGTCGCCTAGCGTCCCGCCGTCGCGCTTGCGGGCAATGATTTCAACGGCGCGATAGGCCACGGCACACCTCCGCCGCGCAGCATGCCACAACCGCGCCCAAGCGCTACGGTCAGCGCACCTGCGCCTCCAGCGCCACCACCGCGCCGGCCAGCAGCCCGCGGCCCACGAGCCACAGGCGATCGCTGTGATCTTGGCCGTGGGCGAAATGCAGCACCGGATACTGCGCGCGCTTGGGCTGCAAGCCTGCGGCAAAACTGGCGATTTCTTGTAGGTCGGCGCCCGGCCGGCGCAGCCACAGGTGGACGCGGCGGTCGCGCTCGTTGACGCCGCCCTCACAGCCGGTCGCCAGCAGCACCGCGCCGTCCGGTAGCGCCGTGACGCCGTGGACCGGTCCCTGCAGCGCGCCGAGCGTCGTCAGCACGCGCGTCTGGCGGTCCCAGCGCAGCGCGACGTTGGCGAAGCGCCCGGCGTCGCTGCCGGCATCGGTGCCCCAGACAACGGCGTCGGGCAAAAAAGCCACGCCGATCGCCCGCCAGCGCTGGTCACCGCTGCCGATCAGCTGCCAGGTGGCGCCGGCGTCGATGGAGCGCCACAGCGCGCTCTCGGCGTCGCGGTCGCCGGTG
>CAIPXZ010000499.1 GCA_903869075.1 uncultured Myxococcales bacterium | reverse complement strand
GAGCAAGTGCACCGGCTGCGGCGCGTGCGTCGTGTCGTGCAACATCGAGAACAACATCCCGGTGGTCGGCAAGTCGGAAGTGCTGCTGCGCCGCGAGATGCACTGGATGCGCATTGACCGCTACTTCAGCGAGCGCGGCCCGGCGCCGGCCGATGGCCAGGACTGGGACTCGACAAAGGACGACCTGTTGGCGCTGGCCGACAACCCGGAAGTCGTGCACATGCCGATGCTCTGCCAGCAGTGCGACAACGCGCCGTGCGAGACGGTCTGCCCGGTGCTGGCGACGGTCCACAGCTCGGAAGGCCTGAACACGCAGGCGTACAACCGCTGCATCGGCACGCGGTACTGCGCCAACAACTGCCCGTACAAAGTGCGTCGTTTCAACTGGTTCAACTATCCGCACGGCGAGATGGAAGGCAAGCAGGAGAAAGACCTGGTGGCCTTGGCGCTCAACCCGGACATCACCAAGCGCTCGCGCGGCGTGATGGAAAAGTGCAGCTTCTGCGTGCAGCGCATCCAGGAAGTGAAGGCGCTGGCGTCGCGCGAGGGCCGCATCGACCCGAACGCCAACGGCCAGATCTGCAAGCCAGACGAGGTCAAGACCGCGTGCCAGCAGTCCTGCCCGGCGGAAGCGATCACGTTTGGCGACATGAACGCGGCAAGCCAGGTCAAGAAGCAGTACGACGATCCGCGCAATTACTCGGCGCTCGTCGAGGTCGGCACGCAGCCGGCGGTGACGTACATGACCAAGGTGCGCAATTCCGATCGGCCGCATGCGGCCAAGCACGGCGCAAAGAAAGAACACGGTACTGCCGAAAAGGCGGAGGGATAATCCATGTCCTCGCACACCTCGCATTTGCGCGAACCGTTGGTGACCGGCAATCCGGCGCTGGCGCAGATCACCGAAGACATCGTCGGTCCGCTCGAGCGGCCGCCGACCAAGCTGTGGCTCGCCGGCTTTGGCCTGGCGACCGCCGTGCTCGGCATGTGGCTCGTGGCGGTCAGCTACGAAATCTACAACGGCATCGGCACCTGGGGCCTGAACAAGACGATTGGCTGGGGTTTTGACATCACCAACTTCGTGTTCTGGGTCGGTATCGGTCACGCCGGCACGCTGATCTCCGCGATTTTGTTCCTGTTCCGCCAGAAGTGGCGCACGTCGATCAACCGCTCCGCCGAAGCCATGACGCTGTTCGCCGTCATCTGCGCCGCGACCTTCCCGCTGATCCACATGGGCCGGCCGTGGTTTGGCGCCGTGTGGTTCGTGCCGTATCCCAACATGCGCGGCCCGCTGTGGGTGAACTTCCGTTCGCCGCTGCTGTGGGATATGTTCGCGATTTCAACGTACTTCACGATCTCCGCGGTGTTCTGGTTCATCGGCCTCGTGCCCGACCTCGCCACCGTGCGCGACCGCGCCACCACGCGCATCCGCAAGACCATCTACGGCGCGCTGTCGTTTGGCTGGAACGGCTCGAACAAGAACTGGTCCAACTACGAGACCGCGTACATGCTGCTCGCCGGCTTGTCCGCGCCGCTCGTGCTTTCCGTGCACACGATCGTGTCGATGGACTTCGCCACCTCGGTCATCCCCGGCTGGCACACAACAATCTTCCCGCCCTACTTCGTCGCCGGCGCCATCTTCTCCGGCTTCGCGATGGTGCTCACGCTGCTCGTCATTGCCCGCAAGGTCATGAAATTGGAGCACATGATCACGATCCACCACCTTGAGAACATGTGCAAGGTCATCGTCGCCACCGGCATGATGGTCGGCTTGGCGTACAGCACGGAATTCCTCATCGGCTGGTATTCCGGCAGCAACTACGAGGGCTACACGTTCTTCAGCAACCGCGCCACCGGCCCGATGGCGTGGTCGTACTGGACGATGGTCAGCTGCAACGTCATCAGCCCGCAGGTCTTCTGGTTCAAGAAGATGCGCACCAACCCGACCATCATCTTCATCATGTCCATCGTCGTGAACATCGGCATGTGGTTCGAGCGCTTCGTCATCATCGTGACGTCGCTGCACCGCGACTACCTGCCGTCGTCGTGGGCCATGTACTCGCCGACGTGGGTGGAATACACCACGTTCATCGGCTCGTTCGGCTTGTTCTTCTTCGCGTTCCTGCTGTTCGTCCGCGTCGCGCCCGTCGTGGCGATCGGCGAAGTCAAGGCGGTCGCGCGTTGGGCCCAGAAAGGTTCTGCTCACGGCCACTAATGGCCCCACTTGCCACGTTTGGAGTACGGCTGCCATGCACGCCCAAGCCCATGAACCGAGTACCTACCTGGTCGGCATCTTCACCGAAGAAGACCAGATCATGACGGTCACCCAGGCCGCCACCGACGCCGGCTTGCCGGTGTACGACACTTACACGCCTTACGCCGTGCACGGCCTGGACCACGCGCAGAAGCTGCCGCGCTCCAAGGTCACGTTCGTGGCGTTCTTCGGCGGCATGTGCGGCTTTCTGACCGCCGCCCTGCTGCAGAGCTACACCCAGGGCATCACCACGCCGTTTCTCTCCGGCTGGCCGCTGAACATCGGCGGCAAGCCGTACTTGCCGTGGACCGCGTTTGTACCGGTGTTCTTCGAGCTGACCGTGCTGTTCGCCGGCTTGTCGACCGCGGTCGGCATGTTCGCGATCAACGGCCTGTTTCCGGGCAAGAAAGCCAAGCTGCTGATTGACGGCGTGACCAATGACAGGTTCGCCATCGCCATCGACCCCAAGGGCAAGAACTACGACGAGGCCAAAGTGCGCGGGCTGTTTGCCGCACACGGCGCCGCCGAGGTAGCTTTCATCGGAGAGAGCGCATGAACACCGCGTTCGCAAAGCACATCAAGCTGACTGGCTTCGCGCTGGTCCTGCTCGCCGCGTCGCTCTCGGGCTGCCGCGTGGAGCGCGAGCCGAACTACGAGTGGCTGCCGTGGCTGAACTACATGTTCTTCAGCTCGGCCGCGGAGACAAATACCGCGAACACCGTGTTCAAGAACAAGCTGACCAACCAGGTGCCGCCGGCTGGCACGATTCCGCGCGGCTTTACGCCGCTGCACTTCACGGCCGATGACGCCGGGCGGACGGCGGCGGGCGAGCAGCTCGTCAACCCGTTCAAGCCGGACGAGGACACGCTCAAGCGCGGCAAGGTCGTGTTCACAACGTTCTGCACGCCGTGCCACGGCACCACCGGCGCCGGCGACGGTCCGGTCTCCAAGCGCGGCATGCCCGGCTTCCCGATCGGCGCGGCGGACAACAACGCCGGCAAGTGGCCGGACGGCTACCTGTTCCACATCGTGACGTACGGTCGCGGCGTCATGCCGTCCTACGCCAGCCAGATCAAGCAGGAAGACCGCTGGAAGGCGATTCTCTACCTGCGCACGCTGCAACAGTCCGCCAAGGCGGCGCCGACCCCGTAATTGCCGGCCCCGCAATCGCACCGGATTCTGCCGTCGGCGAGCTGACCAACGGCCGCGACCTTCAAGAGGTATCTCGTGAGCGCACACACTGAACATGCTGAAGACGTGCTCCAGCCGACCACGTTCACCACGCCGGGCACTATCCGCGCGCTGGCGCTCGGCTTGGTGGTGATCGGCGGCGCGATGTTCGCCTATGGCCTGTCCAGCGAAGCGTGGCGCGCGTGGTCCGCCGGGCTGATCGCGTCGTACTACTTTTTGTCCATCGCGCTCGGCGCGTCGGCGGTCGTGGCGATCATGCACGTGACCAAGGCCGGCTGGGGCGTCGTCATTCGCCGCGTGCCGGAGGCCATCATGGGCTACCTGCCGGTCGCGCTCGTCACGATGCTCGCGGTGTGCGGCATTGGCGGAAAGTGGCTGTATGAGTGGACCCACCCGGAGATCGTCGCCGAGGATCACCTGCTCCAGCACAAGGCCGTCCTGCTCAATCCGAACGGCTTTCTGATCCGCATGATCGTCATCATCGGCACGTGGTCGCTGCTGACGTTCTTCATCCGCAAGCGCTCGGTGCAGCAGGACGCGACCGGCGACGT
>CAIPXZ010000498.1 GCA_903869075.1 uncultured Myxococcales bacterium | reverse complement strand
CCGCCGCCGCCTACCGCCGCCGCCCCGCTGCAGCCAGAGCAGCCGTCATAGCCGGCGCCGCCGCCACCGCCGATGACGACGACGACCTGGCCGTTGCGCAACACGTAGCTGGCGCCGCCGCCGCCGTTCATGGCGCCGCCCTCGGCGACGCGCAGCTCGATGGCATCGCCGGCGGTGACGGGCACGCTGACCTGACCAAACGCCGCGCCGCCGCCGGTGCCGGGAAAGCCGCCGCCACCGCCGCCGCCCCAGATGAACAGCAAGAGCGAGGTCTTGCCGGCGGGGACGAGGCCCTGGACGATCTGCCCGCCAGTGCCGTACGTGGTGGTGCCCGCGGGCAGCGTGTTGCCGGTGCACGCTTGCGGGTTGCAGCTCTCCGACTTCTGCGCATCGCCCACGCACGCCGCGCCGCCGCAGCTGGGGGCGGGCGCATCGCAGGTGCGCGTGGAGACCAGCGTGCCGCCGCCGCACTGCGCGCTGCAGGTGCCGGCGAGCCACGGCGACCAGCCGCCGTCCACGGGCGTACACGCCGCCATGCACTTGCCGCTGACGCAGCTGGCGCCGGGGTCGCAGCCGCTGGCTTGGTCGTCGATGGTGCCGTTGCAGTCGTTGTCGATGCCGTCGCAGACCTCCGGCTTGAGCGCGACGAGCGTGCATGCGCCCAGCCCGGTCGGGCCACACATGCGGGTGCCGGGGCACTTGCCGACGACCTTGCCGCTGAGGTCGGTTTGTTCGGCATAGCACGGCGTGGCCAGCGCCAGCGCCTTGGCCGCGGGCGTGCAGGAACACGTGCCGGGCGACTTGCCATCGGCGGCGACGCGGACGCACTGCAGCGCCTTGGGGCCCTCGGGCGACTGGCCGACCTGGCAGGCGTAGCCGTCGGGGCAGTCGGCGGTGACTGTGCAGGCCGCGCCGCAGAACGAGCCCTGCGGACCTTCGTCGACGCACAGGCTGCCGGTGATGCCGGGCTCGGCGCAGTCCTTTGTCGCGGCGCAGGGGTAGCAGAGCTTGCCCCACTTCTGGACGCAGGCGTAAGTGGGGTCGCCGCCGAACGTGACCAACCCGCACTTCTGGCCTGTCGGGCACGTCTCGGTGGTACACGGCGTGGCGCAGCGCTTGCCATCGGGCGTGTCGAGGCAGAAGGCGAAATCGCAATCGGCAGCGCTGGCGCACGAGCAGCCGGGCGCGCCGGGGCAGGTCTGCACGAGCGTGACGTCGGCGGGGACATCGGCGGGGACGTCCGCGACACCATCGGCGACGGCATCAGCCAAGCTGTCGGCGACGGCGTCCGAGCCTTTGCCAGCGGCGTCCACTGCGGTATCGCCAAATAGCAACGCGCCATCGGCGGCGTCAGCACCCGTCGTGCCGTCCGGGACAGCCGCGGTGGAGCAAGCCACCGCGCTCACCAAGGCCAGCGTCAGACACAGTGCGCGCGTTTTCATCGTCATCCCCGTTCGCCGAAAGCGGCAGGTGCAGCGGACCTGAGGCGGCGGAGGTTGTCAAGGCGAACGCGCCGGCCCCGGCGTCCCGCCACGCCGCCCACCTACCCCGCCAGCCGCCCGCGCGGCGCGCTGCCATCGGGTCGCGGCAGCACCTCCGCCAGCGGCAGCGGCCCCTCGCGCTTGAGCAGCCAGAAGTCCTGCAGCGGCACGTTCACGCTGCCAAGGCGGAACACTTCCCAGCCCAGCAGCAGCGCCATGTCGCCAGCGTTGACGGCCACGAGCGGGCAATAGCCCGCGCGCGCCGGCCAGTCGAGCACAAGGTTGCCGGCGTGGCGGTAGTCGAGGTAGTGCCCGCCCTGCCAGCCGCTGGGGAACGGCAGCCCCTGGGCCGCGCGGACCTCGTAGTGGCCAAAAGTCAGGGCCTTGCCGTGGCTGTCGCGCTTGGCCGCCGGCGGCGTGTCCCAGCCAGTCTGCGCCACCTTGACGTTCCAGCCGCGCAGCTGCCCGGTCAGCGGATCCTTGTGAAAGGTCTTGCGAAACGACTTCCACATCAGCTTGTGAAACCACGCCGGCATGGACAGGTCGATGCCGGTGTACTGCGTGTCCGCCAGCGCGTCCAGGTCCAACGGCGCGCCGCGGTTGACGATTTCCCGCAGCTGGGCGTTGTTCAGCTGCAGCACGGCGTCGAGCGTCAGGGGCGTGTTCATGGGCACTCGCAGCCAGGCACCTGGCACGTCGCGGGGTTGAGCTTGACGGTCAGCGAGTAGAAAAAGCCGTCGGCGCCCCAGCTCTGCGAGTCGGCGACGATGACGTACCAGCCCTCCGCCGTCGCCGTGTAGCTGCCGCTGCTGTTGCCGGTGCAGGTCACAAACGTGTTGCAGCCGCCCGCCGGATCGGCGCAGCCGTCGCTGGACTGGATGATCTCGAAGTTCGCTGTCGAGTCATTCGCGCCGCCGCCCCAGCAGTCGTCGGTGCTGCCGGAGTAGCTGACGCTGATGGCCTCGCCTTTGCGCAAGAAAATCCGGTAGCTGTGGTCGTAGCCGGTGTCAAAGCACTGGCCGCCGCCGCCGTCAAAGTAGTTCAAGCTGTTGCACGTCGTGTCCGACTTCTTGTAGCCCTTGCTGCCCTTGGCCGAGCTGCGGCCGATGACGCGCGCGCCGCCGCAGTCCTCGCGGTTCTGGTTGCCGTCGCCGCAGGCGTTGGCGGGCAGGACGCAGCCGGCGAAGACGCACGCGTTTGTCGCCTCGTCGCACTTGTTGCCGGCGGGGCAGGTGTCGGTGTGGCTGCAGGCGCCGGCGGCGCAGGCGTCGGTCGTGCAGCTGAGGCCGTCGTCGCAGCTGTTCGGTGTGCCGGCGACGCAGCTGCCGGCGCTGCAGGCGTCGCCGACGGTGCAGCCGTTGCCGTCGTCGCACGGCCCGCTGTTGTTGGTGTGTCCGCAGACGCCGCCGGCGCAGGTGTCGTCGGTGCAGGCGTTGCCGTCGTCGCAGGTGCCGCCGGTGCCGACGCACGCGCCGGCGGTACAGACGTCGGTCGTGGTGCACGGGTTGCCGTCGTCGCACGTCGCCGTATTGT
>CAIPXZ010000497.1 GCA_903869075.1 uncultured Myxococcales bacterium | reverse complement strand
GATGCGGACAATCCCCGGCATCGTCGACGTGCGGATTCCGGAGACCTTGGATTACCCGGGGTTGCAGGTCGATGTCGACCGCCTGCGCGCCGCCGAGCTGGGCCTGGCGCAGCGCGACGTCGCCAACGCGGTGCTGATCGCGCTGTCATCGAGCGCGCTGGTTTCCCCGAATTTTTATGTAAATCCGATCAACAATGTGAACTATCCGGTCGTGGTTCGTGTGCCACTGGGGGATATTCATTCAGTAGATGACCTGCAGCAGATCCCGGTGACCACGCCCGCCGCCAGCCAGCTGCTGCCGCCGCCCGACGTGCGCGGGCCGACGGCGGTGCCGGAAGCCCCGACGATTCGCCTTGGCAGCATCGCCCAGGTGTCGGCGCGGACGTCGATGAACCAGATCAGCCACGCCACGGTGCAGCGCGTGCTGCATGTCGACGCGAACCTCGCCGGCCGCGATCTCGGCCACGTCGCGGACGCCGTCGACAAGGCCATCGGCCACCTGGGACCGCTGCCGCCGGGCGTGCGGGTGACGCTGCATGGCCAGCCGGAGGTGATGCGCGCGTCATTCAAGACCATGGGAACAGGGCTGATTTTGGCGATCCTGCTGGTCTACCTGCTGATGGTCGTGCTGTTCCAGACGTGGGTCGACCCGCTGATTATCCTGACGGCGGTGCCGGGCGCGCTGGTCGGTGTGCTGTGGATGCTGGCGGAGACGGCGACGACGCTGAACGTCGAGTCGCTGATGGGCGCGATCATGGCGGTGGGCATCGCCGTGGCAAATGCGATCCTTTTGGTAAGTTTTGCCAATGATTACCGAGCGTCCAGCGGCGTGGACGCGCTGGCTGGCGCGCTGGAAGCGGGCAAGACGCGGCTGCGGCCGGTGCTGATGACGGCGCTGGCGATGATTTTGGGCATGCTGCCGATGGCGATCGGCCACGGCGAGGGCGGCGAACAGAACGCGCCGCTGGGCCGCGCGGTGATCGGCGGACTGTTGATGGCGACGGTGGTGACGCTGTTCATCGTGCCGGTGATTTACACGCTGCTGCGGCGCAAGCCGCCGCGGGCGAACGAGCTGGACGCGCGGTTTGCCGAGGAATCGGCCGGCGCGGCGGCGGAGGCGATGGCATGAAGCGGCCGTGGTGGCAGAGCGTGTTGTTTTTTGTGCTGGGGCTGCTGGCGCTGGCGGCGGCGTGGCAGGGCGTGCAACGCCTGGATGCGCGCGCGGCGGCGCAGCTGGCGGCGGCCAAGCCTGCGGATGTAGATGGGATTCCCGCCGTGGCGACGGACCTGGCGGACGCCTCGCCGGCGACGCGCGTCGTGCACCTGATCGGCGAGGCGCGGCCGTGGCTGACGACGACGGTCTACGCCAAGGTCAGCGGCTATCTGCATGAAATCCGTGTGGATCGCGGCTCGCGGGTGGTCGCTGGCGACATCATCGCCGTGTTGGACGTGCCGGAGCTGGACCAGCAGCTGAAGGCGGCGAAGGCCGACGCGCAGAACCGCACGTCGCTGGCCAACCGCGCGCAAAAGCTGGCGGCGCCGGGCGTTGTCTCGGCGCAGGAAGCGGACACGGCAAAGTCGGCGGCGGCGGTGGCTGATGCGCAGGTGGCGACCCTGGCGTCCCAGCGCGATTACCGCAATGTGCGCGCGCCGTTTGATGGCGTCGTGACCGCGCGCTACGCCGATCCGGGGGCGCTGCTGCAGGCGGCGACGTCGGCGCAGACGAGCGCGCTGCCGGTGGTGCGGGTCTCGGACGTCGACAAGCTGCGCGTCAGCGTCTACCTGAGCCAGGACGACGCCGCGGCGGTGCATCTGGGCGATGACGTCACGGTGAGCGCGCCGAACCACCCGGAAAGTGCAGTGAAAGCGCAGATTTCCCGGCTTTCCGGCGAGCTGGACGCGCGGTCGCGCTCGCTGCTGGCGGAGATCGACGTGGACAACCGCGACGGGCGCTTCTCGGCCGGCGCGTTCCTGGACGTGGCGTGGACGGTGCACCAGAAGCCGCAGACCCAGGTGCCGGCGGCGGCGCTGCTCGTGCGCGGGCCGCAGACGTTCGTGGCGGTCATCGGCGCGGAGGCGCGCGTGGCGCTGCGGCCGGTGCGCGTGCTGGATCACGACGGCGCGCGGGCCCGCATCCTCGGCGAAGTGAAGCCAGGCGACCGCGTGGCGCTGTCCGGCGGCGATGAGCTTGTCGATGGCCTCAAGGTGCGGCCGGTCGCGCAGCCCGCCAAGGACGGCAAGAAATGAGGCGGCTGGCGCTGCTGCTGCTCGTCGCGTGGCCGGCGCTGGGCCACGCCGTGGTGCCGTTGACGCTGCACGAGGCGGTGCAGCGCGCCCAGGACACCCACCCGAACGTGCTGCAGGCGCAAACGGACGTGGCCCGCGCGCAGGCGCAGCTGGAGCAGGTGAAGGCGACGGGACTGCCGAACCTCGCGCTTTTGGGGCAGTTTACGCAGCTGGACGGCAGCCGCATGTCCGGCGCGACGGTGCTCAGCCCGGCGACGCAAGGCTACGGCGCGCTTGTGCTGACGGTGCCGGTGCTGGTGCCGCAGCGCTGGGTGGCGTGGAACCACGCGGAAGACAACGCGACGGTGGCGGAAGCCGCGGCGCAGGACGCGCGCTGGCAGGTCGGCGTGGCGACGGCGCGGCTGTGGCTGTCCCTGCTGGCGGCGCAGCGGCAGGTGGAAGTGCTGGAGCGCAGCAAGGTAACGGCGGAAAAGCACTTGGGATTCGCGCAGCAGCGGCGCAAGGGTGGGCTGGGCAACCAGCTGGACTCGGTGCGCGCGGCGCAGGCGGCGTGGCAGGCGGCGGACGCGGCGCTGCAGGCGACAAAGGACGTGCTGAACTGGGCGAGCGAGGGCCTGCGGCT
>CAIPXZ010000496.1 GCA_903869075.1 uncultured Myxococcales bacterium | reverse complement strand
GTCGTCGCAGCTGATGGCATTGGCGAGGCAGTTGCCGCCAAAGCACTGGCCCGCGCCGGTGCACGCGTTGCCGTCGTCGCAGGCCTGGCCGTTCGGCGCGCTGTTGAGCTGGCATTTGCCGCTGACGGGCTCGCAGATGTTGGTCTCGCAGGTGTTCGTCGACGCAGCGCAGGTGACCACGCTGGTCGGGTCGGGCGCGCACTGGCCGGAGCCGCTGGCGCCGATTGTGCACGTCCAGATGCCGTTGCAGAGGTTGCCGTCGTCCAGCTTCACGCAGTCGGCGTTGGTCTGGCAGGTGCACTGGCTGGGACCGGCGACGCACTTGCCGCCGGCGCAGGCGTCGCCGACGGTGCAGACGTTGCCGTCCGAGCAGCTGGCGGTGTTGGCGTTCTGCGTGCAGGTGCCGGCGCCGTCGCATGCCGCGGTGGTGCACGGGTTGCCGTCGTCCGCGCAGCCGATGCTGCCTTTGCACAAGCCGCTGGCGCAGGTGCCGCTGCCGCCGCACAAGGTCGCGCCGCCGCACGGGATGCCGTCCTGGGCGATGCTGGCGACGCACGCGCCGCTCTTCGGGTCGCAGGCGTTGGTGGCGCAGCTGTTGGTGCTGGCAGGGCAGGTGACGATTGTCGCGGCGTTGACGATGCACTGGTTGCCCTGGCAGACGAGCGTGCCGTTGCAGGCGTTGCCGTCCTCGAACGCGGCGCAGTCGGCGGTGACCTTGCACTGGCAAGTGCCGCTGCCGGCGCAGACGCCGGCGGTGCAGACGTCGCCGGTGGTGCAGCTGTTGCCGTCGTCGCAGGTCGCGCCGCTGCTGGCGGCGTGGACGCAGCCGGACTTGGCGTCGCAGCTGTCGGTTGTGCACGGGTTGCCGTCGTCGCACTGCAAGGCTTGGCCTTGGCACGCGCCGCTCTGGCAGGCGTCGCCGACGGTGCACAGGCTGCCGTCATCGCACACGCTGCCGTTGGCGACAGTTGTGACCGCGCAGGTGCCGGTGGCCGGTCCGCAGACGTTTTTGGCGCAGGTCGTGTCCTTGCTGGCGTCGCAGAGAACCGCGGTGCCGGGCTTGATGACGCACTGATTCAGCTGGCAAATCAGCGTGCCGTCGCACAGGTTGCCGGTGGCTTTGCTGGCGCAGTCGCTGTCGTTGACGCACGCGCACTGGTTCGGGCCGGGCAGGCACGCGCCGTTGCCGCACTGGTCGCCGGCGGTGCACGGGTTGCCGTCATCGCACGCGCCGCTGGCGTTGGCGTGGAGGCAGCCGGCCTTCGGGTCGCAAGTGTCGGTCGTGCAAGGGTTCTTGTCGTCGCAGCTCGTCGTCTGGCTGCCCACGCAGGCGCCGCCAAAGCAACTGGAAGCCGCGGTGCAGACGCTGCCGTCATCGCACGCGGTGCCGTTGGTGACGTCGGTCGGCAAGCACTGGCCGCTGGCCGGGGCGCAAACCAGCGTCGAGCAAGCGGAATTCGCCGGGCACACGACCGCGGAGCCGGCCTTGGTTTTGCAAATGTTGTTCTGGCAGCTGGGCACGCCATCGCACAAGTTGCCGTTATCCTTGCAGTCGGCGTCGATCGTGCAGGCGGTGCAGGTGTTCACGCCGCCGATGCAGGTGCCAGCGCTGCAGGCGTCGCCGCTTGTGCAGTCGTTGCCGTCGTTGCAGGGCAGGGTGTTGGCGACGAATTGGCAGCCCTTGATCGGGTCGCAGCTGTCGGTTGTGCAGACGTTCCCGTCGTCGCAGGGCGCGATCACGGTGCCGCCGCAGCTGCCGCCGACGCAGTGGTCGTTGGCGGTGCAGGTGCTGCCGTCGTTGCAGCCGGTGCCGTCGGGCACGGGCGTGGGGCCGCACGCGCCGGTCGCGGGCGCGCAGACGCTGACGGTGCAGGCGGTGTTGGCGGACGGGTCGCAGCTGATGACCGACGTCGCTAGCACGGTGCACGTGCCGCTGACGCAGGTCGGGATGCCGTTGCACAAGTTGCCGTCATCCTTGCAGTCCGCGTCGACGGTGCAGTTGCAGTTGCCGGCGCCGGGCACGCACGCGCCGCCCTGGCACTGGTCGCCGACGGTGCACGGGTTGCCGTCATCGCACGGTCCGGTGCTGTTCAAGTGGTAGCAGCCCTGCGCCGGGCTGCAGCCGTCGGCGGTGCAGGTGTTGTCGTCGGCGCAGTTGACGGCGTTGCCGCCGGTGCAGGTGCCTTCGGTGCAGGTTGTCGCCAGCGTGCAGGCGTTGCCGTCGTCGCACGTCGCGCCGTTGGCGAGGCTGACAAAGCTGCAGGTGCCGCTCGCCGGGTCGCAGGTGTTGGTGCTGCACGGCGTGTTGCCGGTGGCGTCGCAGGTCACGACGGAGCCGGCTTTGGGCTGGCACGTGCCGCCGCTGCAGGTGAAGACGCCGTTGCAGGCGTTGTTGTCGGTCGGGCAATCGGCGTCGGTCGTGCAGCTGCAGGTGTTGGTGCCGCCCTGGCAGAGGCCGACGGCGTTGCAGCTGTCCGCGCTCGTGCACGGGTTGCCGTCATCGCACGGCGTGCCGGCGGTGGGCAGGTAGGTGCAGCCGGTGGGGCCGCAGGCGTCGACGGTGCACGGGTTGCCGTCGTTGCAGCCGGCTTGCGCGCCGATGCAGGTGCCGGCTTGGCACTGGCCGCCGCTTGTGCAGCCGGCGGCGTCGGCGCAGGTGGTGCCGTCGGTGGCGGCGGCGGTGACGCAGGTGCCGCTTGTCGGCAAGCAGACCGACGTGATGCACGCGGAGCCGCTCGCCGGGCAGGTCACGACGTTGCCGTCCGAGACGCAGGCGTTGCCCTTGCAGATCAGCTTGCCGTTGCACAGGTCCTGGGTGCCGAGCGCGGCGCAGTCGCCGTCGGTCTGGCATTGGCACTGGTTGGTGCCCGGCGTGCAGCCGGTCGCGCCGCACAAGTCTCCGAATGTGCAGGGATTTCCGTCGTCGCAGGGGATCGCCGCGGTGATGTCGTACGGCAAGTGCGTGCAGCCGAGCGTCGCATCGCAGGCGTCCTTTGTGCACGGCATCGCGTCGTCGCAGTTTGTCGGCGCGCCGGCCAAGCACACGCCGTTGTTGCACAAATCGCCGGTCGTGCAGGGGTTGCCGTCTTCACAGCCAACCGGCGTGCCGGACGTGCCCAGCGTCACCGGTGACTCATTGCACAAGCCGGTGTTTGGTGCGCAAGTGACCGTCACGCAAGCGGAAAGCGGCAGCGGGCAGACGATGACGGAGCTCGGGTTGACGACGCACTTGTTGCCGGCGCATGCCATCGTGCCGTTGCAGAGGTTGCCGTCGTCGAGGCTGGCGCAGTCGCTGTCCTGCTGGCACTGGCAGGTGTTGGTGGCGCCCTGGCAGAGGCCGACGGCGTTGCAGGTGTCGCCGGCGGTGCAGGCGTTGCCATCGTCGCACGCGGTGGTAGCGGCGACCGGCAGGTGCTGGCAGGTCGGGCCGGCGGATGTCGTCGCGGCGACACACAGGTCCACGGTGCACGGGTTGGCGTCGTCGCAGTCCTGGACGATGCCGCCGATGCAGCTGCCGGACGTGCACACGCCGCCGGAGCGGCACGGGTCGCCGCCCAAGCATGCGCCGCCTTCGGGCACGGCGTCGTGCAGGCACAAGCCCTGGATGCCGACGTCGCAGAGGTCGGCGGTGCACGGGTCGCCGTCGTTGCAGGTCGGCTTGCTGCCGCCGCAGGTGCCGGCGGTGCAGGTCTCGCCGGTGGTGCAGGGGTTGCCGTCGTCGCAGGCGCTGGCGTCCTTGGCGGCCGTGTGGGCGCAGCCCTTACCGGGCTCGCAGCTGTCGATCGTGCACGGGTTGCCGTCATCGCAGGTCGACGTGCCGCCGCCCTGGCAGACGCCGCCGCCGTCGCAGGTCGCGCCGCTGGTGCAGGCGTCGGCGGTGCACGGCAAGCCGGCGGGCGAGGGCTTGGCCACACAACCTTGCGGCGTGCAGACGTTTTCCTGGCAAGACGGCAAGCCGAATTCGGCGCACGGCACCGCGGTCGCCGGGTTGATCGTGCACGCGCCGGCCACGCACGAGGCGGAGCCCATGCACGCCGCCGGCGCCGGGCAGTCGCTGTCGGTCAGGCACGCGCACACGGGCTTGCCCACGCACGCGCCGTCCTGGCAGTGGTCCGGGTCGGTGCAGTTGCTGCCGTCGTCGCAAGTGCCGGTGGTGTCGCCGGGGCCGCTGCAGCCGGTGTTCGGGTCGCAGATCGCGGCGCACGCCTGGCCAAAGCCGCAGTCGAGCGCGGCGCTGCCTTTGCACGCGCCCGCGGTGCAGGCGTCGCCGGCGGTG
>CAIPXZ010000495.1 GCA_903869075.1 uncultured Myxococcales bacterium | reverse complement strand
GCGAGCCGACCACAAGCAGCGGCTGGCCGTCCTTCAACACAATCGTCGGACTCATCGAGGACACCGGCCGCGCGCCCGGCCGCGCGAGGTTCTGCGCGCTGCCAGCAAGCCCAAAATAATTGCTGGCATCCAGCGCAAACGTGAAGTCATCCATTTCATTGTTCAGCAGGAACCCACCGTCGGTCATCAGCCCGCTGCCCAGCAGCAAGTTGACCGTGTGCGTCGCCGACACCGCCATGCCGTGGCCATCGACAATCGCCACATGGCTCGTGTTTTCGTGGTTCTCGCCGACGCGCCCCGGCGGCAGGGCCGGCAGGCTGCCCGTTGGCGTGGCGTGGTGGACGTCCAGGCTGTGGTTCAGAACCTCGCGCGCCGCCTTGGGAAAAGCCTGATCCAGCGTCTGCGCCGGCTTGGCGGCGTCACCGCTATAGGCCAGCCGCAGCGCAAACGAGCGCCGCATCACCTCCGCGAACGCGTGCGCCAGCTTGCCCGCCTCCGCGCCCGCGCGCGCGTCTGCCGGCAGCTCGGCGAAGGCCTCAGCCATCGCCAGCACCTGCGCGCCTCCGGCCGACGGCTGCGGCATTGTCAGGACCTCGAGCTGGGCGATGTGTCCGGAAAGCGGCGCAAAATCGCGGGCTTCGTAGCGCAGCAGGTCGCCAGCCGCCAGCCGCCCGCCGGCTGCCTGCGCCGTCGCCACCACGTCCGCGGCCAGCGGACCGGCGTAAAACGCCGCCGGACCCTCGTCGGCGATGCGCTGCAACGTCACCGCCAGCTTGGGCTGCAGCAGCGCTTGGCCGGCCAGCAGCGGCTTGCCGTCCGGGGCAAAAACCGCCTTCGCGGCCGCATTCAGGTAGACGTGGTTCAAGGCGATGGCGCGCGCCAGATCCGTGCCGACTGGGAAGCCGCGCCGCGCCACCTCGACGGCTGGCTGCACAAGCTGCGCCCAGGGCAAGCTGCCGTAGCGGCGGTGCAGACGCCACAGGCCCGCGACGTAACCCGGCGTCGCGACTGCCAAACCGTGGTGCTGGCTGTGCTCGGCGATGGCTTTGCCATTTTGCGTCAGGTAGTCGCCCAGCTGCAGCGCGTCCGGCGCGGTCTCGCGAAAGTCGTAGGCGCGCGGCGGTCGCGTATCCCCTGGAAAGACAACGGCAAAGCCGCCGCCGCCGATGCCTGTCGACTGCGGCACGACGACCGCGAGCACGAAGCTTGCGGCGACAAGCGCGTCCACCGCCGTGCCACCGTTGCGCAGCGCATCCGCCGCCGCGCGCGTCGCCAGCGGGTGCGCGGTGGCGACGGCGAAGTGCTGCGCCTCTGCGGATTCCGCGACCTCCACCTCCGCCACTTGCGGCAGCGCCATCTCCGCCGCGGTCCACGGCAGCACAACCTGCACTGCCGGCGTGGGCGGCGCGGGCAGATCGATCGGCCCGGCGTCGATGATCTGGGGCTGGGCCACTGTGCACGCGGCCAGCGCGACAAATGCGAACGGCAAAGTCCTTGCGAGCTTCCCCATCAGCCACGACCTCCACGACCTGCGGCCATTGCGGCGAACGCCACGCAGGTCTACGATTACGCCCCGTCGGACGGCTTGCCCGACGATCGGGTCCCCTTACACACCCACCACGCTACAGCAGCGCGACCCCCAAAGCGGCGCGCATCCACGGAGAGCGACCATGGCAGATTCCAGCATTGCAGACCAGAGGACGGCGCCGGCCGGTGGCAGTTTCCTGACCGAGGCCGTCGGCACGTCGCGCATTTTCACGGTCGAAGATTTGGACGAGGACCAGCGCGCCATGGCCTCGGAAGCCCAGCGCTTCATGGAAAAAGAGGTGTGGCCCAAGGAGCGCCGCCTGGAATCGAAGGAAGGCAAGGCCGCCGCGGAGATGGTCAAAGTGCTGAAGAAGGCCTGCGATCTGGGCTTTGCCCAGGTGGAAGTGCCGGAGAAATACGATGGCATTGGCGCCGACAAGGTGACGTCGCTGCTGCTCGCCGACAAGCTGGGCACATCCGGCGACTTCTGCGTGACCTGGGGCGCGCACTCGGGCATTGGCCTCGCGCCCATCCTGTACTTTGGCAACGACGCGCAGAAGAAGAAATTCGCGATGCGCATCGCCTCGGGCGAGACTGTGTCGTGTTACGCGCTGTCGGAGCCGGGCTCCGGTTCGGATGCGCTGGCGGCGCGCACCACCGCCGTGCTGTCGCCGGACGGCAAGCACTACATCCTGAACGGCACCAAGCAGTGGATCACCAACGCCACCTGGATGGACGTCGGCGTGGTGTTTGCCAAGGTGGATGGCGATAAATTCACTGGCTTTATCGTCGAGCGCGGCACGCCGGGCTTCACGGTCGGCAATGAGGAGCACAAGCTCGGTCTGCGCGGCTCGTCGACCTGCCAGCTGATCTTCAACGACGCGTATGTGCCGGTGGAGAACGTGCTCGGCGAGATTGGCAAGGGCCACAAGATCGCGTTCAACACGTTGAATTTGGGCCGTTATAAGCTGGGCGTGGGCGTGCTGGCGCTGGCCAAGCGCGCGCTGGGCGAGGCGCTGCAGTATGCCAACGACCGCAAGCAGTTCGGCACGCGCGTCGCCGATTTTGGCATCATCCGCCAGATGGTGACGGACTCGACGATCGGCATTTACCTTGGTGAATCGCTGTGTTACCGCATCGCCGGCAACATCGACGTGCGCCTGCACGCGCTGCAGACCGAGGCGCCCGACTACATCGAAAAGCAGATGGCGGCGATTGAGGAGTACGCGATTGAAGCGTCCGCGGCGAAAGTGTTCTGCTCGGAAGTGCTGGATCGCGTTCTGGATCGCGCGCTGCAGTGGCATGGCGGCTACGGTTTTGTCGAGGATTACAACATCGAGAAGTTCGTCCGCGACGCACGCGTCAACCGCATCTTTGAAGGCACCAATGAGATCAACCGCATGCTGATTCCGGGGACGCTGTTCAAGCGCCAGATGCAGTCGCGGCTGGACCTGTTTGGCGCCATCAAGGACATGCAAAAGCGCCTTGGCACGGGGGATTTGGGCACGCCGCCCAAGTCGACTGAGGGCACGGATCTGGCGGAATTCGCCCTGCAGCGCCTGAAGTGGCTGACGCTGCTGGTGGCGCAGGCGGCGTCGACCAAGTTCGGCATGGCGCTGGACGGCGAGCAGGAGACGCTGGCGCAGCTTTCCGATTTGGTCATCGACAGTTACGCGATTGACTCGGCGATTGCGCGCACCAAGCAGCGCAAGGCGGCGGGCGGCGATGAGGTCGTGACGTCGGCGATCTGCACGGTGGCGGCCGTGGAGGCGCTGGATCGGGCGTCGGCGACGGCGCAGCGCGTGCTTGAAAACGCCTTTGCCGGCGATGAGTTGGCGCCGTGGGCGAGCAAGGCCAGCCAGCTGGGCGCGCATGTGCCGGCGGCGTTGCTGCCGCTGCGGCGGCTGATTGCCAAGAAGACCGTTGACGACTTGGGTTACAAGCTGTCGTCGTACTGAGCCACGCGGCCATCTGGCCTGGAGCTGCGCATGGGTGCCGAACAGCTCCTGGTTTCCGATGCGGAGGTCAAGTTCGAGCGGCGTCGGCGGCTCGCCGGTCTCTTCGGCGCGCCGCTGACGCTGCTGCTCGTGCTGCAGTTCGCGCCGGACAACCTCAAGCCCGAGGCGGCGCGCATGTTGGCGCTGCTGTTCGCGACGCTCGTGCTGTGGATGACCGAGGCGATTCCGGTGGCGATGACGGCGGTGCTGGCGCCGTCGGTCGCCGTGCTGATGGGCATTGGCACGGCGGAGCGGATGTTCGCGGCGTTTGGCAACCCGCTGCTGTTCCTGTTCATGGGCGCGTTCATCCTCGCGCAAGCGGCTGAGCGCACGCGCCTGGATCGCGTGCTGGCGGCGCGGCTGTTCCCGACGGCGGAGACGTCGCCGGAGCGCACGCTGGTGAGTACGACGCTGGTGACCGCGGGCATTTCAAGCCTGTTTTCCAACGCGGCGACGACCGCGATGATGGTGCCGGTGATTCGCGCCGCGGTGGACCGCTTTGGCCCGCGCGCGCAGGCGGTGGGGATGCTGTCGGCGGCGTTCGCGTCGTCCATCGGCGGCGTGCTGACGCCGGTGGGTACCCCGCCGAATTTACTGGCGATTGCCGCGCTGACGCAGTACGCCCACAAGGAAGTGCCGTTCTTCAAGTGGACGCTGATCGCCTTGCCGATGGCGACGGCGACGCTGGGCGTGTGGATCGTGCTGCTGTTGGCGACGGTGCGCGGCGAGCGCAAGCGGCTGCACACCGCCGGGCGGACTGTGACCGATGAGCCGATGCCGACCGACCTGCTGCGGCTGCGCACGGGCGACGCGGTGCTGTGGGGCCTCGACCGCGGCCAGCTGGCGACGCTGGCGGTGATTGCGCTGGCGGGGCTCGGCTGGATGGCGCCGGGCGTGCTCGAGCTCGTGCTCGGCCGCGACCATCCAGCGTTCCTGTGGTGCAAAGCGGCGCTGCCTGAAGGCGTCGTGGCGATCCTGTGCGCGACGCTGCTGTTCCTGCTGCCGGCGGCGACGCGCGTCGTGGCGGGCGTGCCGCGGCCGCGGCCGGTGCTGGTTTGGGCAGAGGCGACGCAGATCGACTGGGGCACGCTGCTGCTGTTCGGCGGCGGCGTGGCGCTGGGCGAGCAGGTGTTTTCCACCGGGCTGTCGAACTGGATCGGCGAGCTCGTGCTGCACGCGACGCAGGTCAAGTCGGAGTGGGGCCTGGTTGTGCTGTTCTCGACGATTTCGCTGGTACTCTCCGAATTTACAAGCAATACCGCGACGGCGGCGATGACGTGCCCGCTGGCAGTGATGACGGCGCAGCAGCTGGGTGTGTCGCCGGTGGCGCCGTGCATCGCCGCGTCGCTGGCCTCCTCGTTGGGCTTTCTGCTGCCGATTTCCACCGCGCCGAACGCGATTGTCTACGGCACCGGGAAGGTGCCGCTACGGACGATGATGCAGCACGGCATCTGGCTGGACCTGACCGGGCTGCTTGTGATTCCGCCGAGCGTGATGCTGATGACGCGCCTGGTCGGCCTGCGCTAAGCCAGCATTGCCATGGACTTCTTGACCATTGACAGCCGTCAGCGCGTCGGCGCATCCTGCGCCCGCTGCGGCCCCAACCGCGCGCGAGGTCTTGTCATGAACCGTCTGTTTTGCTTGCTGATTTTCTGCAGTTTGGGCGCTTTGGCTTGTGGCACAACGGCGGCGGGCGGCGGTGGCGGCGGCGGCGCGACGATTGGCGCACCGTGCAATTCCACCTTGCAAAAGGAGCTGTGCAGCGGCACTGCGCGCCTCGCCTGCACCAACAACGTCTGGACCATCCTGACCACCTGCGCGACCGGCCAGCGCTGCGTGACGGTCGCCGCCGCCGACGGCAAGGGCATGCAAAGCGGCTGCATCGACAGCGGCGGCGACACGATCAGCAGCGGCGACGTCCTCAGCGACTCCACAAGCGACGGCAGCAGCGACATCGGCAGCGGCACCGACGCGCTCGCCGGCACCGACGCCAGCGGCAGCGACGTGGCCGACAGCGGTGGCGGCGGCTGCGTCAACGGCAACAGCTGCGACGACGGCGACCCCTGCACGACCGGCGACAAGTGCGTCGGCGCGACCTGCACCGGCAGCGCCAAGAACTGCGACGATGCCGACCCGTGCACCGCCGATTCCTGCAGCGGCGGCACGTGCCAGCACACGACAATCGCCTGCAGCGACGGCAGCACGATGGACCAGGCCAAGACGCTGATCGGCGGCCAAGCGCAGGCCGACACGCTCGCGCCCACGGGCACAGCGCGCTGGTTCCGCTTCGACGGCATCGCCGGCAACTACATCCTGCTCGCGACGCAGACCAAGCAGCCGGCGAATGCGTATGACCCGACAATCATCGACACAGTCCTGACGCTCTACGGCCCCGACCAGACGCCGATGGCGATGAACGACGACGGCTGGAACCTCGGCACGCCCGACAGCGAGCTGTGGACGCGCTTGCCGCAGTCCGGCAGCTACTGGGTCAAGGTCGAGGAGTGCTGGACCTACGCCGCCGCCAACCCCGGCAAGTCCATCACCTGCGGCGGCACGGCGGCCAAGAGCGACACCGCATACACGCTCTACTACGACGACTGCACCGCCACGCCGCTACCCGGCACCCAGCCGGAGCTCGAGGCCAACAACGTGCTCGCCAGCGCCACACCGTTCAGCTACGTCACAGCGTCGACCGGCAGCTATTATCCCGAGGCCCTGTTCGGCGCGCTCGGCACCGGCAGCGACACCGACTTTTTCAGCTTCACCGTGCCCAATGACGTCGCCTTCACCCAGGGCCGCTTGACCGTGACGTTCTCGCAGCCGCCGGGCGGCAGCACGGGCGACGGCTCACCGCTCTCCCCGGTCACCGCCAAGCTCGTCAACGGCACGACCGGCAGCGTCATCGCCTCGCTCGTACTCGACGGCAAGGACATGCGTGTGCCCGTCAAGACCGCCGCCGCCGGCGGCAAGTACGCGCTGTCCCTCAGCCACAGCGACGCGAGCTTCACCGCCAACGACTGGTACGTCGTCGAGAGCACCCTCGGCGGCAGCAACCCGATCGAGACAAACGACGCCCTCAACAACCAAATCACCGGCGCGCAGGGCCTCACGGCCGTCAACAGCAGCACCAGCGGCGCGGACTTCTTCATCGGCGGCGACATCACCGGCGGCGGCACCGACGTCGACTATTTCGCCATCCAGGTGCCCATGGGCATGAGCTACCTCACGCTCAGCTGCGCGGCGGCGGCGATCGGCTCGGGGCTCGGCGAGTTCTCGGTGGAGGTCCTGACGAGCGCCGGCGACGACCTCAGCGGCGGCGCGCAGATCGAGGCCGGCAGCGCGATTTTCATCCAGAATTTGAGCATCCCGGCCGGCCAGACGGTCATGCTGCTGCTGCGCGCGACGAGCCAGCAACCCGGCATTTCTGGCACCTATTACGAGTGCGGCGCCCACGTCGCCGCCAGCGCGACGCCGTAATCGCGGGCGCTGGCCAAGCCAGAACGCGGGCTTACGGCGCGCCGCAGCCGGCGATCCACGCCTCCACCGCCGGATCCTGCACCGTCGGGCCGACAGCCGTTTGCGGCGCCCGCAGCAGCCAGCCCAGCTTCTCGCCGATGCGCTTGCACGTCTGCGCGCGCACGTCCGCGCCCGCGGTCGCAAACGGCGGCAGGTTCTCCAGGTGCTTGCGCATCGCCACCGGCCACTCGGCAAACGGCACGAGCGCGGCGCCCATCGGGCCGTCCAGTGGGTGGTTGAACGCCGACAAGTGCTTGAAGAGCGCCGTCTTTTCGGCGTCGGTCGGCGGCCGCTCGCGGAACAGCCGCGCCAGCTCCGTGTCCTCAAAGTGCGTCGTCGCCAGCCCGCTGCGGCCGTCCAGCTTGCGCGTCGCGCGGATCGCCGTCTGCCGGGCGAAGGAGTCGCGCGGCGCCCGGTACTCAATCGTCGGCCGCTCCTCGCGCAGCGGCGTCGTGAAATCACGGCAGAAATCATCGACCGCCGCGCCGCGCGTCAGCTGCGCCGCCAGCACCTGCGGCAGCGTCCGCGGCACGTCCGGGCGGTTCAGCCGGTTCAGGTAGCGCTGCACGCCCGCCGACTGCAACACCGCGTCCGCGCGGGCGAAATCGATGACGAGCGGCTGCGGCGAGCCGACAAGCGCCAGGTCGCCGACGGACATCCGGTAGACCGCGACGTGGCCGAGCACCTGGTGCATCGTGCATAGCACCGACTTGAAGGTATCGTCACTGGTTTCATAGGTTTGCAGCCACTGCACCAGCACGCCGCCGGGCCGCAGCTTGGCCGTCATGCGCTCGAAGCTCTCGCGGGCGAACAGGTCGCTGATACCGGCGACCCACGGGTTCGACGGCTCGCTGACGACGATGTCCAAGCTGTGGTCGGGCAGGGTGTGCAGCACCTCGCGGGCGTCGGCGACGGCGATTTTCACCCGCGGATTGTGGTGCACGTCATCGTTCGCGACCTTGAACAGCTGCGCCGCGTCCACAACCGCCGGCGACAGCTCGACGCACAGCAGCTTCAGCTTTTCGTCCGCCGCCATCGCGCCCGCCGACTGGCCGGTGCCGAGGCCAACCATGAACGCATCGCGCGCGTCCGGCTGGTGCATCAGGCCGATAAGCCCAGCAAAAACCTGCGTGTACGTGTCGCCGCCGGTCCCGCCGTCGCTCTTGCCGTTGGTCTCGAGGCTCATCTGGCCGTCGCGCGAGGCGTTGACGGAAATTGTCGCGTCCTTGCCGTCGCTGCGGTAGACCTGAACGAAATAATCCGCGTATTTCTTGGCAGTTGCCTCGACCTGATCCGGCGCAATTGCGCGCAGCTGGAACAGCCCGCGCGTCAGGTAGCGGCCGTCGGGCATCGCCACCGCCAGCGCCACCGCCATCAGCACCGCCGCCACGCCGGGGATCGCGATGTCCAGCAGCGCGCGCGGCCGCTGCCCGACCGCCAGCGACACGGCGATGGACAGGATCGCGCCGACGAGCAGCGCGCTCTCGATGCCCAGCGCCGGCATCAGCACAAATCCGCAGCCCAGCGCGCCCAGCAGGTTGCCAAACGTATTCCAGCCGAGGATCTCGGCGGTCGCCCGGTCCGTCGCTGCGCCGCGCGTCTGCGCCGCCGCCAGCAGCGCCGGGAACGCCGCACCCAGCGCCATCGCCGCCGGCAAAAAGTGCAGCGCAATCACCGAGAAGCCGGTCAGCAG
>CAIPXZ010000494.1 GCA_903869075.1 uncultured Myxococcales bacterium | reverse complement strand
GCGGTGTTGGAGTTCAACTCCGTGACATTTGCCGGCGGCAGCGACGCCAGGCCAAACGCGTAGACCGTCGCCACCAGCAGCGGCGGCAGCAGCACCGCGACGGCGCGCCACCAGCGGTAATAGACCAGAATCACAGCGATCACCGCCAGAAATACGAGGATCGACGACACCGACAGGTCGGACTCGAGCGCCTCCGTTTCCTCGACATTGATCGCGACGTCCGAAGCGTAGCCAAGCTTCAGGGACGGCGCGTACTTGTCGGGCGCCAGCGCCGCAACGTCCGCCTTCACAGCGCTGAGCAGCGCCCGCGCCGAGCCGATGCCGTCGGGGAATTCACCCGCCTCGACGAACAGGATCGCCGTCTTGAGCTTTTCACTGACGAACGCCGGACCGGTCGCATCCCCGCGTTTGGCATCGTATTTCTTTTGCAGCGCGGTGAAGTCTACCGAAGGCGCCTTCGCGTCATCGTCCAACTGTGCGTCAAACGCCGTCTCGGTCTCCCACTCTTTGCGCGCCGCGATGCGCTTGTGGATGTCCTGCAGGTCCGGGAGATCGACGTACAACGCGGCGTTGTGGTCCAAAAACGACCGGACGTCGGCGTCATCGGCGCGGACGTCCTTGACCAGCGTGCTCGGGTACTTGCGGATGCGCGCCGCCAGGTCATGCAAAAACCGTTGCGCGCCAGGTAGTTCCTTCGCGTCGCTGACCTCGACAACCATCCCCAAGAATTGCAGCCCCGGACTGCGCTTCCGCAGTTCCTCCAGCGCTTTGACGCTCGGCGCGTCGCGCGGCAGCAGTTCCTCGATCTCGCTGCGCAGGTGCAGGTACATGTCGGCGGTGCGCCACGCGGCGGGAATTGCCAGCAAAAACGCGATAATCCAGACGATTTTGGCGTGCCGCAGCAGCCAGCGCACGTACGCGCGGACCTGTGGCGTGGGCGCTTGGGCAGAATTCATGGGGCCTCCGGGCGAGCAATGAAGCGGCCGGCGCCAAAGCCGGCGAGCAAGCCACCCGCGGCGGCGCAGAGCTGCACTGCACGCATGACGAGCGCGATCGCAAGCGCGCGGGCGGGATCGGCGCCAAACCCGAGCACGCCGGCGAAGGCGCGGTAGGTGCCTTCACTGGCGCCGAGGTGGCCGGGAATCGCGTCGCCGACAGCGGCGCCTACCAAGTGGATGGCTTGCGCCGCAAACGCGTTGGTGACGCCCCAACTGCCGCCGACAGCGACGACCACCAAGCCGTACTGCAGCGCTTGCAGCAGCCGCGCCAGCGTACACCAGCCCACTGCCGGCAGCGTGTCGCCGAGCGCCGCCGCGGTCGGCGCGCCTTCGACGGCGGGCGGCAGAAACTGCGCCAGCCGCTTGCGCAGCCAGGCGCCGACGCCGGGGTGCCGCGCCAGATAATAGACCGCCGTCGCGAGCACGCCGCACGCCACGCCGTTGGCGCCGAGCGCTATCAGCAGCACAGATGGCGGCGTCGGGCTGAACGCGAGCACGAGGATGCCAATCACCGAAATCACCGCATTGCCCGCCAGCGCCGATGCCTGCAGCCGCGCGCAAGCCAGTGTTGCTTGCCCGACGCCCACCGTCGTCGCCAGCGTCGTCGCCCGCACCGCCTCACCCGTCAGCCGCCCCGCCGGCAGCAGGATGCACGCGCCGTACGCCAGCCCGGTCGCCCGCACCCATTGCGGCGCCGTGACCTGTCGGCTGTCCGCGCCGAGCAAACCGCGCACCGCGACCGCGTCCAGCGTGGCCATCAACACTTCCAACCCGACGATCGCCGGTAGCCACGGCGCGGCATGACGCAGCGCATCCCAGACCGCCAGCGGGCCGGCTTGCATGACCAGCCAAGCTACGAGCGCCAGCCCCGCGACCAGCAGCACAAACGGCAGGACGCGGGACCGGAGCGTTGACGTCATGCCTGGCTCGTCGCCCAAGCTACGAGCTGGCTGCGGGCCGCCCACACGCGCGCAAAGGCCAGCGCGTAGGCATCCACGACAGCCGCCGGCTGGGCGATCAGCGGGCACGTCTGCGAGAAAAGCAGCACGGAGTTGTCCAGCAGCCGCTGCGTCGCCGTGAACTGGCTGGGCGCGTATTGCGCGGCAAAATCGGTCGTCGGATCCGCCGACCACGGAAAGCCGTGGCCGTAGCCGCTGCGCTCCTGGAACACCGGATGGCTCGGCAGTGGCTGGCCTTGCCACAGCACGACCTCGCAGCCTTCCGCACGCAGCGCCTGCGCCAGCGCGTCGCGGAACACCTTCGGCGGCGCGTCGATGCCGGCAGCCGCCAGGTCAAAACGCACGCGGAACTTGTGGTGCACCGTCGTCGCGCCCGGGGGCACCACCGGCGGCAGCACGCCCGGCAGCGCCGCCAGCGCCGCGATCAGCCGCGCCGCATTGTCCTGGCACAGCCGCGTCCGCTCCGGCAGGTTGACGAGCGACGCGCGCGCCACCGCCGCCGCCAGCTCATTGCCGCGGTACATCCAGCCGATGCGCCCGGAAGCCAGCGGTTTGGT
>CAIPXZ010000493.1 GCA_903869075.1 uncultured Myxococcales bacterium | reverse complement strand
TGGGCGCGGTGCTGGTCGGCCTGCCCGACGCGGCGCTGCATGCCACGTACGGATTTCCGCTGTTGTTGATCGCCTGGGAGCTGATGGCTGCGCTCTGCGTGCAGACCGCAGCTGCGCACCCAGCCCCGGCGTCGCCGCCCTAGTCGCCCCAGCTGCCGCAGCCGCAGGAAAGCCCTGCCCGGCGCGCCGCTCCCGTTCAGTCGCTCTTGCCGCCAAGGACCCGCATGCAACGCTTCTTCACCGTCGTCTGGTTGCTCCATGTGCCGCTGCTGGGCGCTTGGGCCGTGCTGGTGCTGCTGTTTCCCGAGTTCTGGATCCAGGCGCCGCAAAATACCGCTACTTCTGGGCTGAGCGCGCTGACCTCGACGCTGCAATACAGCGCCGGGCCGATGCTCGGTCTGATGGTGGCGGCGATGTACGCGGCGATGCGCGAGGATCCGGCGGCGCGCAAACGCATCGCCCGGGCGCTGGCGATCGGCTTTGGCGCTTTTGCCGCAGCGCATCATTTTCGCAATCAGATCGCGGATTTTCGCGGTATGGATCGCGTGCTCGTCAGCCAGACGGTGCGCGATTCGGTGGTCGTGACCCTCGCGACCGCGCTGGGCGGCTTCAACCTGCTTGCGTGGATCTGGCCGACGGCGGAGCCGACCGAGCGCCAGCTGTCCGGGCGCGCCGACACGAAACCGCAGTCGATGTGGCTGATTTGGACGCTGCAGCTTGTGGTGCTCGTGGTGATGGGCGGCGTGCTGATTTACTGGGGCGAGGACGTGGTCTGGAGGGCGCTGGCGCGGCCGGAGCGCTTCCAGGACAGCGCCGGCGTGCTGGCGAAGCGCGAGCTGCTGAACTGGGCGATCCTCTGGACGCAGCGCATCGGCGCGCTGTGGCTCGGCCTGGGCGTGCTGGCGATCGCCGGCATCCCGGAGACGCGCGTGTCCGAGTGGCGCGGCTTTCGCATGGTGCACCTGCTGACGTTCGCGGCGATCGCGCTGGCGGCGCTCGTGGCGTCCAATGCGGCGATTTTTGCCCAGTGGGTCATGGTCGTGACGGCGCTGCTGCCGACGGTCTTTCTGGTGGCCAACGCCGCCGCAGCGCGCAATGCCGGGTCGTCCCCGCCGGAGGAGGTCGGCGATCCGCCGGACGGCTGGACGTTCATGGACCTCGTTGCCGGGCCGATCATCGCGTTTCGCGTGCTGCTGGGCAAGCGCCGCGGCACCCACGGCCTGGGCGTGGCGGCCAGGGGCCACTGGGAGCCAGCGCCGAGCACCCTCGATCCGGTGACGGGCGAGCGCACGCCGGACGGCATCCCCGAGCATCCGTGGTTCTTTCCCAGCACCGAGCGCACCGACCGCGTCGAGACGACAATGCGCTTTGCCAACGTCACCTTTGGCGACGACGCCGGCATGGACGTCCGCGGCGCCGCGCTGCGCATCGCCCCGCTGAACGAGCCGTTCGTCGACATTTTGATGAACACGGGCTCCTGCGGGCCGATCGAGAACGTCGTCGAATTCGCGCTGCTCGTGTTCTCCAAGTTCCTGCCGCACGCGGTCGTCGTCGCGCTTGTCAAAAAGAACCGCAAGGGCCGCGAGGGCGGCATTTCCGGGCTGCGGCTGGCGCCGGAATCCTACGCGCTGCTGCATTTCTACTCGCAGTCGACGCGCTATTGGCTGACAAGCGACGACGAGCGCTGGCTTGTGCGCTACCGGCTGCTGCCGGCGGATCCGGACGTGCCGGAGTCCGGCGTGCCGACGTTGGCCGACGATCTGGTGACCTGGGACCGCACGCGGCGGCCGGGCGACACGCGCGCGCGCGACTATCTGCGGCGCGAACTCAAGCAGCGGCTGGACCACGTGCCGATCAAGATGCTGCTGCAGGCGCAGTTCCACCTGCCCGGCGTCGGCGACGATTTGTCCTGGTATAACGGCATGTTCGACTGGCCGCACCAGACGCACCCGTGGCGCACGCTGGGCACCGTCGTGCTCACGACAGCGCTGTCCGACGGCGACGCCGAGCAGCTGTACTTTGACCCGTCTGTACATCCGCCGAGTCTGGGTGTGCCGGTGGCGCGCGATGCCCTGGATCCGCGCTCGCCCGCCGACAGCGAACGCCGCGTCATCGCCCGCACCGCGCGGCTGCGCAAGTGGATGTATCACCAGTTTGGCCTGCCGACGTTCGGCGCCAACGTGAAGGGGGAGTGATGACGGAGCCGCAGACGATTGACCACGTGCCGACGACCGTGGCGCCGAGCTTCTACCAACTGCCGCAGGACTGCACCGTCGATCGCAAACGGGCGCGGCGGGCGACGATCGCCGCGACACGCGAGCGCTTTGTGCTGGAGACGGCGGTGGCCACAGACGGCTTGCCGCCGCTGCCCGGGTACGTCGCGACGCTGCCCAAGGAAGTGGCGTTTCCCGTGCCGCGGATGATGAGCTTTGCCACCGGCAAGCTGCTGATGCAGATCAACTCCCGGTTGGCGCTGTTTGCCGGCCCGGCGGCGACGCGCTACGAGCGGCTGTACCGGCTGATGGCCGGGCCCAAGGACGCCATCGTGCGCTGGCGCGACGACATGGAGTTCGCGCGCCAGCGGCTGTCGGGCGTCAACCCGATGGCGCTGCGGCGCTGCGACGACATGCCGGCGCAAGCGCTTGTGGAAGCCGCCAATTCGGCGCTGCAAGCCTGGGGACCGCGCACGCCGGATTTTGCCGATCTGGTGCGCAACAAGCGGGCATTCCTGACGGATTACGGTGTGTTGCTGGATCCAGACGTGCAGCAGTACAAGAAGAATGATGGCCGGTCGCTGATGTACGCGCCGCTGGCGCTGTACGGCCTGGACGCGCTGGACCGGCTGCGGCCGCTGGCGATCGCGGTGCGCAAGCCCGATGGTACGGCGCCGATCGCCACGCCGAACGGCGATCAGGGGCGCTGGCTGCTGGCCCGCGGCCACGCGCAGTCGGCGGACGCGCAGCTGCACGAGGCGTACTACCACCTGTTCGAGACGCACCTCGTCAACGAGACGATCGCGCTGTGCATGTACCGCAACCTGTATCCGGAGCACCCGGTGCGGCAGCTGCTGGAGCAGCACTACGAGTACAACCTGGCGATCGACAGCATGGCGCGCGGCAACCTGCTCAAGGTGGGCGGGCCGATCGATTTGAGCATGCCCGGCGGCGTGGTAGGCGCCATGGCAGCGGCCCGGGCGACGGCGCGGACGTTTGATCTGCGCGAGCGCACGCTGCAGCGCGATCTGGAAGTGCGTGGAATGCTGGATATTCCCGACTATCCATACCGCGAGGACGCCCAGCGCGTGCGCGAAGGCCTGCACCGCTACGTCCGCGGCGTGATGGCGCCGTGGTACCGCACGAGCGCCGACGTCATCGCCGACTACGAGCTGCGGGCGTGGCTGGAGGAAGTGGCGACGGCGGGCGGGCTGAAGAGCTGCCCGACGCTGGCGGACACCCCGGACGCGGGCATCGACGGCGTTGCCGGCGCCCTGCCCGCGCGCATCGGCTCGCCGGAGCAGCTGTTTGAGGTCCTGACCGACTTCATCTTCCGCGCCGCGCCGCAACATGCCGCCGTCAACAACGGCCAGTACGACGCGTACGGCTACATCCCCAACACGCCCGGCACTTTCGCGTCGGACCTCACGGACGCGTTGCACATCGACGAGGACGCGTACTTTGCCGGCTTGCCGCTGAAGACGCCGGCGATGGCGCAAATGGGCATGGTGTGGGTGCTATCCATGCCGACGGTGCGCTCGCTGCTGCACACCGGCGACTGCGGCGCGTTTCAGGCCAGCGTGTGCCGCGAGGCGGCGGAGTCGGTCGCAGCCTTTCGCCGGCGCATGCACGATTTGTCCGACGTTATCGCCTTGCGAAACCTGTCGCGGGCTGTACCGTATCGCTATCTGGATCCGCGCAATATCTCGCGCTCGACCGACATCTGAATGACCGAGCAGACCCAAAACCTGGACGCTGACGCGCTGCAACTCGGCGCCGTGCTGCATCGCGGCCAGCGCAGCCTGCTGCAGTTCGCGACCTGGACCGGCACGCAGCAGCGCGTCGTGCAAAAAGCGATCGCGCCGGGCGTGACCGAGAACCGCGCGCGGCACCGGCTGCGCCACGAGCACGCGATGCTGCGGCGGGCGCAAGGCCCCGGTGTGGTGACGCTGCACGCGCTGGCGACGACGCAGCTTGGCCTGGCGCTGGTCGTGGATGCGATCGACGGCGAGAGCATCGCGGCGCAGCTGGCGGGCGCGCCATGGCACCTGCAGCGGATTCTCGATCTGGCGGTCAACCTGGTGACGGCGCTGCAGGGCGTCCATGCGCGCGGCGTCTTCCACCTGGACCTGAACCCGGACCATGTGCTTTTGACGCGCGGCACGGGCGCTGTGACGCTGATCGATTTTTCCCGCGCGTCCCAGCTGCCGCTGCCGTCGCCGGAGCCGACGGGGCGCACGCCGGCGGCGGTGGCGTGGCTGGCGCCGGAGCAGACCGGGCGGCTGGACCGGCTGGCAGACGCGCGCGCGGACCTGTACGCGGTGGGCGCGATCCTCTACCGGCTGCTGGCTGGGCGGATGCCGCTGTGGGACGAGGACCCGCTGGCGCTCGTGCACGCCATCGTCGCGCATCCGCCGCCGCCGCTGCTGTCGCTGCGCCGGGACGTGCCGGAGGTCGTGTGCCGCATCGTCGATCGCCTGCTTGAAAAGTCGCCGGACGATCGCTACCAGTCGGCGGCGGGCTTGGCCAACGACCTGCGAACCTGCCAGCTGGCGCTGCAGCGCACGGGGACGATCGCGCCGTTCGAGATCGGCCGCGCCGATCGCTCGGGCCAGCTGCTGCTGCCGTCGGTGCTGTACGGTCGCGCCGAGGACGTCCAGGCGCTGGCTGCCGCGGTGGAGCGCGTTTGCGCCGGGCAGGCGTCGTCGGTGGCGGTGCTGGGCCCGGCGGGCATTGGCAAGACCTCGGTTGTCCACGAGCTGCGGCCATGGGCGCGCGCGCGGGGCGGGCTTTTCGCCGCCGGCAAGTTCGACCAGCTGCTGCACACCGAGGCGTTCGGCCCCTTGCGCGTGGCGCTGGACCCGGTCATCCGCCAGATCCTGACGCTGCGTGCCAATCAAGTTGAGGCGTGGCGGCTGCGGCTGACGGCGGCGATCGGCGCGGCGGCGGACGTTGTCGTCGGCCTGCTGCCGGCCCTGCAGGCGCTGCTGCCGGCGGCGCAAGCCGGGCGGACGCTGTCGGCGACGGACACCCAGGCGCGACAACTCGCGGCGATCACAGATCTTTTACGGGCGCTGCACCAGCCGCAGACACCGCTGCTGCTGTTCCTGGACGACATGCAGTGGGCCGACGCCGCGACGTTGGACCTCGTCGAGACCATCTTGCGCTTGCCGGATCCGCGCAACCCGGTGCTGATCCTCGCCTGGCGCGACAATGAGGTGACCGCCGGCCACCCGCTGCAGACGTTGTTCCACCGCCTGAGCGACGGCGGTCCTGTGCGGATTACGCTGGCGCCGCTGCAGGCGCCGCACGTGGCGCGGATGCTGTCCGACGCGCTGGGCATGCCCGAGGCGGCGGTGCGGCCGCTGGCGGAGCGGGTGACGGAGCGGGCGGAAGGCAATCCGTTTGAGATCCGCGAGATCCTGGTGGCGCTGGCCGACGCCGGCGCGCTGGCGTTTGACCAGACGCTGGGGCATTGGCAGTGGTCGCTGGACAGCGTGGACCGCATTGCCGCGCGCAATGGCGTGGCCGAGCTGCTGGCGCGGCGCCTGGACGCGCTGCCGCCGGAGTCGGCGGCGCTGCTGGCAGAAGTCGCGTGTGTTGGCCAGGAAGTGGACGTTGAGCTGCTGGCGCTGGCGCTTGGCCGGCCGATGCAGACGGTTGTGCGCGATGCGGCGGTGCTGGGCGCGCGCGGGTTGCTGGTGCCGGTGGGCGAAGGCTGGGAAATCGCCAGCGGTCTGGGCGCGGAGCCGACGCACGCCACCGATACGCCGCAGCGGCTGGTGGTGCGGTTTCCGCACGATCGCGTGCAGGAGGCGGCGCGCGCGCGCCTGGACGAGCACGCGCGCGTGGCGCTGCACCTGCAGTTCGCCGAGCGGATGTGGCAAGCCGGCGTGGCGCAACGCCATGATCGCGGGCTGTTTTTGGTCGCGGAACAGGTGATGCGTGGCATGGCGCAGCTGGCGTCCCCGGGCGATCGCGCTGCGGCGCTGGAACGGCTCGCGCTGGCGGCGCAGCGCGCCCGCGATCTCGGCGCTTTTGCCCCGGCGGTGGCGTTTGCCGAGGCGGCGCTGACCCTGCTGCCGGCGGACGCTCCCGACCACGCGAGCGCTTTTGCCCTGCACCTGGCGGCGGCGGAGTCGGCGATGGTGCTGGGCGACCGCACGCGCGCCGAGGAGCACGTCCACGCTGGCGAGCGATCGGCGCCGGACGTGCTGGCGCAGGTAGCGCTGGATCGCGTGCGCATTCGCGGTCATCTGGCGCGCGGCGAGCACGAGGCGGCGGTGAACCTGAGCGGCGCGGCGCTGGATCGCCTCGGGCTGGGCACGCCGCTGCGGCCCAAGCCGCACCATCTGGCGCTGGCGTTTGGCCGGGTGCTATGGCGGATGCGCGGCACGACGCGCGCGTCCCTGGGCCAGCTGCCGGTGTGCGACGATCCGCGCGTGGCGGCGTCGCTGAGCCTGATGGCCGAGGCGCTGATCTCCGCGTACCTGATTGAGCCGAACCTGACGGCGCTGTGGACGCTGGAGCTCGTGGACCGCACGATGCGCCACGGCGTGACGCCGCAGGGCGCGTATGCCATTGCCAGCTATGGCTTTTTGCGCGCGGCGTTCTTTGGCGACGTCACCGGCGGCGCGATGTATGAGACCGCCGCGTACGACATCATCGCCCGGCTGGGCGCCACGGAAATGCTGGCGAAAGTCGAGCTGATGGACTGGGGCTTTGTGCAAAACCGCCTGCAGCCGCTGCGCGCCGGCATCGCGGTGTGGGCGCGCGTGGTGCGCCACGGCATCGAGGGCGGCGACGTCACGCACGCCGCGCAGGCCGCCACCAACGCCGTCGCGCAAGCGATGTGTTGCGGCGTGGACGTGGATGAGCTGGAGCGCCATGGCCAGAACGCGCTCGCCATCTGCCTGCGGTTCCGCCAGGATCGCAGCGTGCCGTGGGCGCAGCTCTACCTGCAGGCTGTCGATTGCCTGCGCGCCAAGGTCGCGGATCCGCTTGTGTTGTCTGGCGATTTCATCGTCAAGGAGGCGTGGCTGGCGGCGCACCACGGCGACGCGTCGGCGGGCGTGAGCTTTGCGCTGCTGGAGGGTCAGCTGGCCATCTGGCAAGGCCACGCGGCGCGCGCGCTGCCGAGCCTGGAGCGGGCGGAAAAAGGCGTGAACATCGTGCCGGGCACGTACCTGGTGCCGAACATCATCGGCTACACGGCGCTGGCGCGGGTGGCGGCGGCGCGGGAAGCGCAGGACGCGGGCCACGCAAGTGCGGCGCGCCAGCACATCGCCCGCGCGCGAAAGGGCCTGCGCAAGCTGGGGCCGTGGCTCAAGCCAAAGCCGCTGAATTACGTGCAGTTGCGCGATCTGCTGAAGGCGGAACTGGCGGACGTGCAGGGTCGGTGGGAGGACGCGACGCGGGCCTACGAGGCGGCGGTGGCGTCGGCGACGCTGGCGGACCATGGCTTTGACAAGGCGCTGGCGTTGGAACTGGCTGGCCAGGCGTGGCTGCGACGGGGGCACGGGCGCGCGGCGGCGGCGTACTTGTTGGAAGCGCGGGCGACGTGGATGCAGCACGGCGTCGTGGCGGGCATCGATCGCTTTGAGGCGCTGCTGCAGCGCGCGCAGGGTTCGGGCGGGCTTGTGGCGCCGTACGCGAGCGGTCCGGCGCTGGCGTCGCCGGAGAACTCGGGGCTGGACGCGACGGCGATCGCCCGGGCGGCGCGCGCACTATCCGCGGAAATTCGCGTGGATGCGCTGCTGACGCAGCTGCTGCGGCTGGCGGTGCAGACCGCTGGCGCGACAAGCGGCGCGCTGCTGCTTGTGCGCGACGGCAAGGCGACGGTGGCGGCGCTGGCGCGGGACATTCCCGGCGGGCTGGATGTGCGGTCGTTGACCACGGGCGCGTCGCGCGAGGGCGCGGATCCGGACGAAGTGCTGGGACCGATGGCGGCGGTGGCGGCGTACGTGCAGCACACCCGCGAGTCGCTGCTGCTGGACGCGGCGTGGGCAGATCCGCGTTTTGCCGATGCTTTTGATCAGCGCGGCGGCAACGCGATCCTCGCCGCGCCGCTGATCCGCGCCGGTGAGCTCGTCGGCATCGTCACCCTGGAGCACCGCGACATGAGCGGCGCTTTCAACGCCCAGCGGCTGGAGATGGTGGAGACGCTGGCGGCGCAGGCGGCGGTGTCGCTTGTCAACGCGCTGCTGTACGAGAGCCTGGACGCGGCGCTGGACGACCAAAAGCGGCTGACGCGCGCGTTTCAGCGCTTTGTGCCGCAGGAATTCATGACCCAGCTGGGCAAGACGAGCATCCTGCAAGTGTCGATCGGCGACCACGTCCAGCAGGAAGTCACGGCGCTGTTTGCCGACATCCGCGGCTTTACGACGCTGGCCGAGCGCCTCGGGCCGAAGGAGACTTTCGCCTTTGTGAATCGCTATCTGGCCGAGATGGAGCCGGCGATTTACGGCCACAACGGCCACGTCGAGCAGTTCCTCGGCGACGGCATCATGGCGGTGTTTCCGGGCAAGGCGGATGACGCGGTGCAAGCGGCGCTGGCGATGTTCGAGGCGCTGGCGCGGTTCAACGCCGAGCGCGCGAAGCTGGGCGAGCCAGCGATCAGCATCGGCATCGGCATCAACACCGGCACGGTCATGGTCGGCGTCATCGGCGGGCGCTCGCGCATGGACCGCGGCTTGATCGGCGATCCGGTCAACGTCGCGTCGCGCGTCGAGGGCTTGTGCAAGGGCTATGTGGCGTCCTTGCTCATCGGCGGCGACACGCGGGCGCGGCTGGCGGACCCGGAGCGCTACCAGCTGCGGCTGCTGGATCGGGTGATCGCCAGCGGTAAGGAGCAGCCGACGGACGTCTACGAAGTGCTGGACGCCGAGCTGGCGCCACGGCGGGCGGCGAAGCTGGCGGGACGCGCGGCGTACGAGCGCGGTGTGGCGCTGTGGCAGGCGAGCAAACCGGGGCAGGCGCGGGTGGCGTTTGTGGAGGCGCTGGCGGCGTGCCCGGAGGACGCGGCGGCGCAGCTGTTCGTGGAGCGCTGTGATGACGCAGAGTTGCGCGGCACGCAGGCGCGCGCGGACGGCGCCTCGCGGCTGGCTTGGAAGTAGCCGGGACGGCGAGGCGTCAGGCGTCGGTCGGCACGGTCCACTTGCCGGGCACCGGCGCGGCGTCCTGAGCCCGCGCCAGCCGATCAAGCAAATCCGCAGCTGTTT
This sequence comes from uncultured Myxococcales bacterium, assembly GCA_903869075.1. Classification (GTDB taxonomy): domain Bacteria; phylum Myxococcota_A; class UBA9042; order UBA9042; family UBA9042; genus CAIYBN01. The sequence continues at coordinate 37,437 of CAIPXZ010000493.1, read as the reverse complement.
CAGCCACATGTAGCAAGTCAAAGTGCCGCTGTTGCACAAAGCCGGCGGCGACGGCGCCGTGCAGGAACGTCAGCAGCGGCGTGTAGAAGCCGCCGACATTGAGCAAGCCGATCGGCTTGGTATGCAGGCCAATCTGCGCCCAGGTCAGGATCTCGAACAGCTCGTCGTACGTGCCAAAGCCGCCAGGCAGGGCGATGAACGCGTCGGAGCGCTCCGCCATCAGCGCTTTGCGCGTGTGCATGGAATCGACGACGTGCAACTCCGTCAGCCCGGCATGCGCCACTTCGCGATCAACGAGCCGCTGCGGCATCACGCCGACGACCTTGCCGCCCGCCACGAGACAGCCGTCGGCGACAGCGCCCATCGTGCCGACGTGGGCGCCGCCATACACGAGGGTCAAGCCGCGTGCGGCCAAGAGCCCGCCGAGTTCCGTCGCCGTCGCGCGGTAGCCGTCACCCTGGCCGGACGAAGAGCCGCAGAAGACGCCGATGGCGGTCAGCTGGCTCACGCGTCGTCGTCGTCGTCGTCATCGTTGTCGCGGCTGCCGACGATCATCTCGGCGGTCTCGCCGATCGCGTCCACAACCCGCTGCACGCGCCCGCGCCGCCGTCGCGCGCCCACCGGCGCTACGACAACAGGCACCGGCGCCGCGACCTTGGGCTTGCGGGGCTTCGCCGCGGCTTTCTTCGGCTTCTTCGCCGTCGCCGTCGAGCGCACAAGCGGCTTGTTCGAGCGCTTGATCTCCGGCTTGAGCCCGCCCTCGTCGTTCGGCACAAACCGCACCGTCGTCGCGACCTCAAAGCTGACGCTTGTCAGGATCTTCTTGATTTCCTCGCCGACGTTGAGCGTCTGCAAGAACTGCTGCATCTCGCGGCCGATCATCGTCACGGCTTCGCGCTTGGTGCTGTCCACCTGCGCCGCGACGTTGTTCATGAAGTCGCGCGGCAGCAGCGAGCTGAAGAACCGCCGGCGCTCGTCCTCGCTGTGCAGCACGGCATTGAGGCTGCGTTCGACGGTGCGGCGGATCATCTCGGGGATGAAGCCACCTTCCTCGGGTTCACGCGGTTCGCGGTCTCTCACCATGGTGTTGACCTTGTGCCGAAAGGGGAACGGCGGGACTAGTGCCCAGAGGACCGACCGTGCGCGGTGCCTTCATGCGAGTGCGCGCGGTGCTCGCCGCCCTGCGACGCGATCGACACGCCGCCCAGCGACAGCAGGTTGATGACGCCGGCTTTCTGGTCGCGGCGGGTGAACGACGGGATCGCGTGCACGCCGGAGTCGAGGCGGATGGCGTCGCACGGGCACGCTTCCTCGCAAAAGCCGCAGTAGATGCACTTGAGCAGGTCGATGTCGAAGCTCGCCGGCGCCTTTTCGATTGTCGGATCGTCGATTTCCTTGGCGACGATCGTGATGCAGTTCGCCGGGCACGCCGTGGCGCAGAGCATACAGGCCACGCAGCGCACGGACTTGTCGTCGCGCAGCATCAGCCGGTGCTTGCCGCGAAAGCGCGGCGTGTACGGCCGGCGATCCTCGGGATACTGCACCGTCACGATGTCTTTTTTGGCGAACAGGTTGCGGGCGAACTGCCGCGTGACGAGCGCGACGCCCTTGAAGGCTTCCACGACGTACGACTGCGTCGCGAAGTCGGGGTGCATGCGGTTGACGACTTTGGCCATGGGAAATTCTCCGGTCAGTCCGTGCCGTTACGCGCGTTCAATGAAAGTGAGGACGATGCCCGTGACGAGCAGGTTCAGCAGCGCCACCGGCAGCAGGATCCGCCAGCCGAGGCGCATGATCTGGTCATAGCGAAACCGCGGCAGCGTCCAGCGGATGGTCATCTGCAGCCAGACGAGGAACAGCGTCTTGAAGATGAACGCGCCGATCTCCAGCACGACGATCCACCACGCGTCGCCGTGCAAGCCGGGGATTGTCCAGCCGCCGAGGAAGAGCGTGGTGCCGACGGTGCCGATGAGCACGACCTCGACAAATTCGGCGAGCGCGAACATCGCGAAACCCATGGCGGAATACTCGGTCCAGTAGCCAGCGGTCAGCTCGGACTCAGCCTCAGCGACGTCAAACGGCGCGCGCTTGTTCTCGGCGATGGCGCAGGCGAGGTAGAGCACGAACGCGACGGGCTGCAGCACGATGCCCCACGCCGGGATGAAGCCCAGCAGCAGCTCGCCCTGGCGGCGCGCGATGTCTTGTAGGTCCAGCGAGCCGTAAATCATGAAGATGCCGCAGAGCGACAGGCCGATCGCCACTTCATAGCTGATCATCTGCGCCGAGATGCGCAAGCCGCCCATCAGCGACCACTTGTTGTTGGACGCCCACGCGCCGATGACCGAGCCGTAGACGTTCAAGCTGCCGATCGCAAAGATGAAAAGGATGCCGAGGCTGGTGTTGGAGACCTGAAAATTGTCGCCCGGGCCAAACGGCACGACGGCAAAAACCAGCAGCGCCGGCACGAAGGCCAGCAACGGCGCCAGGCGAAACAGGATGGGATTCGGCGTGTTGGGCGCAAAATCTTCCTTGGTCAGCATTTTGATCGGGTCGGCGAGCATGTGCAGCAGACCGCCAGCGCGGACGTTGCCGACGTTGGCGCGGTTGGGACCGATGCGATTTTGCAGCACGGCCGAGTACTTGCGCTCGGCCCAGGTCAGCACCGTGGCGACGCCCATGACGAACGCCAGCACGAAGCCGGCGAACTTGATGAGCGTCATCAGCACGATGTTCAGGAGGACGTTGTCAACCAGGTGCATGGCAAATTCCTTGGCTTATCAAGCGCCACGACGGAGGTGGAACGGGCGGTGGTAGGTCGGCGACACGGGATCCGGCTCCCAGGCCGGCGTGCCGTTGACGTGCGAACGCGCCGGCGCGAGGACGCCATCTTGGGGCAAACTGCGACCGTGGTCGGCAATCTCGGTGTAGGAAAGCCCAGCGAACGCCGGGACCGCCGCGGCGAGGCGGTCGAAGAGCTCCGCCGCGCGCGTCTTCTCGGTGAAGTCCAGCGCCAGCGCGTGCTCGCCGTGGCCCAGCACCGCGTGCGCGAGGTTGGCGGCGGCGGCAATCGGCGTCACCGTCGTCACCGCCGGCTTGAGCGGCGCAGCGATCCGCTGCACCCAGCCGGCAAAATTGACGACAGTGCCTTCGCGCGCGTGCACCTGCGTGAGCGGCACAACGACGGTCGCAGCGTCCGACAGCTTGCCGGCCAGATCGGTCAGCACCGCGACGTTGGCGATGTCGGCGATCGCTCCCACAAGCGCGGAATCCGGGGCAATTTCATTGTCCAGCACGATAAGCGTGTCCAGCGACGGCGCGTCTTTGACAAGCTGCTTGGCGTCGCCAAAAGCCGGCGTCAGCGCCGTCAGGATCGCGCGCACGCCCGCGTCATTGGCGTCGCGATCGGCCTGACGCAAGATGGCATCGCCCTGCCAGCCGGCGCGCTTGAGCAGGTACACTTTCGCCCCCAGCTCCTTGGCCAGCCGCGCCCACGCGTAGGCGTCCTCGTTGGTCAGCGACGCCGACAGCGCGATGCCCACCGCCTCGTGCGACTCCTTCAGCCAACCGGCGATCGCCCGCAGCCCGTCCAGCGCCGGCGCCTCGCGCGTGGTGTCGTTCGGACCCGGAACCACGCCCAGCGTCAGCGCTTTATCGCGGCGGCTGTTCATGCTCGCGCGGCCGGCGTCGCACATCCAGTAGTTGTTCACGTCCGGGTTGTAGCGCGGCACGATGCGGTCGACCTTGTTCTTGTGGCTGTCCACGCGCACGGAGCAGCCGCGCGCGCAGCCGGTGCACACGCTGTCCTTCATGTCGAGGAACCACACGCGCTTCTGGAAGCGGAATTCGCGCGACGTCAGCGCGCCGACCGGGCAGATGTCGACGACGTTCAAGCTGTACGGGTTGTTGAGCTCGACGCCTTCGGGCGTGGTGATCTCACTGTGCTCGCCGCGGCTCTCGACCGTCAACTCATTGGACTTGCTGATTTCTTCGCAAAAGCGCACGCAGCGGGTGCAGACGATGCAGCGCTCGGCGTCGAGGATCACGGTCGGCCCGAGGATCTTCGCCTTCGGCTTGCCGACCTTGTCCGTGTCCAGCCGCGACGGCTTGGCGCTGTAGGTGATGTAGTGCTCCTGCAGCACGCACTCGCCGGCCTGGTCGCACACCGGGCAATCGACCGGGTGGTTCAGGAGGATGAACTCCAGCACCGCCGCCTGCGTCGCCTTGACCTTGTCCGACTTGGTGCGCACCACCATGCCGTCCGCCACTTCTGTGTAGCATGCCGGCAGCGGCTTGGGCGCTTTCTCAATGTCGACCAGACACATCCGGCAGTTCGCCGGAATCGTCAGGCCCGGGTGGTAGCAGAACACCGGCACATCGGCGCCGGCTTGCTTGGCGGCACGCAGAACTGTAGTCCCAGCCGGGACTTCCACTTCAACGCCGTCTACGGTTACTTTCGCCATCACTGCCTCGCGCAACGAACCCGGAGCGGGTTAACGATCGACTTCGCCGCCAATCATGTTCAACGTGTCAAAGGTCGGGACAATGTCCGCCAACATATGGCCGACAATCAGCTTTTTCAGGATGCCCATGGCGTAAAAGCACGGCGGGCGCACCTTGACGCGGTACGGCCGGCCATTGCCCTGGCTGACGATGTGGAAGCCCACCTCGCCGTTGCCGCCTTCCACGGCAAAATACGTCTCGCCCGGCGGCACCTGGTGGCCTTCGGTCACGAGCTTGAAGTGGGCGATCATGCCCTCAATCGAGTTGTAAACCGCGTCCTTGGGCGGCAAGCAGACACGCCAATCGCCGACGTTGATCGGCCCACCGGGCATCTGCTTGAAGATCTGGCGGATCATCTTGATCGACTGGCCCAGCTCTTCCAGCCGGCACAGGTAACGGTCGTAGTTGTCGCCGCGCGAACCGACAATCACGTCAAAATCCAGCTCGTTGTACGCCAGGTACGGCTGATGTTTGCGCAGATCCCAGTCGACGCCGGTGCAGCGCAGCATGACTCCGGTGCAGCCGGAGCTGATGGCGTCCTCTTGGCTGAGCACGCCGGTGTGCATCATCCGGTCGTAAAAAATCCGGTTCTTGGTCAACAGCTTATCGACCTTGACCATCAGCTGATCGACGTGCGCCAGCGCCGTTTCCATGTGCGCTTCGTAGCCGTCCGGCAAGTCCTTGGCCAGGCCGCCGATGCGCGTGTACGACGTCGTCAGCCGCGCGCCGGTGAGCTCTTCCACAAGCGGAAACAGCGCTTCGCGCGCCTCGACGCCGTAGAGAAACGGCGTAAATCCGCCAAGTTCCAGGGCGCCCGCGGCGATCGACGTCAAGTGGTCGGTCATGCGGCTCAACTCGGAGATGAGCATCCGGATGTACTTGGCGCGCGGCGTAATTTCCACGCCCCACAGCTTCTCGACCGCGCCGACGTAGCCGACGTTGTTGATGAGCGGCGACACGTAGTTCAGGCGATCCGTGTACGGCAGCACCTGCTGCCACGTGCCGGCTTCCGCCATCTTCTCAAAACCGCGGTGCAGGTAGCCGATCGTGATGTCCACGTCGTCCACCGTCTCGCCATCGAGCGTCAGCACGAACTTGACCGTGCCATGGGTCGCCGGGTGCGACGGGCCCATGTTGATGATCATCTTGTCCTGGACGATTTCCGCTTCTTCCGTGCGGAGTTCGGCGCGGATTTGCGTGAGCTTTTGGCTGGCGGTCATGGTCATCGGTGGCTCCGCAGGTTCATCGCCGGCGCGGTGGTCCGGCTGGCGACGGCTGGCTTCTTAGCGGTAGGTCTCGTTGTCGGCGTAGTCCGCCAGGTTCGGCATCGGCACCAGCGGCTGGTAACCGCGCTGGGGAAAGTCCTTGCGCAGCGGGTGGCCGACGAACTCTTCGTACATCAGCACGCGCCGCAGGTCCGGGTGGCCGTCAAACTTGACGCCGAACATGTCCCACGCCTCCCGCTCGCCCCAGTTGGCCGAGATCCACAGCGACGTCAGCGACGGCACGTGCAAATCCTCTTCCGTCAGCACGACTTTCAGGCGGATCCGGTGGCGCAGCGGCATCGACAGCAGGTGGTACACGACCTCAAAGCGCGGCAGGTTCGCCGGGTCGCCCTTGTCCTGCGGCGTCACCGCGTGGCGCAGCGCCGGGTCGAATTCCGAGTAGTCCACCGCCGTCACGTCGATCAGCACGTCAAAGCGAGCGCGCGGGTCATCGCGCAAAAACGTCGCCAAATCAAGCAGATGCTCGCGAACAACCACGACAACCTGATCGCCTGCGGTCACATGGCTGCCTTGGATGGCCTGGGGCTTGGCTTTGCGCAGCAGGTCGATTAGCGGTTGGGACATGTCATCAACTCCGATGCCAGAAAGCGCAGACTGCCAACGTCACGCGCACCCAGGTCGCTGCCGGCCTGTGGCGCACTGCGGGCCGCGGCCTATTCCCAGTCGAGCGCGCCGCGGCGCCACACATAGGCCAAGCCGGCGCCTAGAATGCCAATGAAAACGAACATTTCGCCAAACGTCGACCAGCCGATCAACGGCTCAGCGACCATCTCGCGAAACAGCGACGCCCATGGGTACATGAACACCGACTCGATGTCGAACACGATGAAAAAGATGGCGATCAGGTAAAATTTGACGCTGAACCGGTGGCGGCTGTCGCCGATCGGGTCCGAGCCGCACTCAAACGGCGCCTGCTTGACGGCCGACGTGCGGCGCGGACCAACCAAGCGATTGATAACGAGAATTCCCACGCCCATCACGGCGACGAGCGCCAGCATGACGAGGATGGAGATGTAACCGTATTGACTGGCGAGCATGGTGCCCCGGGACGGCCTGCCAAAGGCCGCCGCGGAGATAGCGCAGTGAGGGCGGCGCGTCAAGGCTGCGGGCTTGGATCGGGGCCTGACGATGGACGCCTGAATCAAATCCGCTACGCTTGCGTTGCCGAAACGGACCGCGCCGCACGTCGCAGCGCGATCGCCCGCAGGACCTATTTGCCGTTATCGCTGGAGCATTGCCATGAAGAAGATTTTCGCCACCGTCATCGCCGCCGCCTTCGCCCTCTCTGCCACGTCCGCGTTCGCCGCGAACGCCCAGCAGGACAAGATGAAGACCTGCAACAAGGAAGCCACCGACAAGGCGCTGAAGGGCGACGACCGCAAGAAGTTCATGTCCGAGTGTCTGAAGGCCGGCAGCGCGGCTCCGGCGGCGGCTCCGGCTCCGGCGGCCGGTCCGCTGGCGCCCAAGGACGCGATGAAGGCGTGCGCGGCGGCCGGCAAGGGCAAAAAGGGCGATGAGTACAAGAAGTTCCTGTCCGAGTGCCTCAAAGCCAAGGGCCCGGCGAACATGAAGTAGCCTGAGGCGCGGCGACCCCGCCCGCAGCGCCCGCGCCTTGCCCGCACCCGTGCGCGCGCGTACGCTTGCGGGCGGAGGCTGCCGCATGCTCGACCGCGCCAAACGCGAACCGTTCAAAGTCCAAGGCGTCGTCGTCGGCATCGTCGTCGACAACAAGGACCCGGACAAGCACTACCGCATCAAGGTGAAATACCCGTGGGTCAGCGAGGCTGGCCAATACACGGACAGCGCCGACGCCGAGGACTTCCGCTCGACCTGGTGCCGCCTCACCTCGTTCATGGCCGGCAAGCAGCGCGGCGCGTTCTGGCTGCCGGAAGTCGATGACGAAGTGCTCGTGGCGTTCGAGCACGGCGACGTCCGCCGGCCGTTCGTCATCGGCTCGCTGTGGAACGGCGTGGACCTGCCGACGCACACGAACGAGAGCCAGAGCGGCAAGAACGATTTTCGCGATATCCGCAGTCGTTCCGGACACATGCTGCAGTTCGTCGACAAGAAGGGCGACAAGACCGAGCGGGTGATTTTGCAGACCAAAGTGCAGCCGGCGGACACTGAAAAGGATCCGAAGCAGCGCGACGGCCACTGGATCTGCCTGGACCAGTCGAGCGACGTCGACCAGATTGAGATTTACGACCACACGCAGGAGCACTATGTGCTCATCGATACCAAGGCCAAGAAGATCACGATCGAGTGCAAGACCGGCGATATGCTCATCAAAACCGAGAAGACGCTGACGCTGGACTGCAAGGATTTGGTGGTGAAGGCTTCGGCGTCCATCAAACAAGAGTCGGGCGCGGCGACCGAAATCAAGGCGGGCTCGACGATGGACGTGAAGTCGTCCTCGACGATGACGCTCAAAGGCGCGACGATCAACCTGAACTGACCTACCTTGGTACCAGCTCCGGTGAGCTGAGCGAGTTGCCCGCCTTTGTCACAAAAAATCCATGGAAATCTGAGCGGTTTGGGCGCGATTGAGCGTGCCGGGCTGGAGCGCCTCTACCACCACACCTCGGAGGCGCGCGAGCTGGCGTCCGACGCGCTTGTGCAGCGGATGGTCGGCTTGGCGGTGCGCATCGGCCGACAAGTTGGCGTTTTGATTGACCGTCGCGGCGACGTCAGCCACGTGCTGTGCGGCGATGACCACGAGCTGCTGCTGCCGGATCTCGGCCGCTGGGGCGCGGAGAGCGGCCGGCTGCGCGGGCTGCGGCTTGTCCACGTCCACCTGAAGAACGAGCCGCTGTCCGAGGACGACCAGACCGACCTGGCGCGGCTGGGTCTGGACCTCGTGTGCGCGATTACCCACCGTCGCGGCGTGCCGGACCTGGCGTATGTTGGCCATTTGGCGGCGGATTCTCTGGCGGCGGATCACAAGTCCGTGCGCCCGGTGACGCTGCTGCCGCCGATGCGCTGGCCGCCGGAAGACCTGGACGTGCAGGCGTTGCTGAAGTCGCTGGACGAACAGCTGGCGCGGACGCGACCGGCGGGGCGCGTCGTCAATGCGCGGGAGACGGCGCTGCTGATCCACGTCGGTCCGGAGTCGCTGACCGACGCCGAGGACAGCCTGAACGAGCTGGAAGAGCTGGCGCGGACCGCGCGCGTCCAGGTGGTCGGGCGCGTGATCCAGCGCAAGCGCGAGGTGGACGCACGGACGCTGCTGGGCGCGGGAAAGATCAGTGAAATCAAGCTAAAGGCGATGCAGACCGACGCCACGCTGCTGATTTTTGACCGCGAGCTGAGCCCGTCGCAGGCCAAGGCGATCTCGACCCAGGCGGACTCGAAGGTGCTGGACCGCACGCAGCTGATTCTCGACATTTTTGCCGGGCGGGCGAAGTCGGCGGACGGCAAGCTGCAGGTGGAGCTGGCGCAGCTGCGGTACTCCCTGCCGCGGCTGGGCGATCGCGACAACGCGCTGTCGCGGCTGACGGGCGGCATCGGCGCGATCGGTCCCGGCGAGACCAAGCTGGAGGTCGATCGGCGGCGGGCGCGCGAGCGGGTGCACCGCATCGAGGAGCAGTTGAAGAAGCTGCGCAAGGGCCGGTCGACACGGCGCAAGGGGCGGACGCTGGCGGAGACGCCGAGCGCGGCGTTCGTCGGCTATACGAACGTCGGCAAGTCCAGCTTGTTGAATGCCTTGGCGAAATCGGACGCGTACACCGAGAACCTGCTGTTCGCGACGCTGGACCCAACGTCGCGGCGCGTGCGGATGCCCGAAGGCACCAGCGTGGTGCTGACCGATACCGTTGGTTTCATTCGCGATTTGCCGAAGGAGCTGCTCGGCGCGTTCGAGGCGACGCTGGAAGAGGCGCAGAACGCCGACCTGCTGCTGATTGTCTGCGACGCCAGCCACCCGCAGCTGGAAGCGCAACTGCGCGCCGTGGAAAAGATTTTGGCCGACAACGACATGGCCGACAAGCCGCGGCTCGTGGTGCTGAACAAGTGCGACGCCATCGATGATCCGCCGACGGTGCGCGAAGTGACGGCGCAGCGCCGGGCGCTGCTGACGTCCAGCCTGACCCGCGCCGGCCTGTCGGAGCTGATGGCGACCGTGGAGGCGGCGGTGCATGTGGCGCGGCAGCGTCCACCACAAGTGCCTGATCCGCCTGAGGAATGGACGCCACACGGCGATTGACGGCTACGGCACCGTCGTCGGCAAGCCCGCCGCGGTCCACGCTTTCCAGCCACCCGCAAGCGACAAGACATTGCTGTAGCCCATTTTCTGCAGGTTTTCCGCTGACAAAGCCGAGCGAAAGCCGCCGCCGCAGTACAGCACGATCTCGGTGTCCTTCGCCGGGATAGCGTCGACAATATCGCGCTCGATGATGCCGCGGCCGAGGTGGATCGCCCCGGAAATATGGGATTTTTGCCACTCGTTGTCCTCGCGGACGTCCACAAGCACGAACGGCGCGCCGATCTGCTGGCGACCGTGGACCTCGGCGACGGTGGTCTCGCGGATGTGGGCGCGCGCGGCCGCGCACAGCGCTTCGAATTCAGGGGAATGGGCCATGGGTCACCTCCGCTGCCAATTCTGGACTGCCCAGCGCGGGACGGCAATGCTATGGTCGACGCGGAGGTGGTGTGCATGAGTCAGGCGGAAGCGGTGCAACAGAGCGAGGCGGTGCGGCTGGTGAGCCAGTGGCCGGGCGCATGGCTGCTGGACCAGGAAGGCACGGTGATTGCCCACGGCCCGGTGCTGGCGGCGCTGGCCCGCGCGGTGTCCAAGGATGCACGCGGCAAAGCGTTTTTTGGCGAAGTCCTGCCGCCGGACGAGGCGTCGCGGCTGGCGGGCACGTTCGCCGTGGCGATGGACGACCCAGATACCGTGCTCGACCTGGACGAGGCGATGCGCCTGACGCTGGCAGGCGTGGCGACCGATGTGCGCGCGCGGCTGCGGCGGATGGAAGGTCTGGGCGCGGCTGCAGCGCTTGTGGTGCTGGAGGACGACACGTCCCGCAAGACGCTGGAGCGGGCGCTGGCCGCGGCGCTGGGCGAGACCGGCGACCAGTCCTTACGCGACGTGGAGACCGGGCTGTTTGGCCTGAGGCAATTCGAATTCCTGCTACCGATTGAGCTGCGCAGCGGCCAGCGCTATGGCATTCAGACGACGCTGCTGGGGCTGCGGCCGGAGGTCGAGGTCGGCGGCGTGTTCAGCGCGGCGCACGTGGATGCGGCCGTACTGCGCGAACTGGGCGAGCGCGTGCAGGGCGCGCTGCGGCAGACCGATGTGGTTTTTCGCTTGAAATCCAAGCACTTGCACGCGGTACTGACGCACACCGATGGTCCCGGCGGCGAGGTCGCGAGCCAGCGTGTACACGAGGCGCTGGCGCTGGCGCCGCTGGCGGATGGCCGCGCGGTGCGGGTGCGCGCGGGAATCGTCGCGAGCGGGACGCCGGACACGCCGCCGCCGGCGGTGGTCTGGGCGCGACAAATGCTCAAGGATGTCGAAAACTTATTGAACACCTGAGCTGTCGCGCCGCCCTGAGCGCCCTAGTCCGCCCGCTTGCGGAACACCCAGAACCGCGCCACCACGTAGTTCGCGATCGTGCCGACGCCGATGCCCGTCAAGTTGCCGGCGAGCTTGCGCAGCGCGTTCCACGCCGGCAGCGGCGCTTCCACCGGCAGCCAGTGCAGCGCCAGCGTCAGGATGCCCAGCTGCAGCCCGAGACCGCTCAGCGCGCCCAGATAGTAGCGCCACAGCCGCTGGATGCCGACGTGGTGGAAGTCATGATCGGCGAAAGTCAGGCGATCGTTCAGGATGAAGTTGGTCGTCACCGAGACGATCCAGCCGGCGACCGCCGCGACGTGCGTCGTCGCCGCGCCAAGCGCGTCCTTGGGCAGCGCCCACAGCACCGCGGCAAAAACCGCCATGTTTACAAGGACACCGGTCGCACCGACGATGCAAAACAGGATGAACTGCCGCTTGTGTTGGCTCGCCGCCGACTGCACTTGCGCCATGCCCTAACCCAGCACGGCGAGGCCGGCTTCTGTGCAAACGAGCGCCAGCGCCCGGTCATGCGCTTCCAGCGGCTGCCACGCGACGACACACGCCGCCGGGCACACAGCGACCGTCACCGCGTCCGCGCGCAGCTGCGGCAGATAGCGGTCAAAATAGCCGCCGCCACGGCCCAAGCGCGTGCCGTCGGGGCGCACCGCCTGCGCGGGAATCACCAGCAAATCCAAGGTATTTGGCGCGATCGCCGGACCCACCGGGTCGAGCATCCGGCTGCGCGGCCGCGGCTGCAGCGCCGCCGGTCCCGTAGCCAGCACAAAATCCAGCGCCGCGCCGTCCGGCTGCACCCGCGGGTACGCCAGCTGCACGCCCTGCACGAGCAGCGCGTTGGCCAAATCGCGCGTCTCGACCTCGGCGCCCAGCGGGCTGTACAAGCCGACGACCTGCGCGCCCAAGCGCTGCACCAGCTGGGTCACATGCGTCACCAACGCCTGAGCGTGCTGTTTGCGCAGCGGCGCCGGCCGCGCGCGCTGCACGCCATCGGCCCACGCCCGCCAGGCGCGCTTGTCCTGCGGCGGCTCCGGCACAGCCTGTTCCAACGCGTGGGGCAGCCCGCTCAGGTCGCGATCAGCCGCCATGGCCCGCCCCGCGCGAGGCCAGTGACGACTTCAGGCGATCCCGCAACCGCTCCGCCCGCAGCTTGAGCGGCGCAAAGCGTTCGCCCGTGCCCTGGGCCTTGAGCAGTTCGCCGGCCAGTTCCATGCCCACCAGCATCGCCAGCGTGCCCTCAGGCAGCGCGGCTTTCTTGCGCAACGCGTCGATGCGGTCATTCACAAGCGCCGCGGACGCCAGGATGTGCGACTCATCTTCATCGGTTTGCAGCGTGAAAGTCTTGCCCTGCAACGTGACTTTGACGGCTTTGCTCATGGTCAACTCCTGCGACCGGTATGGCTTGGCGGGCGCGCCATGTCAAGGCGGGGAATGGCGCTGGCGCCTGCGTTGTTGCAAGTGCCCATGCGGACGGCTACGCTCCGCGCGCCACGGCCGCCTGAGGAATCGATGTCGCAGCCCCGCGCCCCTACTGGAACGACCGCGCCCTCGCCGCCGATCCCGACAGATCCCAAGAAGTTGAAGCACTTCCAGAGTGAGCTGCGCGAGCGGTGCACGTACCTGGATGAGTCCGGCGGGCGGCTGCTGCGCAAGTACCGTAAGGCGCTGCCGGACGACGTCGCGCAGCTGCTCGAAGGGCAGTGGCAGACGCTGCACGACCTGTTGAAGGCCAAGTCCAAGGACCTGCACGCGCTGCTGGAGGCGGCGGAGCCGCTGGACCAGAACCTGACGTTGCACCTCGGCAAGTGGCGCAAGTCCGCGTCACGCGAGTACTTTGACTCGATCGTCTGGGCGGTCGTGCTGACGCTGCTGATCCGCATTTTCGTGTTCGAGGCGTTCAAAATCCCGACGGGCTCGATGATCCCGACGCTGCAGATCCACGACCACCTGTTCGTCAACAAGTTCCTGTACGGCCTGAAGATCCCGTTCACGCGCCTGAAATTTCTGACGCTGCGCCAGCCGCACCGCGGCGAGATCATCGTCTTTGAGTACCCGTACAAGGACGGCTCCGGCTCCGAGGACAAGGACTTGATCAAGCGCGTCATTGGCGTACCGGGCGACCGCATCCGCTTGGTCAACAATGTCTTGCAGATCAACGGCAAGCCAATTCCGCGCAAGGTCATCGGCGAGAGCGCGGACTGCGGTCAGGAAGGCTCGGGCGCGCGCTGCGTGATGGCGCGGGAGTGCCTGGACGGCGTTGTCTACACGACGCAGCACCACATCGCGCGGCCGGACGAGCCGTTCGCCAATGGCCGACCGGATTGGCCGACGGCGACGGTGCCGCCGGGCGCGGAGGAGAACGCGGCGGTGTATTCGCTTCCGGCCAACAAGAATTTTCCGGACTTCGTCGTGCCCGAAGGCTTCGTGCTCGGCATGGGCGACAACCGCGACAACTCGCAGGACAGCCGGTTTTTTGGCCTGATTCCGCTGGACACAATCAAGGGCAAAGCCGGCGTGCTGTGGTTTGCCACCCGCGACCAGACCTGCGAATGGCTGTGCGCGCCCGACCTGAGCCGCATGTTCAGCCTCGTCCACGAGAGCGCCCCCGGAGGCACATGCGACACCTTCTGAGCCCGCAGGACCTGCCCGCCGACGCGCGGGTGCTGCTGGACCGCGCGGCGATCGACGCGGTGCTGGCGCAGATGGCCAAGGACATCCAAGCGATGGCGTGGCCGCGCGACGTCGAGCTGGCGCCGGCAGAGCGGCCGCGGCCGTGGCTGTGCGGCATCCAGCGCGGCGGCGTGGCGGTGGCGCGCGAGCTGGCGGAAGTCATCGCCCGCGATTTTGGCTGGACGCCGCAGCTCGGCGCGATCGACGTGACGCTGTACCGCGACGACACATGGTTGAAGGGCCCACGCGCGGTGGAAGGCGTGACGCGGCTGCCTGGCGACGTGAACGGCCAGCGCGTGCTGCTTGTGGACGACGTGCTGTACACCGGCCGGACGATCCGCGCGGCGCTGAACGTGCTGATGGACTTTGGCCGGCCCGAAGCGGTGCGGCTTGTCGTGATGGCGGATCGCGGCGGCCGGGAGCTGCCGATCGCCGCGGATCTTGTCGGCCAGCGGCTGGAGGTGGCGCGCAACGCGTCGGCTGAGCTGTGCGTGGACGGCCAAAACCGCCTGCAGAGCGTGATTGTCCGCCCGAAAAACCCTTGATGCCACGAGGTCGCGATGCAGCCGCAGGTTGAACCAGGTCAGACGCCGGGCACCGACAGTTTGCCGCAAGCACCGCAGGAGCCGCTGCGCCACCTGCTGGGGCTGGAGCACCTGAGCGCCGAGCAGATCGTGCAAATCCTCGACCTCGCCGCGCAGATGAAGGCGGTGAACAGCCGGCGCATCAAGAAGCTGCCGACGCTGCGCGGCGTGACGGTGCTGACGTTTTTCGTCGAGAATTCAACGCGAACGCGCATGAGCTTTGAGCTGGCGGCCAAGCGCTTGAGCGCCGACACGATGAGCTTCACCGCGTCGTCGTCGTCGCTGGCCAAGGGCGAGACGCTGATCGACACCGCGCGCAACCTGGAGGCGATGGGCCCGGACATCGTGATCATCCGCCACAGCTGTTCGGGGGCGCCGGCGCTGCTGGCGCGAACGGTGAACTGCGGCATCGTCAACGCGGGCGATGGCAGCCACGAGCACCCGACGCAAGGCCTGCTGGACATCTTCACGCTGCGCGAGCGGCTGGGCGATCTACGCGGCAAAAAGGTAGCGATCGTCGGCGATATCGCGCACTCGCGGGTGGCGCGGTCGAACATTTTCGGCCTGCAAAAGCTCGGCGCGGACGTGCATGTGGCCGGACCGGCGACGATGCTGCCGCCGGCGATCGAGCAGCTGGGCTGCACGGCGTGGCCGCGCGTCGAGCCGGCGATGGAAGGCGCGGACGCGATCATGATGCTGCGTATCCAGCGGGAACGACAGGGAAATGACCTGATTCCATCCAGCCATGAATACCACCGCTTCTTTGGCCTGGACGAGCGGCGGCTGCGGCTGGCGAAGCCCGGCGCGCTTGTGATGCACCCGGGACCGATGAACCGCGGCGTGGAGATCGCGCCGGAGGTGGCGGACGGCGACCAGTCGGTGATCCTGCAGCAGGTCGAAAACGGCGTGGCGGTGCGGATGGCGGTGCTCTACCTCGTGGCGGCGAGCCGCGGGCTGGAGCCGCAGGGCTAAAGGGAGGCGACGATGGCTCAACAACCGCTGCTGCTGCGTCAGGTGCAGGTGTTTGACGGCGAGGGCGTTGCGGCGCCGAGCGACGTGCTGGTGGCGCGCGGGCGCATTGTCGCGGTGGGGCAAGGACTTGCGGCGGACGACGCGGAGGTGGTCGCCGGCACCGGGCTTGTGCTGGCGCCCGGCTTTGTCGACCTGCGCGCCTGCGCGCGCGAGCCGGGCGATGAGCACGAGGAAGACCTCGTGTCGCTGTCCGATGCGGCGAATGCCGGCGGATTTACGGCGGTTGTCGTCAATCCAGACACGACGCCGGGCAATGACGACCACGCCGTGACCGAGCTGATCCTGCGCCGCGCCCGCGAATACGGCCGCTGCGATGTGCTGCCGCAGGGCGCGCTGAGCCACCGGCTGAAGGGCGAGACACTGGCGCCGATGGGCGAGATGAGCGAGGCGGGCGCTGTGTGCTTTGGCGACGGCGACCGGCCGATGACCTCGCCGCGGCTGC
This sequence comes from uncultured Myxococcales bacterium, assembly GCA_903869075.1. Taxonomy (GTDB): domain Bacteria; phylum Myxococcota_A; class UBA9042; order UBA9042; family UBA9042; genus CAIYBN01. Next base: position 21,354 of record CAIPXZ010000493.1, on the reverse strand, counting down.
TGCGCCGCGCCTTGGAGTACGCGCGCGGCTTTGACCGGCCGATCTTCACGCACGCCATCGATCCGGACCTCGCCGGCACGGGCGCGATCCACGAGGGTCCGTGGTCGACGCGGCTGGGCATGCGCGGCATCCCGGCGGCGGCGGAGCACGTGATCGTGGCGCGTGACATCGCTGTCGCGCAACTGGCGAATTCTCGTCTGCATTTTGCCCGCGTGACGACGGCCAAGTCGGTTGCGCTGATCCGCGCCGCCAAGGCCGAAGGCATCCGCGTGACGGCGAGCGTGACGCCGTGGCACCTGACGCTGACGGACGCGGCGATGGTCGACTACGACGTGAACCTCAAGCTTGTCGCGCCGTTGCGGACCGAGGTCGATCGCCAGGCGCTGCTGGCGGGGCTGGCGGACGGCACGATTGACGCGATCTGCAGTGACCACATGCCGGTGAACATCGCTGGCAAGGCGCTGGAGTTCGACTACGCGGCGCCGGGCGCGATCGCCATCCAGACGACGCTCGCGCAGGTGCTGGCGTGCGTGCGCGCGGGCGAGCTGCCGCTGGCGGTGGCCCTCAATGCGCTGACCAAGGGCCCGCGGCGGGTGCTGCAGATGCCGGTGACGCGCGTCGTCGCGGGCGCGGTCGCGGACCTGACGCTGATTGACCTGCAGGCGCCGTGGACACTGGACGCGAAATCGAACAAGTCCAAGAGCCGCAACACGATTTTGTGGGACCAGCCGCTGACGGGCCGCACGGTGCTGACGCTGTTTCGCGGCAAGGTCGTGTGGCGGGCGTGAGCGGAACTGTGTGACATTTTTCGCGGTGCCGCGGCAAAAATCGGCGGGACGCGAACACCACCGCCTCCGCCACCCTCCGAGGGCGGGCTCCGGCCTAGTACTGGATGGTGTGGAGGCGAGTCTCCCTCTCCCGACAATCCACAACACCCCGAATCTGAATCTTTTTCGCGTGATCAACGACGCACCGCACAAGCGTCGCCGGAAGGCGCTTGGCGGACGTGAGCTGCAAGTGGCCGAGCGTACCGCGCGGCATCACCGCCGACACGTCCGTCGCCGGCGCGGTTGGTCCGGCGCCAAGCGCATCCGGGCCGCCGGCATCCCACGCCAATTCAGCCAAAAAGGCCTGTTCCCATGCGCTCTCGGCCAGCAAGCGCAGCCGCGCAAGCAGGGCATCCTGCACCGCGTCCAGGGCGCGCAGCTGCGCCAGGAGTCCGGCGCGCGTCTGCGGATCAGCCACCGCCGGCAGCGCGATCCAAAATGCTACAAACATCAGGTATGTACAAACGATCCGCGCCCGACAATTCTAGCTTTTTTTGGCCCGCTGCGGCATCGCGTTGACAAGCGCCGCCAAGCTCACGCGCGCCGTCAAAACCGCCAGACCCACACCACTTGCAATCGTTCCCACCAAGACCGCGCTGCCCATCTGACACCTCCGGATTCGACCCGGGGGCGAAGGTACGATCGCTTCGCGTAACCGCAAGAAATTGGATCGCTTTTTGGCGAAGTGCTGAAAATTTCCGGCGATTTTATGCCGGCGGGCTGATCGCGCTCTGGCCACGCAGCCGCCGTCCCAGCGCCTGGCTGAACTGGGCGACCGTCGGCTCGCTGAGGCCGTGCGCAATGTGCTGAAAACGCGGGACAAAACGCCCGTCGCTCGTCTCCGCCGCGTGCACGGTCAGCGTCAGGCGGCCTTCTGGACCGGCGAAATCCAGCTCGACCGCCACGTCCGCCGCGTGCTTGCGCACAGCGCCCGGCTTGAGGTTGGCCAGCGGCTCCGTGCGCAGGCGGTCGACAAGCCCCGCCAGCTGCCGCCACTGCTGCGTCGACCGCTGCCGATCCACCGCCAGCCGCTGCTGTTGCTGCTGCCACGCCGCGCCCAGCGCATCGGCGGTGATGAGCGCCAGGTGCGTGCCCAACGCCGCGGCGAGCCGCTGCAGCGCGTCATTCAGCCGCGGCAGCGAGTCGGCGGCCGGGTGGTGCTGCTCAAAAAACGCAACTTCCAGGCGATCGCTCGCCACCGTGTACCAGCCCGCGCGCGCGCCACGCCGCCCGGGGCGCCGCAGGCTCAGCCGCCAGTGCGTGCCGTCCGGCTGCGCCTCGTTGACCGGCACCGCAACTTCGATCTCGACCGTCGTGTCGTTGGTCCGCGTGATCCGCCAAGCGCCGGCGCGCGCGAGCGCCTCAATCGCCGGCCGCGCCAGCAGCATGAAATGATGGCCTGCGACGTCGCGGCGCCACAGCTCGTCAACGCTGATCGGCTGGAACTCAGCGTCGCCGTAGAATTCCCGGTACTTGTCAAAGACGCCGGAGCAGGTGCTGTTGAAGACGCAGCGCTCGCAGCCCAGCGGCTTGTGCTTGTCCGAGCGCTTGTCCTCGTATTTGTTGAAGCCCAGCTGCGTGCCGCCCTCGCCGTCGGCGGCGACGGTGACGGTCAGCTCGCCGTCGTGGTGGATGCGGTGGCTGATGGCCGGCGCCGTGCAGTACGGTACATTGCCGAAATTCAAGTCAAAATCCACGCCAAGCTTCGCGTCGCAGCGCGCCAGCAGCTCGGCGAATTTCGGCGCCATGTCGGTGTAGCGCGCCATGATCGAGCGCAGATGCGCGTCGGTGCGATCGCCGGAATCGCGCGGGCGAATCATGTCCAAGTGCAGGTTCTCAAAGCCGTATTTCTCGGCCATGTCGGCCAGACTGGCGATCGACCGCCAGTTCGACTCGACGACGCACATGTTGCCCGTCAGCCGCGCGCCGGTGCCCAGCAGCTCGTCCATGCTCTTGACGATCCGCGCCCACGCGCCGGGGTTCATCGTCGTCGCGTCGTGTTCGAGTTCGGTGCCGCCCTGCAGCGAAAAACGCCAGATCACCCGCTGCCGCATGTCCTCGCCGAGGCCAGCGAGGATGTCCAGCGCGCGTTTGCGGAACGACTCGCGCGGCGTCATCGTGCCGTTGGTGAAGATGACGATTTCCTGGAAATCCAGCTCCACGGCGAACGCCAGCAGGTCAAAAAACGAGCGCTGCATCGTCGGTTCGCCGCCGAGGAACGTCATCTTGGTCGCGCCCGAGCGGCGCGCCTCGGCGATCTGCTTGCGAATCGGCTCCGCCGGCAGCTGCGGCGCGCGTTTTTGCTCGCTCAGCTGGCCGCTGACGCAAAATACGCAGCGGTTGTTGCACAGGTGGCCGAGCTGGACTTCAACTTGCAGGTTCGGCTCGGCCATGACCCTTTTCCGCGCGCAACGTTCGCCCTTGGAGCATACACGCGCCGCGTCCGACGGCAACGACCGAATCGCGGCTACGGGCCAACCCGGCGTAGAACCTAGCCTTTCAGCCAACGCTCCAGCGCCGCGCGGTGCGGCGCCGACGGCCGCCGCTCCGTGACCTGCGTCCATGCGGTCTCGAGGTCGAGCCCCTGGTGGCGCACAAGCCAGGCAATCGCCACCGTCGGCGAGCGATTGACGCCGGCCGTGCAGTGCAAGTACGTGATCCGATTGCCAGATCGCATTTCCTCCACCGCCAGCACCGCCGCCGTCAAGCCGCGCACGAGCGCGGTCTCGTCAAAATCGACGATCGGGTGACGATGTGCGGCAATCCCCTGCGCCATCAAGAACTTCCACAGCAGCGGCCAGGGCACGCCCACGGCTTGCAGGTCGCGGTCGGTCTGCACGCTGACAAGCCCGGTAACGCCTTTTTGGCGCAGCAAAGCGATGCGCTCCGGCGAATCCGGCACCGGTCCGACCCACAAGCCGTCCGCCACTTCATCAATCGCAAAAGCCATCAAAACCGCCAGCCGACCGCAGCCATCGCGCCGTTACCCCAGCGCGAGACCTTGACCTCGAAGGTGCCCTCTTGCGTCGGCGGGGTGCCGACGGCGTCCATGGTGTGCTTGAGCAGCAGCGTGCCGGCGACAAAGCCGGCGGTGCCGACGCCCAGCAAGCTCCAGCGCGTCGCGTCGCCGCCGACCTTGTTGTAGTCCGTTGTGGCGTCGATGATGAGCGCGGTCACCACGAACACGCCGCCGCCGACGATGCCGACCCACGCGAGCGCGTTGTCCACCGGCACGTCGAACTTCTGCAGATTTGCAGTAATTTCAGTGGTATGCCCGCCAGTCACATCCACCGACGCCTTGCGCCCGATGTAGCCCGGCTGCGTCACCACAACCGTGTGCGCGCCGATGCCGACGTCCTGCAGCACCTGCCCGGCGACCACCGGCACCGCCGCGCCGTCGATCTCGACCTTGGCGCCCTCGCCCAGATGCAGCAGCAGCTTGCCGGCTGACCACGCCTCGGCGCGCACTTCCCCGCCCGCCGGCACTTTGGCCTCGCCTTTGACAAGCAGCCCGTTGGCAAATTTGACGCTGTACGCCACCGGACCCGCCGGCAGCCCCAGCCGGTTGTCGCCTTTCTTCACCGACGCCGCCTGGCCGCCGACGACGACCTCATCGGAATCGGCATCCACGACGAGGATCAGCGCACCCGGCGCCAGCGGCGCCTCGACCGTCACCGGCGCCGGCAGCGCCACGGCCGCCGGCTGCGGCACCGTCGCCGCCGGCGGCTCCGGCAGCTTGTGCTTGATGGGCGCCACCTTGGCCAGCGCCGGCACGGCGTGGACGGACAACAGCAGGACGAAAAGCAGCAGACGATGGGACATGGGAGCCTCCAGAACCTAGGCGGCGCGCGCCGCGACGACGGACGGTCGCTGCGCCAAGCGCTGCGCCAGATCCTGCAAACCGGGCGCGCTGGTGAGATCCAACCCGAACCGCTCGAGGATTGTCAACGGCTGCGCCAGCAGCAAATCGGCCACCGTCAGGCGATCGCCCAACAGCCACGGCCGCTCCCCCAAGATGTCGGCAAACGCCGCCAGGGTGCGCCGCACCACCGCCATTTCGCGCTTTTGCGCCGCGATGTCCCACAGCTCTGGCGGCGGCGCCTGCAGCTCGGACAGCCGCATCATCGGCTGCAAAAGCCCCGTCGTCACGAGCTCTTCGGCCATCTGCAGCCGCGCCTGAGCCAGCGGCGTCGTCGGCCACAGTGTGTCGCCCGGCACCGTCGCCGCCAGATAGCCGATGATCGTCAGCGCGCCAAAAATCGGCCGACCAGCGTCATCCAGCCACACCGGCAGCCGGCCCAGCGGGTGCAGCGCCGGCAGTTCAGGCGGCAGCGCGGCGCGATCACAGCGCACGGACGTGTACGGCAGCGCGCGCTCGGCCAAGTAGATGCGCACGCGCAGGCAGAACGGGCAGTCCTGAAAATGGTACAGGCTCGGCATCCGCCGCAGCGTAGTCCAACGCTGGCGGTCGGCCAAGGGGGCGCGCGGCCCCGCATGCGGCAGATTCCGTCGCGCAACCGTTGCGGGCCGCGGACTGAGACGCTACCCTCCGTGCCGGCTCTGTGGCCGCAGGCGCACGATGATCCGGTCTCGCAACGCAATTCCCAGGTGGTGGCTCGCGCCCGTCGCGCTCGCCCTCGTGCTTGCGGCGTGCGGCGAGGACAGCAGCAGCGCCGACACCGCCACCGGCCAGGACAACGACGGGATCGGCGGCAACACCGACGGCGACATCCTCAGCAGCGCCGACAGCGCCACGGACGCCAGCCAAGCGACCACCAACCTCGGGCGGCCGTGCGCGACGACGACGGACTGCCCGGGCAGCTTGAAGTGCATCGAGACAAACGCCGCCACCGGCGACGGCATCTGCACGCAAGCCTGCACAACCACAAGCGATTGCCCGACCGGCGGCTACTGCCACATCGTCGGCAAGCAGATGGCCTGCACGCCCGCCGGCCTGTGCGACCCTTGCGTCAACGACAGCGACTGCGGCACCAACACGCCGCTGTGCGTCCCAGGCAAGGACGGCAAGTCGTTCTGCTCGCTGGCATGCGCGTTTGGCGACAAGTCCTGCCAGCCCGGCTACTCGTGCGAGCAATACGGCAGCGCCATTGACGATTTTGCCTGCCGGCCCGACTACGGCGCTTGTGCCGGCGGCGGCGAAGCCTGCGCGCCGTGCCAAGCCCAGACCGACTGCAAAGCCGGTACGCAGTGCACGACATCGCCCGACACGGGCGAGCGCGCCTGCTTCCAGAGCTGCAGCAAGGACGGCGACTGCGCCAGCGGCTTTGCCTGCTCGCCCAAGGGCGTGTGCAGCCGCTTGGTGCCGGACGCCGATCCCAAAAAACCGAGTACTTACGTGCAGACCTGCGCCAAGGCCAACCGCGGCTATTGCGACCCGTGCAGCGCCGACTGGCAGTGCGCATCCAGCCGCTGCCGCACAAGTCAGGGCCAGACGTTTTGCGCCGAGCCAACGCCCTGCGTCAAAGCCAACGAGACCAAAGAGTGCGCGCCCGGTACGTTCTGCGTGCCGTCCGCAACGAGTGACATGATTTGCGCCCCGCCGCTTTCGTGGAAATGCCAAGGCTACAAGGCCTGCCTGGGCAACCCGTGCGCGACGTCCGAGGTCTGTGTGGACGGCTTGTGCAAGTCCAAATAGGCCCTTTGCCAACGGTTTCTGGAGTGACTGATGCTTGATCGCGCCCCGCATGTGCCCACATTTTCCGCACGCCAAGTGCTCGCCCGCCTGCTGGCCGACGCGACAGTGCAGTCCGCGCAGAACCACAGCCGGCGCGCCTGGGTCGCCCTGGACATGGACGGCACGCTGTTTGACAACCGCCCGCGTACGCTGGCGATTTTGCACGGCTTTGCCATGAGCCACCGCACGGCGCTGCCGGAGCTGCTGCACGCGGTGCGCGGGCTGTCGGTGGACGATCTGCACTACACGCCGTCGCAGGCTATCGACGCGCTGGGGCTGCCGCATCCGGGGCTGGGCGAGCAGTTTTCGCGCTACTGGCGCGAGCGGTTCTTCACCAACTCGTTCCAGCCGCTCGATCACGTCGAGCCGGGCGCGGCGGAACTGGCACACCGGCTTGTCGACGCCGGGCTGGGCGTTGTCTACCTGACCGGTCGTGACCGCCCGGGGATGATGCACGGCGTGCTGCAAAGCCTGGATGCGCATGGCTTTCCGCTGATGTGCCCGCAGTCGCAGGTCGTGCTCAAGCCGGATTTTCACCACGACGACGTCGCGTTCAAGCGCGAGGCACTGGCGGAATTGGCCAAGAACGGGCCGATCGTCGGTCTGATCGACAACGAGCCGGCGATCGTCAACATGGCGCTGGAAGTGCTGCCGACGACCTTGTGCGTGCGCATCCAGCGGCCGCACGCGCCGAACCCGCCGCGGCTGGATCCGCGCGCTGTGCAGATCCCGTCGTTCCGGCTGGACGGACCGGCGGACGCCTGACTGCCACTTCTGATTGACAGATTCGCGCAGTGCCCGTATCTTCTTCGCCGCTTTTGCGCGGCTCGACCGCATCAGGATTCCTACCATGTCCGACGCTCTCAACGCCCCCGCCGCCGATGCGGCCACCCTCGCGCGCTTCACGAAATTCGGCTTTGCGCCGATCGTCGCGCAGTGCAACGGCTGCGCCCATGTCCGCGCGAACGACGGCGTGGGCTTTTGCAACAGCTACGCCAATCCCACGGCCAAGTGGTCGGCTGGCATGTGCAATTTCGCGACGCACGCCAAGATCGAGAAGGTCAAAGAGTCGAAGTCGGTCAACCCGCTGAAGGCGTCGAAGCGCGGCGGCAAGTAGGTCGCGGGGCGCGGCCCCGCTCCTGGATCCAGCACATCTGCCATTTTCGAGGTAGCCGATGGAACCGAACGCGGTCGCAGACGAACTGGTCTTGCGGCGTGATGAGGGCGCCGTCGCCCTCCTGACGCTGAATCGGCCCAAAGCCTTGAACGCGCTCAACCAGCCGCTGCTGCAGCGGTTGGGCGAGCGCCTGCGTGAACTTGCCGGCGACGACGCTGTGCGCGCGGTCGTGCTCACGGGCGCGGGCGAGAAGGCGTTCGTCGCCGGCGCCGACATCGCCGAGATGGCCGACTACGACGCGGCGACGGCGCAGCATTTTGCCCTCGCCGGCCAGCATATCCTCAATCACATCGCGTCGTTGGGCAAGCCGGTGATCGCGGCCGTGAACGGCTTCGCGCTCGGCGGCGGCTGTGAGCTCGTGCTGGCGTGCGATTTTGCGATCGCCTCGACAAAGGCGAAATTCGGCCTGCCGGAAGTGACGCTCGGCGTGATTCCCGGCTTTGGCGGTACGCAGCGGCTGGCGCGGCTCATCGGCCGCCACAACGCGCTGCGCTGGATCCTGACGGGCGATGTCCACGGCGCCGAGGAAGCGCTGCGGCTGGGCCTTGTGACGCAGCTTGTCGAGCCGGAGCAGTTGCAGGCGGTGGCGCTGGAAGTGGCGCAGCGCATCGCGTCGCGCGGTCCAGTGGCGCTGACGGCGGCGCGCAAGGTCGTGGACGCCGGCTGGGATGTGCCGCTGGCCGACGGCCTGCGCAAGGAAGCGGCGGCGTTTGGCCAGCTGTTCCGCAGCCAGGACCAGAAAGAGGGCATGGCGGCGTTCCTGCAGAAGCGCCCCGCCAAGTTTACCGGCAACTAAGACCGCGATTCCACAAAGCTATTCACTGGGCTTGAGCACAAACCGCGCGACGGCCTGCCGGCTGTCGATCTGCATCCAGCGCCGCCATGAGATGCCCGCCGAGGCGATCGCCACCAGGTGCGCGCCGCGCTTGACGCCGTCCAGCCGCAGCGTCGCGCCGGGCTGCAGCGTCGTCGCCGGGCCACCATCCACCGCCACTTCCGCCGCGGTCTTGCCCTGCCAGCCGATCTCCAGCGCCGCGCGGTCGCTCGCCGGCAGCTTCAGCTCGACCTGCTGCGTCGGCGCCACCAGACCGACAAAATTGACGTTGCGGCTCTGGTCGTCGCGAACCTCGGCTTGCACCTGCCCGGCGGTCACCGGCACCACCACGGCCTCACCCGCCGGCGCCTCCGCCACTTCCACGCCGCGCACGCGCACCGTCACCGGTCGTTCGCCGGCCGTCAGCTTCAGCGAGCCGGTCGGCGGCTTGATTGTCACAACGCGCCGGTCGCCGTCGGCGATGTCCAAGTCGATGATCGACTGCGTCCCCGAGCGCGCCGCGCGCGCCTCCAGGCGATGCGAGCCCGGCCGCGCGTTCATCCGCACCGACTTGCCCGGCAGCAGCTTGACGCGCCCCACGCCGTCCAGGCGCACGAGCAGCGGCTCCGCATACGCCGACGTGGCGATAATCGCCGTCAGCTTGGACTTGACCTGCCACATGAGCTCGCGGCCGACCTTGAGCGTCATCCCGCGCTTCCACACGCGGTCATTGCCCACCGCCTTGGCGAGGATCGACAGCCGCCCGGCGGGAATCTTGCGCGCGACGATCTGGCCGACGCCGACCGCCGCGGTCTGGTCTTCCGGCAGCGACACGACGATCGGCATCCCCGTGGCGTTCTTGACCCGCAGCAGCCCGCGCGGCCGCGTGATCCGCCAGACGATGGCGTCGGGATCGGTCTTGGCGTGGAAATCCTGGCGGTACTTCAGCCCCGAATCGCGGCCAACCAGCGTTGCACCAAAGGTTTTGCGCGGCACCCGCGTCTGCACAAGGCCGAGCACGTCCATCACGGTGCCCCACTCGCGCAGCCCCGGCGGGATGTCCAGCAGCTCGCCGGTCTGGTTCACGACCGTCACCTCGATCTCCGGCGACTTGCCCGCGGGCTGCCCCGCCGGCGACGCCACGACGACAAGCTTCTTGATCTTGCCCGACGGCGCAAAGGTCAGCAGCGCCTGATGCTTGCCACCGCCCAGACCCAGCACGCGAATTTCGCCGCCCGCCGGCACATCGCCAAAGCCAACGCCATCGACGACGACGTGCGCCAACTCCTTCTCATAATTGCGGATTTGCGTCCACGTCGGCGGCGGCTGCCAGGTCACCGTCCGCGTCTCGCCCGCTTCCAGCCGCACGCGCTTGGCGTCGACAAGCTGGCTGACCCGGCCGCGCGCCAGCACATGGTGCTCGCCAGCCAGCAGCGGTCCCAGCGATTTCTGCTTGCCCGGCTCCAGCTTGCCCGCCGGGTGGCCGTCCAGCATCATCTTCTGCGTCTCACCCGTGGCGTTGACGAGCACGAGCGTGCCACCGGGCGAAACCAACGTCTCTTCACGCAGTTTCACGCCGGCCACGTCCATCCGCCCGCCATATTGCCAGCCGCGCGGCGCGGTGACCTGCCACTCGACAACGTTCTCCTGCGCGCAGATCCGCAGCGTCTGCGCCGGCTGGATCGCCACCGCCGCCGCCTCGCCGACCCGCAGCATCAGCGTCGTCTTGCTGGCATTGCGAAAGGCCACGGTCGCCTTGGTGCAGCCGGTCATCACCTCGATCGTCGCCGCCAGCGGCAGCGAAACCGGCTGATTTTGCTCCGCTTCCGGCTGGCGCGACGACTCCACGCCCTGGATCGCCGCGTGCGTCACCTTGCCCCACCGCGGGTTCTTGGCGTGTGCCGGCAGCGCCAGCGCGAGGCTCGCCAGCAGCAGGAGGGTCGTGGTTGTCGCGCGAAAATTCATGGCGGTACTTTCGGTCACAACGGCCAAATGTCAAAGGCGCTACTGCGCGAGCGCGGCGTGCGGCGGCACGATTTTGCCGTCGATCGTCGCCGTGACGTCGCTGGCATTCATCAGAACCCGCTGACCGTCCGGCGTGTTCCAGATTTGCGGCACAATCTGGTTGGTGGTCAGCGAGATCTGATCGAAGATCGCACTCGCCAGCGTCGCCGGCGGGTTGTCGGGAAAAATCGACGTCGGCAGCGACAGCTTGCCGCCCAGCGCGAGGTTCACGCGCGTCGCCGTCAGCCCCGCCGCCAGGCGATCCGCCGGCAGTTTTTGCAGATCGTCGCTCAGGAAGAAGCCGCCCGCGGCAAAAGCCACCGTCCACAGGCCAAAATCGACCTCGTTGGCCGGCAGCGGCGCGCGCAGGATCGGCGGATCGACGTCGCACGCGATGACCTGGCAGTACGGGATGCGCGCGGCGAAAGACCGTAATTCGTTTGGCAAAAACGCCCACACCGCGCCAAAATTCTCCACCGCGATGTCATTGCCCGAGCGCCAGCCATCGGCGTATTCCAGCGTCGGCACCGGCGGCGCGCCGACGGCGACCAGACGCATCCCGTGCTTGTCCGCGACGTCGCGGATGATTTGCAGCGCCGCGCGGTAGGACTGCACCGGCGTCGACTTGCCGTCAAACCGCGGCGCCTCGTACAAGCCGGCGAAAAGAAAGTCGATTTTGAGAATCTCGCAGCCCCAGGTCGCCAACTGCTCGATGACGCCTTTGAGGTGCATCGCGGCCTCCGGATTGGTGACGTCCAAAATCTTCATGTCGCCGTTTTTCAAGTGCAAATAGCTGACGCCGGGCAAAAACCAGTCCGGATGCTGCGTCACAAGCGGCAGGCTCGACGACACAAGGAACGGCGCCAGCCACACGCCAAAGTGCCAGCCCTGGGCCTTGACATCCTTGGCCAAGCCATCGATGCCGCTGGGGAATTTGCTGTTCGGCGTCCAGTCGCCCCACGCGGTTTCCCAGGCGTCGTCGAGCACAAGCCAGTCGCCCGCGGGCGCGGTCACGGACGCGAGCGCGGTCTGGGCGAGGCCGAAGTTGGCGCGGAGGTTTTTTTCGTCGGTGGCGTCCCAGAATTCGTACCAGGAGTTCCAGCCGAGCATGGGCGGGGGCGCTGCGCGGGCGGGCTTGAGGGCGGCGGCGAAATCCTGAAGAGCGCCCGCTTCGGTCAGGGCGAGTTGGACAGTCCATTGCTCGCTGTACACAGTCCCGACGTGGTCGGGCTTGAAGGCCGCCATCCCGCCGCTGGCCAACCGCAAGTGGATTCGGTCTTTTTCGCCGGGGTTCTGCCACACTTGCGCCCACGACTTGTGCTCTTGCAGGGCGGTCACGCCGGCGACCAACGTCTGGCCGCCGCCGCCGACCGCCGTGTACCACCAAGACAGCGCCGCACCATCGCGAATCGTCTCAGCGTCGCCAAAGGCCGCCAACGCCGCTTCTGTGTCGGCTTCAGACGGCTCGGGACCCAGCGCGAGCGCTCCAGACTGGGACCAGGACTGAAAACCATTGGAAATCCATGCCGTGGCGCCCGGAAGTGGGACCTCCGCTTCCACGGCAAGCACCTGGACGGTGACTGTTACGGGTTGGCTCAACTGCATCCAAGACTCTACGATGACACCTTGCTCGCCGGACTTGCGCCCCAGGACGACGAAGTCCCCGAGGCCGTCGGGGCAAGCCAGAACTCCATCCAGCCAGCCTTTGCCGCTCACGCAGGGGCCGTCCCGGCCTGCGCCGTGCCATTTGCCGCCGATTCGCACGGCCGGCAAGAACGGCAGGTCAGCCACAGCCGAAATGGAGTCCGTGCCGGCAACTTCATCCGAGCCTCCACTGTCGGCTGCATCCACCACGGCGGCGTCATCTGGCGTCGTGGTGGCGACCGACTGCCCACAAGCCGCACAAACCACCAAAATCGCAAGCGCCAGCCGGTTCATGCCCACTCCAGTTCGCCGTCAATGCCCCGCAAACAGCGTCTCCACGAACAGCTCCGCGTCAAAATCCCGCAGATCCTGCATCTTCTCACCCACGCCGACCAGCTGCACGGGAATCTTCAGCGTCTCCGCGATCGCCAGCACCACGCCGCCTTTAGCCGTGCCGTCCAGCTTGGTCAGCGCGATCGCCGTCACCGGTACGCTCTCGCGGAACTGCTCGGCTTGCTTGACCGCGTTCTGGCCCATCGTCGCGTCCAGCACCAGCAGCACCTCGTGCGGCGCGCCGGGCATGGCCTTGTCGGCAACGCGGGCGCATTTTTGCAGCTCGGCCATCAGCCCGGCGTTCGTGTGCAGGCGGCCAGCGGTGTCGACGATCACCAGGTCAAAGCCCTCCGCCTTACCGCGCTCGATCGCCGCAAAACAGACGCTGGCCGGGTCCTGATTTTCCTTGCCGCGGTGGATCGGCACGCCGGCGCGGTTGCACCAGACCTCCAGCTGATCCACCGCCGCGGCGCGGAATGTATCCCCGGCTGCCACAAGCACTTTTCGGCCCTCACCGGCGTAGCGGTGCGCCAGCTTGCCAATCGTCGTCGTCTTGCCCGAGCCATTCACGCCCACGACCATCAGCACCGCCGGGCCGCCTGCCACGCGCAGCTTCATCGGCTCCGTGCCCGCCGCCAGCAGCGTCTCGAGCGAGCGCTGGCGCAGCGCCTGCCACACGTGCGCGGCGTCGCTCAGCTCCTTGCGCGACGACGCCTCGCGGATCGTCGCCAGCAGCGCCTGCGTCGCCTTGACGCCCAAGTCCGCGCGATACAACACTTCTTCGACCTCGGCCAGCACCGCTTCGTCGATCTGCTTGGCGGCAAACAGCTTGCCGAGCCGGGCGATGAAGCCTTCCGACCGCGTCTTGTCCAGTCCGGTCTGCAGGAACGCCCGCTCGCCGTCCTTGTGCGACTTGCGCACGCCGACCGCCTCAGCCGCCGCCGCCGCTTCCGCCAGCGCGTTCTCGGCGGCTTCCTGGATCAGCTCATCGGCCGTCAGCTTGCGCGCTTTGCCATCGGCGCCGATGCGCAACGTCGCTTTGGCACCGCTGCGATCGTGGCGGTCGCTCGGCGGCGCCTCAGACTGCGGCTGGAGGCGCTTGTCGTCGGCTTTGGGCAGGCGCGCCGCGGGCTTGCGCAGCAGCAGGAACGCCGCGACTGCCGCAACAGCGAGGACGATGCCGGCGATGACCAGACCGTTGGCATCACCAACCGGCGCGGTCGCGGCGAAGAGCGGCTGGAAAGTGGGGGGCACAAACGGCGGCATGATCGCTCCAAGCGTGGGGGGCGACAACGTAGTCGGGTTGCCGCGCGGATTCAAGGTGCTCGGCGCAGTACGCGGTGTCCGCCGCGCGCAACTTTTTTGGCGCCAAGGGACGTTTTGGCCGCGGCAAAAGTTGGCAACGCGCGAATACAGTTTTGTCGCGCGTGTCGGGCGCGGTGCTCTTCGGGAAGTCAGGCGCGCGCCTGGCGGAGCGGATTGCCCACAAGTACCATTGCCGGGCTGCCACGGGGATCAAGGACTCCCAACGGGCAGCCGAAGGTGGGGCGGGCGCAGCGCAAGCTGCGGGACCGCATGTGGACGTGCGTCCGGGTGACACCGGCGCCTCGGCGGGGTGGGCCAGTTTTTCGGGGCGGAGGGCCCCGGCGAAGCCGGAACTCTGCGCATTTCCAGCACCGAGAGGTCAACCGGCGAACGCGTACTGCCGCTCTGCCACGGCCCGCAGGCTTTGCCCGACGGTCAGCGCCTGCGCCGCTGGCGGTTCGAGCGCCGCGATGAGCGCCTGCCCGGTCGCCAGTTGCAGGTCGACACGAACGCGCGGCCCGGTGCGGTGGATGCGCACGATCCGCGCCGCCCAACCGGCGTCGCCCGTGGCGTGCAGCGTCACGTCACGGTGGCGCACGGCGATCGGCGTCGCCGCAAGCCCGTCCAGCCACTGCACATGGCCGAGAAAATCCAGCACAAACGGGCTCTTCGGCTCGTCGTAGATCTCATCCGGCGTGCCGATTTGCTCGATTCGTCCGCGGTGAAAGACCGCGACGCGATCCGCCAGCTCGAACGCTTCGTCCTGGTCATGGGTAACAAAAACCGTTGTGGTCCCGAGCTCTTCGTGCAGCCGCCGCAGCCAGCCGCGCAGCTCGTGACGGACTTTCGCGTCCAGCGCTGAGAATGGCTCGTCCAGCAGCAGCACGCGCGGCCGCGCCGCCAGCGCCCGCGCCAGCGCCACGCGTTGACGCTGGCCGCCCGAGAGCTCCGCCGGCCGCCGGTGCGCCAGCCCTTCGAGCTGCACCAAATGCAGCAGTTCGGTCACCCGCGCTTGGACCTCGGCCGCCGGGCGCTTGCGCACGCGCAGAGAAAAGGCAATGTTTTCAAAGACATCTAGATGCGGGAACAGCGCGAAATGCTGGAACACCAGGCCAACGTTGCGGTCGCGCGCGCCGAGCGACGTCAGGTCCTGGCCATTTTCCTGGACGCTCCCGACGTCGGGCAGCTCCAGGCCAGCCAGCACGCGGAGCAGCGTCGTCTTGCCCGAGCCCGACGGCCCCAGCAGCGCCAGCAGCTCGCCGTCGCCAATTGTCAGCGTCACGTCGTCCAATGCCTTGAAGTCACTGAATGTTTTGCTAATCCCAAGGATTTCGATCGACATGCTTGACTCCGTTCAGTGCGCCGATTCCGGGGTCTGCAGCCGCCGCAACAGCAACGTCGCCACGCCGACAAGCAGCAGCAACGACGCCGCCGCGAAAGCGGCTTGGAAATGATATTCGTTGTGCAAGATCTCGACGTGCAGCGGCAGCGTGTCTGTTTGGCCGCGGATGTGTCCAGAAACCACTGAAACTGCGCCGAATTCGCCCAGCGCCCGCGCCGTGCACAGCAGCACGCCGTAGGCCAACGCGCCGCGCATCCGCGGGAACGACACGAGCCAGAAGGTCTGCCAGCCGGACGCGCCGAGCGTGCGCGCCGCGAGCTCCGCGTCCTCGCCCTGCGATTCCAGCAGCGGCAACAGCTCGCGCGCGACCATCGGCAGTGTCACGAACGCCGTGGCGAGCACGATGCCCGGAATGGCGAAAATTATCTGAATATCATGTGCTTGCAGCCATGCGCCGAACCAGCCCTGGGCGCCAAACAGCAGCACGAAGACGAGACCGGACACCACCGGCGACACCGACAGCGGCAGGTCCAGCAGCGCCAGCAGCAGCGCGCGGCCGGGAAAGCGGAAACGCGCCAATGCCCACGCCGCGGCGATGCCAAACACGGCGTTGCACGGCACGACGATCGCCGCGATCTTCAGCGACAGTGCCACGGAAGTGCGCGTTTCTTCGTCGTTAATCGCCGACCACCAAGCACCCACGCCTGCGCTCAGCCCGGCGAAGAGGACGATCACCACCGGCGCGAGCACCATCACGCTCAACCACGCCATCGCCAGAAATGTCAATACAATCCGAATCATGGACGCTCCCGATCAGCGTAACGCCGTGCGCCGGCCCTTTTGCAGGAATTGCAGCGCCGCGAGGATCAGCGCTGAAAACCCGAGCATGATGGTCGCCAGCGCCGTCGCACCCGCGTAGTCGTACTGCTCCAGCCGCGCGACGATCAGCAGCGGCGTGATTTCGGTCTTCATCGGGATGTTGCCGCAGATGAAGATGACCGAGCCGTACTCGCCAACCGCGCGCGCGAACGCGAGCGCGAAGCCGGTCAACAGCGCCGGACGCAGGCTCGGCAGCACGACGCGCCAGATGATCTGCGCCGGACTCGCACCCAGCGACTCCGCGGCCTCCTCCAGCTCCTTTTCCGCGCTCTGCAACACCGGCTGGATCGTCCGCACCACGAACGGCAGCCCGATGAACGTCAGCGCGACGACGACGCCAGGCTCAGCGAACGCGATCCGCCAGCCAAACGGCGCGACGAGCTGACCCAGCCAGCCGTCCGGCACCCACAGCGCAGTGAGTGCGATGCCGGCGACGGCGGTCGGCAGGGCAAACGGCAAGTCGACGAGCACGTCCCAGAACGCCTTGAACGGGACCTTGTTCCGGCACAGCACCCAGGCGATGAGCAACCCCGCCGCCGTGTCGAGCGCCGCGGCGATCAGCGACGCGCCAAAGCTCAGCCGCAGCGACAGCCAGACGCGTTCGCCCGAGACGGCATTCAGCCAGCCCTGCCAGCCCAGGCTGCCAGCGCGCACGACCAGCGCCGCGAGCGGGATCAGCGCGATGAGGCTCAGCCACGTCAGCGTGATGCCGAGCGACAGACCCAGCCCAGGCATCGCCGCCGGCGCGCGCTTGGTGCGGGAAAACGTCATGCAGCGGCCTCCCACGGCCAGCGACGTGCGTTTTGTGGAAGCGCGGGCGGGTTGTTGACAACAGGAAGCTTCAAAGGCGCACCGCTTAAGTCAATCGGCATAGTAGCAAATTGCCCGCCGCCGTCGCGGGCGAAGTCGAAAAGACCTGTGAGAATCGACTAATACGCAAGCTGAACGCGGCCGAGCACCGCGTGTTCGGTGACAAGATCGCCGCTGGCCGCGCCGCCCGAGAAGATCGTGTGCTCGTAGTCGAGGAAGATGCGGTAGTGCGTCGAGAGGTGCCAGCGCACGCCGCCGGTGAAGCTGGTGGCCTGCCGCGCGGACTTGGACGGGTCGGCCCAGGTGGCGTAACTGGCTGAATCTGTAGCGATCGATGAAGCGCGGGCGGCGAGCTCAAACGCGCCCCAGCCGTCGCCGCCGAGCCGGAACGGCGTCGTCACCGTGGTGCCTGAAAAGTGCGGGCGGCCGCCAATGACGTAGGTGAGCGCGCCCTGCCAGGCGCTGGACTTCCAGTCGCCGCTGACGCCGCTGCGGGAGACGGCTTCGGTGACGGCCGTGTACTCGCCGAGGAACGCCAGCGGACCGCCGGTCCACCACGCGTGCGCGGTCCAGCGCAGGCGCGCGCCGTTGGCGACCGGGTTGGCGAGCGTGATCGCGTTGCCTTTGGCGTCCGTGCCCTTTTCGGCATTGCGGAAGGTGTAGAACGTGTTCTGGCCCGGCGTCTTCCAGCTCGGCGTGTTCGGCGTGCTGTCCGTGCCGTTCTGCTCGCCCCAGCTGAACGCGCCGCCGATCAGCAGCGAACTCAGCCACGGGTTCTCCAACGTCGCGAAAGGCTGGGCAAAAATCCGACCGACGACGTCCTTTGAGTCGTTGTTGTCCGTGTCGGTCAGGCTGTTGTCGATGCCGCCGTCATAGGCGCCGAGCGACCAGCCGATGCGCTTTTGCAGCAGGTCGCCAAAGATCAGAATGCCGACGTCGCGGTTGGGCGACAACTGCGTTGGGTAGGCGCGCTCGATGAAGCGCAGCGCCGCAGTGCCCTGCCAGCGCTCCAGGCCGAACGGCACCGTCATCTTGCCCACGCGCACCGTGACGTGATCGCCCAGCACAAGGTCGACCCACGCATCCTGAATCGTGACGACGCCACCGGCAAAGTCGGGCGTGAACTGCCAGCGCAGCAGCTTGCCGAACGCGCCGGAGAAGACCGGCCGAATCACCCGCGTTGTGAACGTGTCCGTCAGCTTGCGGGCATCGTCGTTCAGGAACAGGCGACCGTCGGCCTGCAAGATACCATTGAATTGCAAGGACAAATCGCCGCTCTTGGAGCGCAGGACGAGGTCGTCACCGTCGGCAGTGCCTGCGCCATTGCGCGCGTTGGCGACCTCCTGCGCGACGTCGGCACGCGCCTCGAGCACCCGGACTTTTTGGTCCAACACGGCTACGCGCTGCTCAAGGCTCGCCGGCGTTTCCGCCGCCGGGAGCGACGCCAACGTCCCCGCCTCAGGCAGCGGCGCGGTCGCGTCAAGCGTTTGGGCCGACGCAGCGGTCGTCAGGAGCAGGCTGGCCAGCGCCGGGATCAAAATACGAAGCATGGTTGTAACTCCTATCATAAAACTAGGGTTATTGACGGATCGCCGACGCTCGTGCGGCGGGGAGGGAAGCGACAGTGTCAGCTTCGGCTAATCGATGAAATCAAAGTCGTTGTTCGCCGGGCCTTCCGCCGGTCGACAGCGCTGCGACTGACCTTCCGCGCCGCCAGTCGCCGCCGCGTCCACCCGCGCGACGAGCTCAGCCAGCGTCGTACCGTCGACAATGCGCAGCGTCGCGGCGTGGACATCCGCCATCAGCAGCCGCACCGCGCACGTCGCCTCGTCCACGCACTCGGCGCAGCGGTGGTACGCGGACTTGGACAGGCAGGGCAGCGGCGCCATCGGCCCGGACAAGTTGCGAATGACGTCGCCGAGGAACACGGTCTTGGGCTCGACGCGCAGCTGGTAGCCGCCGGTTGGCCCGCGACGGCTCGTCAGGATGCCGGCGTTGCGCAGTTCCAGCAGGATCGCTTCCAGAAACTTTGTCGGGATGGCTTCGGCGTTGGCAATGCCGGCGACCGGCACCGGGCCGTCAGCTTGATGGCGCGCCAAAAACACCAAAGCTTTCAGGGCGTAACGCGACTTCATCGGCAGCATGGCGTTCCCCAGTCAAATCCCTACCGGCGTAGTAGGTTTTAACAGCTTGCACCCTCGGTCGGCCGCTGTCAACTGTCACGGCCGTGACGGCGGCACGGTCACGGGCCGTCCGAGCAGCCGCGGAATCCACGCGCCCGCCTGCGGCGGCGTGACCCAGACGACCGGCTTGGGCCACGGCAGCGGCAGCGGCTCGGTCGCCGCCACGAGCATGCGTTGGGCGGGCGTCGCGCAGTGCCCCGGCAGCCCCGCCAGCGTCAGCGCCGCACCCGCCATCTCCGCCGCGACGGCCTGGGGCAAGGCTGCCAGCGCCTGCGCTGCATACGTCGCATCGCTCGGCGGCGGCCAGGCTTCACGCTGCGGGTTGCGCCACACCGTCCAGCCTTTGCCGCGCCAGACAACCGGCAGGTCTGGCATCGTCGGCGTCCACGGGTGCAGCAAGTCGGGCTCGTCAAACCGCACGATGTAGTCGTAGTACCGGCCGTGGCGCTGCCAGCTGAAGAACTCCAGGTCCACAGCGGGCGGCGCCGGCAACGCCGTGTCGCGGTTGAGGACCACGGGCTTGGAGCTCGTGTCCGCGAACGAATACGGCACGTAACCGTGGCGAAATACGGCGTAATACTCGCCGACGTTGAAAAGGAACCAGCGGCTCGGCCGGCGGCCGCGCAGGGTCAGCACGCGCTGACCAGGCGGGATGTGATCGTAGGCCTGACGGATGTCGCCCATCAGCGCGCGATCGGCGCGGAATTCGCGCAGTACCGTGATGGGCAGCACGATCGCACACGCCAACAGCAGCACACCGCCCAGCCACACGCGCCCGCGTGTTGTCAGCGGCGGCCGCCGCGGATCGAGCGGCAGCGCGCAGACGAGCAGCACCATCGCCACTTCCACCAGGCGGAAGTTGACGCCGTACAGCGCGATCGGCCGCGTGAGGTTGCGCGGCATCAGGAAATACTCGAGCGCCAGGATCGCCACGACCCACGCGGCGTACGCGCTGCCCGACACGCCGTTGCGCGGCCGCGGCCCGTGCGGACTTGCCTGCCGCGGCGTTCGCGCGCTGCCGATCAGCCACAGCACGAGCGCCGCCAGCCACAACCCGGTCACGAGCTCGCCCGGACGCTCGCGCAGGGACATGGGCGCGTCGGCGCGGTAGACGGCGTCGAACATCACGTCTGGAATTTGCCGCAGGTTCGCCAGCGGCCCGATGTGCTCGCCGAGGTACACCGCCGACAGCCGCTGCCAGAACGTGCCGCCGACCCGGTGGATGGCCGCGTCAGACGTCTTCACACCGTCGGCGAAGACGAAATAGCGCAGGAACCACGGCAGCAGCAGGCCGAGCGACGGCAGCAGCATCAGCGCGTCGCGCAGCGGCCACCAGATCGCGCGCCGCCAGCCCTGACGGCTGCCGAACGCCAGGGCGATCGTCGGCAGCAGCACCAGCGCGACCGCCCACAGCAAATAGTGCGTCACCGCCAGCAGCCCGAGCAGCCCCGCCAGCAGCAAGCCGCGGCGCCGCGTCGGCGCCTGGAGCCAGCGCAGGTGCGCCGCGAGGATGAGGATGAACACCGGGATCGACAGCAGGTAGCTGAAAAAACCCATGAAAAAATCGCAGTGTAGCAGCCACGGCAGCACGCCGAGCATCAGCCACGGGCTATGCCCCACCGTGCGCAGATAGACGTACGCCGACCACGGCATCGCCGCGACCGTCAGCGTCAGGACCACGCGATTGGCCTGCTCGACCGACATCAGGTACGCCAGCCAGTCGACTGCCTTGTAGTAGCTGAGGTACGGCACCAGCGCGTGAACTTCCTGATAATGATGCTGAATCAGCGGCGAGTGCGGCAGATCGTGCATCACCGTCATGAGGTGCAGGTGCGCCGCCATGTCGACGAGCGGCAGCAGGTCGACAAGCCAGATCGGCGCCACGCCGAGCACCGTCAGCGCCACGGCGAGCGCCAGCAGCAGCGGTTCGTGGCGGGAGGTGGCTGGCGGCGAGGAAGGCGACGTCATCGGATTCATGCGGTGCGGGCGACCGTTGCGGCGGACAGGATACCCGCAGCGCGTGGCTCGTGTACAATCCGCGGCGGTTTTCGACCCAAGGATGGCAGATGGCTGATTCGTACCCCCGCGCTGTTGTCGCCGCCGCTGACGGGCGGATTTTTGACCATCCGACGCTGGCGATGCTGGCGTGGGACGGCGATTGCTGGCGGCAGCCGGAGCCTGATGAGCTGATTCAGCTGCCCAAGGGCTCGGATTTATTCGTGCTTCCAGGGCGCATCCCGTACGCGGTGGACGTCGAAGACGACGAGCCGGTGCCGGTCGAGGGCGACGCCGAGACCGGCGTGCTGCAGGCGGTCGCGGCGTTCATCGCGCCGGCGTACCT
>CAIPXZ010000492.1 GCA_903869075.1 uncultured Myxococcales bacterium | reverse complement strand
GTACGGCGACCAGACATTTCTCGGCACCAAGGTCGTGCCGCCACCCGGCGGCGTCTACAAGCTGGCGATTGGCGTGCTGAGCTTGAACCTCGGCGCCGATCTGTGGACCGGCACCGGGCTGAGCGCCAACATCCCGTCCGGCATCGTCTATCGCCACGACAGCGGCGGCGAGACGACCGACAAAAGCCTCGGCGACATCGAGGTCCGCGTCCGCCAGGTCCTCAACACGCCGTTCGGCTGGACCGGCCGCAAGACGCCGCGGCTCGCGTTCTCCGCCGGCGTGGTCGCCCCCACCGGCAAGTTCACCGGCGCGCCGTCCGTGCTGCTCAACAACGCCGACCCCGCCGCCGCCAACGCCACCGCGGCGTCGCTGTACGCCGGCTTGGGCCGCGGCGTGTGGTGGATCCTGGCCGACGTCGACCTCTTTGGCCGCATCACCGGCGACTGGGGCTGGTTCGCCAGCGTCTGGACGCGCTGGCCGGTCGGCGATGCCGGCACGTATTTCCGCTGGGGCGACGAGGAGCGCATCTCGGCGGGCGCGTCGTGGCGATTTTGGCCGGCGTGGATGGGGGCCTCGCTGTCGCTGGACTGGCAGCGGCGGGACCTCGCCCAGGAGCGCGTGCCCAACGTCGCGACGCAGACCTACTACTGGCACCAGTTTGAGAACGGCGGCGGCGACTTCATCGAGCTGTCGCCAGGTCTGCGCCTCGACTTCGCCAAGAACTGGGGCCTGACGGCGACGGGCAGGGTGCCGCTGTACCGCAACGTCGTCGGTCTGCAGGGCGTGACCGGGCCGGCGGTGTACCTGGGCGTGGCTTGGTCCGATACCGTCGGCGTGCAGGACGCGCCGCACGCGCCGCTGTTCACGCCGGGCCAGACGATCGCCGTGGCGCTGGGCATCACGGCCGTGCCGGGCAAGGTGACGCTCGTCGATTATCAGGCTGACTGGTGCGCGCCGTGCCAGGAGCTGTCGGCGCAGCTTGCGGCGTGGCTGCCGACGCGGCCGGACGTGGCGCTGCTGACGGTGGACGCGAGTGACTGGGGCCAGGCCGACATGGACCGCTTCCTGCCCGGCTGCGGCGGCTTGCCGGTGCTGGATGTGTACGACGCGGCGGGCCACCTGCAAGCGCGGCTCGTCGGCGCGGACGCGTTTGGCTGGCGCAACGCTGTGCAGTAGGCCGCTGGTCCGCAACGAGCGCGCGTACGGCCGCACGGCTCGAGTTCTCCCGAGGTGCGCCGCCGCGCCTCCCTGCAAGCGCGAAATTGAAACCGCCGCGCCAACCAGCGCCGGCCGCGTTTTTGCCCTTGAACTCGCCGCGAATCAGCGGTAGTTTCGCAGCCGGCCACTCAAACCACGCAGAACGACGAGGCTAACGACATGCACATCGGCAACCCCAGGTTTGCGACAGCGCTGCTGGCGCTCAGCGCCACGGCGTGCGTCGCCGGCGGCACCAACACCTCCACGGCGACCGGCGGCGGCACGCAGGGGCTCATCGCCACCGGCACGCTGGCCACCAACATCGACAGCAAGGCCGTGACGATCGACTACAGCAAGGCTGACGTCACCGTCACGATGACCCACAAGCAGACGAGCGACGCGCTGGCGTGCGTGCCGTCGCTGACGATTGTCGCGCAGATTCCGACCACCAAGAACGGCGCGGCGGTGCACATGTGCAAGCTGGAGCTCGACTTCACCGCGGGCTTCGCCGGCGAGGGGCTGCTGCTGACCGACGCGAAATTCTACGCCCGGCAGGGCATCTACGCGAGCGGCGCGCTGGCCGACACGATCGACTGCGCCGGCTGGACGACCGAGCCGGCGAAGGGCGAGGTCATGTACGAGCTCGCCGCCGGCCAGGACCCGCCGACGATTGGCATGAACACGATCGCCCAGCCGTACGCCGGTGAAGCGAGCGCGGCGATGAGCAACGTGCTGCTGAGCCCGACGGGCAAGCTGACGTTCAAGTTCAAGGGCCGGCAGTTCAGCACGGCGCTGGACACGCTGAATTTCAAAGGCGACGTGACCTCGACCGGCGACCCGAACATCGCCTGCGCCAAGACCTACCACGACTTGCCGAGCTGGCAGCTGCCGGACATCAACCCCAAGAGCCCGGGCGTCAACACGACTTATGGCCTGGAAGCGTTCCACGGCAAGCGCATCATCGTCGACATGGGCGCGGGCTGGTGCGCGGCGTGCATCGCGCAGGCGGACGTGGCGACGCCGATCCACACGCAGCTGACGACGCAGGGCCGCAGCGATGTGGCGTTCGTGCAGATTATCGATACAAACCAGCCGGATCCGATGTTCAGCCACACCGAGGAGCCGCTGATGGCCGGCTCCTGGAGCGTCCACAAGCAGGTCATGCCGGACGGCAGCACGCGCGCCGGCGACAAGAGCGACGCCTACGCCTACGACTACGACGGCCGCTTCATGGGCTTTTTCGAGGGCAACGGCACGGTTTACACAAACGCCTACGGCGACTTCATCAACCACGTCATCAACGCCGACAAGGCCAAGCCGGACTTCATCAGCTGCCCGACCGGTGGCGCCAGCGGCTGCCAGGTCACCGCGCAGTAGCGCTGCCGGCCCGACCCGCGCTATCCTCGCGCGCCATGCAGCCCACGCCCAAAGCCCTGTTCGCGCTCTACCACCTCGGCCTCGACGCCGCGGGCACCTACAAGTTCCGCAACATGGCGCAGTGCGCGCGGCTGCTGCAGGTCGAGACCGCGCAGCTGCAGGCGCTGCTGGCGGCGGCGCAGATTGATGCCGACACCGTCGGCCATGTCGAATTCGCGCTGTCCAAATTCCACGCCCAGGCGCAGTTCGTCACGCCGGACACCGCTGCGGCGCTCATCGACGAGGCGTGGCAAGGCTACCAGCAAGCGCTGGCGCGCATCGACCGCGGCCAATTCTTCCACAGCGTCAACTACGACGACTTGTGGGGCGATGGCTGGGACGGCGACGACGACAACCGGGGGAACCGATGAAGCAAGCTATCACGACGACGGCCGCGCCGGCGGCGATTGGCCCGTATTCGCAGGCGATTCGCGCCGGCAACACGCTGTACCTGTCCGGGCAGGTGGCGCTGGACCCGTCGACCGGCCAGCTCGTCGAGGGCGACGTGCGCGTGCAGACGCTGCAGGCGATGCTGAACCTGCAAGCGGTGCTGGAAGCGGCGGGCACCGACTTCTCAGCGCTGGTCAAGACCACGATTTTCCTGCGTGATTTGGCGGATTTCGCGGTCGTGAACGAAGTTTACGCCAGCTTCCTGACGGCGCCGTATCCGGCGCGCGCGACGGTGCAGGTGGCGCGGCTGCCGCGCGATGCGGCGGTGGAGATCGACGGCGTGGCGATCCTGCCGTAGCCGCTACACCTCCAGCACGTCCGCCAGCTCCGGATGCGCCACTTCCGCCGCCTGCAGCAGCTGCAGCGCTTTGTCGAAATCAAACGCCTCCACGGCGTGCCGCAGCTCCGGCTCGGCGGCGCCCAGCGCGTTCGCCAGCGCGTCGGCGAGCGCGTGGTACTGCTGCAGCGCCCGCACGTCGTCATTTTGCAGCAGCAGCGTCAGCTCGGCCAGACCGCGCCGCAGCCGCGACCAGTCCAGCGCTTGCGGCGTCACTTCCGCCAGCGGCGGCAGGCAGCCGTGCAGCGCCGTGACCAGGTCCTCCAGCTCCGCCTGCAGCGCGGCGATCGCCGCCTCCAGCTCCGTCGCGTCGCGGATCTCGGCGCGCAGCAGCTCATCGACCCGCGCCGCCGCCACCCGCACCGGCTCCGCGCCCAGCGTCGCCGCCAGCCCCTTGAGCGTGTGCGCCGCGCGCTCCGCCTCCGACCACCCGCCCGCGTGCACGTGCGCCAGCAGCTCCTGCGCCATGCCAGCGCGGTCCTCGCAAAATCGCCGCAGCAAGTGCTCGTACGCGTCCCAGTCGCCTTGCACGACGCGCAGCCCGGTCGCCGTCTTCAGCCCCGGTACCGCTGCCAGCCGCTGCCGCAGCGCCGCTGAAGCTGCCGTCACCGGGCGAATCACCGGCGCCTTGCGCCCCGGCAGCACCGCGCCCGTCCAGCGGCAAATCGTCGCGAACAGCGCGTCGGGCTGGATGGGCTTGGCGACAAAGTCATCCATCCCCGCCTCCTGGCACGCGTAGCGGTCCTCGGCGAACGCGCTGGCAGTCATCGCGAGGATCGGCGTCGTCGCGCCTTCGGGCCGCTTGCGCAGCTCGCGCGTCGCCGTCAGCCCGTCCATCACCGGCATCTGCACGTCCATCAGGATGGCGTCATAGCGCAGCGCCTTGACCCGCTGCAGCGCCACGGCGCCGTTCTCCGCCACGTCCACCACAAAACCGCGCGCCCGCAGCAGGTCCACCGCGACCTCCTGGTTGATCGGGTCGTCTTCCACGAGCAGCAGGTGCACCTCACCCGGCGGCACGCTCGCCCGCAGCGCCCGCAGCGCGCCGCTCGTCGCAGTCGACTGGGGCCGCTGCGCCTCGGCCTGGCCGACCTCAAACGGCAGCTCGAACCAGAACAGGCTGCCCACGCCCAGCGCGCTCTCCACGCCGATGTCGCCGCCCAGCGCCTCGACGAGCCGCCGGCAAATGGCCAGGCCCAGCCCGGTGCCGCCGTACCGCCGCGTCGTCGACACGTCGGCCTGCTCGAACGCCTGAAACAGCCGCGCGGTCTGCTCCGGCGCCAGGCCGATGCCGGTATCGCGGACCTCAAAGCGCAGCCGCAGCCCCGGGCCGTCGGTCGGCAGCCGCGCCGCCCGCACCGTGATCTCGCCAGACGTTGTGAATTTGACAGCGTTTGTCGCGAGGTTCAGCAGCACCTGGTTCACGCGCAGCGAATCGCCGCACACCCACGCCGGCAGGTCCGCGGCCGGCTGCACGGTAAACCGCAGGCCTTTCTCCGCCGCACGGTCGCTCAAGGTGTCGCGCACGCTTGTCAGCAGGTCGGCGACGGCGAAGTCGGTGTGCTCGATCCGCATCTTGCCGGCCTCGACCTTGGACAAATCCAGAATATCATTGACAATCGCCAGCAAGTGCCGCGCCGAGCGGTCGATCTTGTGCAGCCGGTCCAGCTGGTCCGCGCGCGGCTCCGCCTGCTCCAGCAGGTGCGTCAGGCCGATGATCGCGTTCATCGGCGTGCGGATCTCGTGGCTCATGTTGGCCAGAAACGCGCTCTTGGCCAGGTTCGCCGCCTCGGCATGGCGCTGCGCCTCGGTCAGCTGCGCCGTGCGGCTGACCACCAGCTCCTCCAGGTGCTGGCGGTGCTCCTCCAGCTCCACGCTCATTCGCTTGCGGTCGGTGATGTCGTCCTTGATGGCCAAGTAGTGGGAAATGCGCCCGTCCGCCTGGCGAATGGGCGAGACGGACGCCAGCTCGATGTACTCCGTGCCATCCTTGCGACAGTTCGTGAATTCGCCCTGCCATGTCTCGCCCGCGGTCAGCTTGGCCCACATCTCGGTGTAGGTCGCCGCCGGCGTGCGCCCGGACTTGAGCAGCCGCGGGTTTTGCCCCAGCAGCTCGGCGCGGCTGTAGCCGGAATGCAGCACGAAAGCCGGGTTCACGTACGCGATGTTGGCGCGCAAATCGGTGATGGCGATGCTCTCCGGACTCTGCTCCACCGCCATGGAAAGCTTGCGGTTTTCCTCCTCCGCCGTGCGCAGCGCCTGCGCCTCGCGCAGCGCGTGCAGGCCAAACGCCAGGTTCTCGCCCAGGCTGGCAAACAGCCGGATTTCCTCGGCATCAAACGCGTCCGGATTGGCCGAATACGCCGTCAAGCTCATCGTCGCCTGGCCATCAACCGGCAGGATTGGCACCGACAAGCTGGAGCGATAGCCATTGTGCAATGCGGCCTTACGCCACGGCGCGAAGTTCGGGTCGCTGTCGATGTGCCGCGCCGCGACCGGCTTGCAGGTCCGCACGGCCATGCCCGTCGGTCCTTGGCCGTGCGGATCGTCGCCCCAGGTCACGTGCAGCTGCGAGATGTAGCCGGCGCCGTTGCCGGAAAAGACCTGCGGAATCACGGATTTGTCGGCGTCATCGGCGACGCGGCCGACCCACGCCATCGCGTAGCCGCCCAGGTCGACAATGGCATCGCACACGGCCTGCAACAGTGCCCGTTCGTCCGCGCCAAACAGCAGCGCCCGGTTCGCCGCCGCCAGCATCCGCTGCTCGCGGTTGATGCGCTGCAGCGCCGCCTCGTTGGCTTTCCAGCTCGTCACGTCGGTCCAGGTCGTCGCCAGGAACACCTGACCGCCGAGCGTCACCGGCCGCGCGCTCGCCCGCACGTCGCACAACGTCCCGTCGCGCTTGCGCAAACGCGTCTCCACGGTCGCCCCCGCCGGCGTCTGCATCCGTTCAAGCGCCCGCTCCCGCTGTTGCCGATTCAGCGCGGCGTCCAGCTGATCGACAGTCAGCGGCGCGAATTCCTCGCGCGAATACCCGAGGTTGGCGTGCGCGGCGCGGTTGAACTCGACGAACCGCAAGGTCCGCGGATCGACGAGCGCCAGCGCGTCCCGCGCGTGGCCGACGATCGCCGCGTAAATGGTTTCGCGCTTGAGCAGCGCCGCCTTGGCCTCGACCTCCTCGGTGATGTCGCGCATCGTGCCGACCGCGCTGATGGCGTTGCCGTTCGCGTCGACAATCGCCCGCGAGCACCCGTGCACGTGGCGGACCTCCCCGCTTGGCATGACGATGCGGTATTGGTTGTCGTTGGCGACCTGATCGCGCACCGACTCCGCCCAGCGCCGCCGCATCATTGCGGCGTCATCGGGATGCACGGCTGCCAGCAGGTTGTCCGGCTTGTCGCCAAACGCCTCGCGGGTGGTGCCCAGCAGCCGGAACAGCTCATCGGAGCCCGAGAATTTGTAGGCGGCAAAGTCGATCGACCACGAGCCCGAGTGGCCGATCGCCTCCGCGTCCGCCAGCACCGCCCGGCTCGCCGCCAGTTCCTCGCCGGCGATGCGCCGCGCCCGTCGCGCCCGCACCGCGTCGCGCTTGGCGGTGATGTCCAGCGCCGTTCCGGCCAGCAAATCCGCCTCGACCGCGGCGAAGGCGCCGGCTTCCCGCGCAAAGAGCGTCAGCGCGCCGTAGACTTTGCCATTGTCACGTAATGGCAAGGCAATCGCAGACTTGATCCCCAGTTCGTGAACCAACGGATACCACGACGCCGTCGGCGCCGGCTCCGGCAGCAGCGGGATGACCACGACGCGCTCTTCGCGGATCGCCGTGCCCGTCGGTCCCAAGCTCCACTCGCCTTGCGCCCACGACCGCCCCGGCTGGTCCAGCAGCGACGCCGGCGCACCCCAGCCACCGACGCCTTCCACCGTCTGCCCGGCATCGTGCCGCGCCAGCGCGATCCACACCACGCTGTAGCCCTGCGCCTCGCCGATGGCCGCACAGATCGCCATGAAGAGCTTGTTTTCATTCTCCGTTTCGGTGTGCACGCCGCGCACCGCCAGCAGCACCCGCAGCGCCCGGTTGGCGCGCACGGTCTCGTCCATCCGCGCCAGCGAGTCCGCCATCGTGTTCAGCGTTGCGCCCAACTCGCCCAGCTCGACGCCCATGCCCGTCTCCGGCACGCGCGCTGTCAGGTCGCCGCGGCCAAGCCGCTCCACGGTCTTGCCCAGCGTGGCCACCGGCCGCAGCACAAGCCGGTTGCTCGCCCACCACAGCGACCACAGCACCGCGCCCAGCAGCAGCACTGTCGCCATGCCCGCCACCGACGCGGCTTGCGGGATCGCCGCATAGACGTCCGCCACCGGCTCGCTGACGTAGAGCACCACATCGCCGGTGCGGCTCGCCGAGTACGGCTCGAGCGCGTGCAGCCGCTGCACGCCGTCCCAGCCGAGGGTGCTGATCATGCCGTGGAAGTTGGCGGCGCGGGCGGCGCGGAAGAACGGCGTATTGGCGATGTCCGCAGGGCGCTCGCCCGGTAGTTCTGGATAGCGGTAGAGGCTCTTGCCGCTCGTGGTCATCAGGCCGACGACGCGCGCTTGCGAAAACCGCACCTCTGCCAGCGCCTTGCGCAGCCACGTCTGGTCCAGCGACACGACAATGGTGCCACGCAGCGTGTGTTGGGCATCGCGCAGCGCGATCGCCACCGGCAGGATCAGGCGGCGCACGACCGGTCCCTGCAGCGGCTGGCCGACGATCGGCTCATCGCCGAGGCCCAGGGCGACCATGGCGTTGGTCACGGCCTCGCCGTGGGCCATCGCGCCGGGTTGCGCGGAGCACACAAGGCCGCCGGCCGGGCTGAGGATCGACAAGTTGGCGATGTACGTTTCGCGGCCGCGCCGCACTTTGCGCAACAGCTCGGGGCAGCCCGGGTCGGACGGCTGCTGCAGCCGCGGGTCGTTGGCCAAGGTTCGCGCCAGCTGCACGCCAAAATCGACGATGAGCGCCTGCTGGCTGGCGATCTCCTCAGCGATGAAGTGCAGCTTTTCGGTCTCGTGGTCGATGGCCTCTTGCCGCTCACTTTGCACGAGCAGGACGATCGCCGCGGTCACCGGCAGGGCGCCGGCCAAAAAGAACAGCGTCAGCCGCGCGCGCAGGCCATAGGCCGCCCAACCACCGGTTTTGCCGGGAGGCGTGCGCGTTGGGCTCGGGTCACTGGGCGCAGTCATCGCCCCTTCTCGCCGCGGCGTGCGCGCCAACAGCTGCGCGGAGAGGAGCCGCGTGAGGCGTGTCTGTAGCGCCGGCGCGAGCGGCAAGTGTCACGGCCGAGTAACGCCGGCGGGCGCGGTTACACGACGGTGACACTCAGCGGTGTCGCGCTCGGGTCGGCAATGTCGCGGCGGTCCAGCCGCGCCTGAAACCACGCCTCCAACACTACCAGCGACCAAAGGTGCCAGGTGTGGTCGCGCGTGCCCGCGGCGTGCTCCGCCTGCATGCGCGCGACAGCGTCCGGCCGCACGAGCCCGCGCGCGCGCAGGCGATCGGCAGACAGCGCGTCTGCCGCCAGCGCCCGCAGCGGCCCCGCCAGCCAGGCACCCATCGGCGCGACGAAGCCCTGCTTGGGCAATTTCACAACGTCTTCAGGTACATACTGGCTCGCCACCGCCCGCAGCACGCGCTTGGCGGCGTGCTTGCCCGACGAGCCCAGCAGCGCCGCCGGCGTCGACTTCAGCAGCACCGGCAGCCGCAGGCCAAAATCGACGACGCGGCGGTCAGCGAACGGCACGCGCAGCTCCAGCGCGTGGCGCATCGACAGGCGATCGGACAGCGCCAGCACGTTGTCCGGCAAAAAACCGTGGACGTCGGCAAAGCACGCGGCGTCCAGCGGCG
>CAIPXZ010000491.1 GCA_903869075.1 uncultured Myxococcales bacterium | reverse complement strand
GGCGTTCGTCACCCCGCAGTTGTCGGCGCAAGCAGACCGTGGCAAAACCCTCGGCCATGAAGCACGACACGCGCCAGAAGCAGCAGCCGGGGACGACGCCACAGCCGTCGGCGGCGCCGCAAGCCCGCGCGCCGTCGCCGCTGGCGGGGCATAGCTATGCGGCTGGCCAAGCGCTGCAGTCGCTGCAGCATGGCGCGACGGTGGACGCGCGGCCGCAGCCGGAGCCGGGGTCCCTGCAACGCGCGGCGCAACAGCTGCACGCGGCGCACGGCGAGACGCTGGCGCAGGCGGCAGCGCTGGCGCAGGTTCCGGTGGCGGGGCTGGCGGCGATTGTCCTGACGGAACAGCATTTTTTGCCGCCGCGCACCGATGAGCGCATGGCGCTGCGCTTTGAGCCGTACCAGTTCTGGCTGGCGACCGGGCGCTGGCTTGTGGACAGCCACAAGGACCAGGGCGCCGAGTACCGGGCGCTGCACGAGGCGCAGGCGCTGGACCCGCTGGCGGCGCTGCGGGCGACGCGGATGGGTCTGGGTCAGGTCAGCGGCGCGGACGCGCAGGCGGCGGGCTACGCGTCCGCGGCGGCGATGCACGAGGCGCTGGCGGCGGACGCGGGCGCGCAGGTGCGGGCGCTGGGCGCGCTGACGGCGGCGGACGCGGCGCTGGGCGATGCGGTGCGCGCCGAAGACTGGCGCACGGTGGCGGATTTGCGCGCTGGACCGGCGGCGGGCGCGCTTGGCTATGACGACGCGCTCGCGGCGTTTGCCAGTAGTTACAAGCCGTTGGCGTTGGGCGGCGGCGATGACGGCGAGGCCGATCCGGCGCGCAAAAAGCGACGCTGAGCGGCGCGCACGGAGCACAAGCAGATGGCGGAATTTGGGCAGGAACGCGTCGGCGTTGTGCTGGTGAATACGGGGACGCCGGCGTCGGCGGCGGTCGCGGATGTGCGGCGCTACCTTGGGCAATTTCTCAATGATCCCCGGGTGATTGATATTCCGGCGTGGCAGCGTTGGCTGCTGCTGCACTTCATCATCCTGCGCTTTCGGCCGGCCAAGTCGGCGGCGGCGTACCGCAAGATTTGGACGGATCGCGGCTCGCCGCTGCTTTTTCACGGTCAGGACCTCGCGCAGGGCGTGCAGGCGGCGCTGGGCGAGCGGGCGCTGGTGCGGCTGGCGTTCCAGTTCGGCGATCCGTCGATTCCCGCGGCATTTCAAGCTTTTGCCGAGGCGGGCATCACGCGCGTCTGCGTCGTGCCGCTGTTCCCGCAATACGCCGCGGCGTCCACGGGCTCGGCGGTGCAGGCGGCAATCGAGGCAGCGGCGGCGCGCTGGGTCATCCCGTCGCTGCACGTCGTGCCGCCGTTTTGGGATGCGCCGGAATTCCTGGACGGGCTGTCGGCGCACCTGCAGGCGGCGATCGCCCACGACGCGCCGGATCACGTTGTGCTGAGCTTTCACGGCGTTCCCGAACACCACTGCACACAGACCGATGTGACCGGCCAGCACTGCCTCAAGGCGCCGACGTGCTGCGATGCGCTGGGCGCCGCCAACGCGTCGTGCTACCGCGCGCAGTGTTTCGCCACGGCGCGCGGGCTGATGGCGCGGCTGCAGCTGGACCCGGCGCACACGACCGTGGCGTTCCAGAGCCGGCTGGGGCGCGTGCCGTGGATCAAGCCGTACACGGACGTGGTGCTGACGGAGCTGGCGGCCAAGGGCGTGCGCAAAATCGTCGTCGCGGAGCCGTCGTTCGTCGCCGATTGCCTGGAGACGCTGGAAGAAATCGGCATGCGCGGCCGTGAGGATTTCAAAGCGGCGGGCGGCGAGGACCTGGCGCTGGTGCGGTCACTGAACGCAGATCCCGAGTGGTCGCAGGGACTTGCGCAGATCATCCAGCGCTCGTGTGCCTGGCTGGCGTGAGGCCTCAGCGCGGCGGCGTGGCCGACGGCAGCGACCAGTTGATCGGCGGCTGGCCGCGCGCGACCAAGTGCGCGTTGATCTGCGAAAAGTGGCGACAACCGAAGAAGCCGCGGTGCGCCGCCAACGGCGACGGGTGCGGCGCCGTCAGCACCAGGTGGCGGCTGCGATCGACCGACGCTGCCTTGCGCTGCGCCGGCGACCCCCACAGCGCAAAAACCAGGCCTTCGCGGCGGCGGTTCAACTCGGCGACGGCGCGGTCCGTGAACTGCTCCCAGCCGTGGTTGGCGTGCGACTGCGGCTGACCGGCGCGCACCGTCAGCACCGCGTTCAGCAGCAACACGCCCTGGCGCGCCCACGGCAGCAGGTTGCCATTGTCCGGCAGCTTCACGCCCACATCGCTCTGAATTTCCTTGAAAATATTGACAAGCGACGGCGGTGACGGCACGCCCGGCTGCACGGAAAAGCACAGCCCGTGCGCTTGCCCCGCGCCATGGTAGGGATCCTGTCCGAGGATGACGACGCGCACGGCGTCAAACGGCGTCGCCCAAAACGCGTTGAAGATGTCCGGTCCCGGCGGATAAACGACGTGCTGGCGCTTCTCCTCCAGCAAAAACTGCCGCAAATCGCGCATGTACGGCTGGTCGAAGGTGTCCCCGAGGACGGCCAGCCAGGACGGGTCCAGTTGTGGC
The DNA here is from genome assembly GCA_903869075.1 of uncultured Myxococcales bacterium. Taxonomy (GTDB): domain Bacteria; phylum Myxococcota_A; class UBA9042; order UBA9042; family UBA9042; genus CAIYBN01. Next base: position 1,443 of record CAIPXZ010000491.1, on the reverse strand, counting down.
GTCTTTGGCGCTGTCTGTGGCATCGCGACCTCCAGCCCCGGCAAGTACGCCAGCTTGGCCCGCGGCGCAAGCGGCTTGTGGCAGCGCCGGCCGTGAATTTGATGTGCGGCAACGCCCGGCGGGTGTAGACTTTACGGCACCAGCCGGAGGGTTCCATGAGCGTTGCTGTGCTTGTCGCGCCGTTTTTCCAGGAGAACACGCTGCGCTATCTGGACGCGCTGGCGGCGTTGCCCGGCGTGCAAGCCGTGGTGATTTCCAGCGACCCGGCGGAGCGGCTGCCGCCAGAGCTGCACGCGCGGTTGGCGGCGCATTACCGCGTGGCGAATTGCATGGATGGCCAACAGCTGGCGCAGGCGTGCAAGGCGATCGCGCGCTCGCTTGGGCGCGTGGACCGGCTGCTGGGGGTGCTGGAACAGCTGCAGGTGCCGCTGGCTGAAGCGCGTGAAATTGCTGGGATTCCTGGGTTGCACACCCGCGCCGCGCGCAATTTCCGCGACAAGGCGCAGATGAAAAAAGTCCTGCGCGAAGCCGGCTTGCCGTGCGCCCGGAGCCGGCTGATCGAGTGCGACGAGGACGGGTGGAAGCTGACCGAGGAGGTCGGCTACCCGATCATCGTCAAGCCAGTGGATGGACTTGGCTCGCGGGCAACGTGGCGGATCAACAACGAAACGGAGCTGCAGAACGCGCTGAAGTCGCTGCGCCCGAGCCTGGACCGGCCGCTGCAGGGCGAGGAATTCGTCACCGGCAGCGAGCACACGTGCGAGACCGTGACGATCAACGGCCGGCCAGTGTGGCATTCGGGCACGCACTATCTGCCGGGACCACTGGAAGTGCTTGAAAATCCGTGGATTCAGTATTGCGTGCTGCTGCCGCGCGAAGCTGACCTGCCGATGTTCCGCGACTTTTGGCCGACCAACACCGCGGCGCTGACGGCGCTCGGCATGGACACCGGCTTGAGCCACATGGAGTGGTTCGTGCGCAAGGACGGCACGGCGTGCATCTCCGAGGTCGGCGCGCGGCCGCCGGGCGTGCACATCATGCCGCTGATGTCGCTGGCGCATGAGACCGACATGATCGCCAACTGGGTGCGGCTGATGGTGTTGGGCGAATTCCCGCCGATGGAGCGCAAGTGGTCGACAGGCGTCGCGTTTTTGCGCGGCCAGGGCGTCGGCAAACGCGTCAAGGGCGTGTACGGCCTGGAGCGCGCCGACGACCTGATGGGCCAGTACGTCGTCGAAAAGTCGCTGCCCAAGGTCGGCCAAGCGCGCGCGGACGGCTATGAAGGCGAGGGCTGGGTGATCGTCCGCGCTGCCGACACCGCGACGTGCCGGCAGGCGCTCAAGGACTGCATCACGCGGGTGCGGGTCGACCTGGAGTAGGCGCTACACGCCCAGCAGTTTGGTCAGGATTTCGCGCATGATCTCGGTGGTGCCGCCGCCGATG
>CAIPXZ010000490.1 GCA_903869075.1 uncultured Myxococcales bacterium | reverse complement strand
GGATGCACGCCCAGCAGATCGCCGATCGCTTGCAGCCGCTCGCGATCGCTCGTGCCGCGCACGTCGATCCACAGGATTTGCCCGGGCTGCGGCGCCAGCTCCGCCACCGATTGCGCGGGCTGCAGGTCGCCGCTGGCAAAATGCCCGGGACCGTAGCGCATCCAGGCCACGTGCGTCGGTTCGGCGTGCGGATCGGCGAACAGCGTGCCCGGCGTCGCGCCCGGCGACATCAGCGGCGTCGGCACCATGGCGCCGGACGGCGGCCGTACGGCCTTGCCGTGCAGCAGGCGGTCCGCTTCCAGGGCAGCGCGGCTCAAGAGGCTCATGGCAAGCTCCGGCGGGGCGAGGTCGGCTGGCGGCTGGCCAAGCCGTGACAACGCCGGCGCCACTTTCCTGCAACGCTGCGGGACTTGCAACCCTGCGCTGACTTGCGTAGCGTGCGTGTGACGACTGCGCAAATTTCGGCGGGTTAGCCGAAGATCCGGGCGCAGCAGGCCAGAAAGCCGCGTCACCTGCAGACGATGGAGAGTCATGTTGCGCTTTGATTTCAAGATGTTGCGTCTTCTTGCGGCGTTCGCCGCGGTCGCCGGTCTCAGCACCGCCTGCGGATCCTCCGCGACCACCGCCACCACCGACGACGCGACGAGCGGTGACTCCGCCGGTGACGCCGCCGGTGACTCCAGCGCCGCGCCGCTCATCGCCGACGGCGAATACTACCTCGCGGTCAACGTCGTGCCGTTTGGCGGCTTGATCCTGCCGTTCAAGGCGATCCTGACGGCGTCCGGCACCCTGGCCGACGGCGGCACGCTCAAGACCTTGGAATTGCGGGCGATTTCCGACAAGGAGACGCCGATTTACGTCAGCGACCCGATCGGCACCGTGACCAACGTCACCGTCGCCAAGGGCGGCGCGTTCACCGCGTCGTTCGCCGACCCGATCCTCATCCCCGGCAAGGCGTCGCCGACCGGCAGCGACGTCCACGTCTCCAACTTCAAGCTCAGCGGCACGATCAGCGCCGACGGCACGATGTGCGGCGACATGAGCGGCACGGTCGTTGAATTCGCCAAGGACGTTGCCACCAGCACCTTCAAGGCCGTCAAGTGGGGCACGCAAGCCGCCACGCCCGAGAGCGCGTGCACGGCCGCGACCGTCAAGCACTACGCCGGCATCGCCACGTGCCCGACGCTGCAGGCCGGCGTCAACACCTTCACCAGCGCCGAGCGCAGCCGCCGCTTCACCGTCTACCTGCCGCAGAGCAACACCGCGACCGACCTGCCGGTCGTCTTCCTGTACCACGGCGTCGGCGGCAGCATGCCCGGCATCGTCAGCGACACCGGCTTTGACAAGCTGCTCGCCAGCGAGCAGTTCGTGCTCGTCGTCCCCGAATCCGAGCGCGACGCCAGCGGCAACCCCGTCACGCAGACCGAATGGGCGTACGGCGCGCAGGCTTTCGCCGACGACAACGTCGACCTCGTGTTCTTTGACGACATGCTCAAGTGCGTCAGCGGCCAGTACAAGACCAACGCCAAGCGCGTCTACATCACCGGCATGTCCGGCGGCGGCATGATGACGGTCTTCACGTCCTTCAGCCGCTCGGACGTCATCGCCGCCGCGGCGCCGTTCTCGGGCGGTTACCTCTTCAAATTCCCCAGCACCACCAACAAGTTCCCGGAAATGGTCGTCTGGGGCGGCGCGACGGACAGCGCGTTCTCGCAGAACTTTGACCTGCTGGCCAACGCGCTGATCCCGGCGCTGCGCACGGACAACCACTTCGTCGTGCAGTGCAACCACGGCACCGGCCACAAATGGCCGGCGGAAATGACGGCGGCGGACTGGGCGTTCCTGAAGAATTACACGCTCGGCGGGCCGAACACCGACTTCACGGCGCCGCTGCCGAAGGTGTTCCCGAGCTACTGCACCATCAGCAAGTAGCCACTCCCAACGCGCAGATGCTTGCCACGCCCCGGGCCTTTTGCGCTAGGATAGGCGCGGGGTGTCTTCACGGGGAGCAATGGGCAATGCGCGAGCAGGGTAAGTTTTCGTTCAAGTTCAAGGCTGTGTGGTTGGTTGTTGCGGCGTTGACGCTGCTGGCGACCGCGAGCGGCGCGGTCGAGGCCGACGGCAAGTGGCACCACGAATTCACTGAAGACGGCATCGCCGTCTCGATGATGACCGAGGAAGGTCGCTCGCTGCCGGCGTTTCGCGGCACGGCCACGGTCGACGCCGGGCTATTTGAAGTGCTGGCCATGCTCGACGACGCCAAGCGCGCCACCGAGTGGATGGCCAACTGCATGGAAAACCGCGTCCTCAAGCAGATCAACGAGTTCGATCGGCTGATCTACAACCGCACCGACGCGCCATGGCCGGTTTCCGACCGCGACGTGGTGATCTCCGCCGTCGTCACGGCCGATCCGGACAAGCGCGAGGTGATGATCAAGTTCACCTCGGTGACAAACCAGGGCCCGGGACCGGTGGATGGCGTTGTGCGGATGCCGCGGCTGCGCGGCTACTACAAGCTGCAGGCGCTGGACGAAAAGCACACGAAGGTGACCTACCAGATCGACGCGGATTCCGGCGGCAGCTTGCCGGACTGGCTGATTACGCGCGCGACGCGGCGGCTGCCGGTGGACACGATCGCCGGCATGCGGACGCAATTGAAGAAGACCGCCGGCAATTACGAGGCCTTCGTGCGCCGCTACGACCCGAGCAAGGGCGGCAAAATTCCCGAGCAGTTCGCCAAGGCCGGTCCAGCCGCGCCGCAGCAGCCGTAGCCCCACCACCGTCGCCGGAGGGCGTGATGACTGAGCGCTATTTCCGGCCGCAATCGGTGTCCGCGTTTCGCGTGCTCGCGCCGATCATTTGGGATGGGCCGCGCGATCCGACGATCCTCGGCGACACCGACATCAATGCCGGGCCGCTGTTGGCGCACCTGGAGGCCCATCACGCGCGCACCGGTCAAAAGCTCACGGTGACGCATGCGGTGGCGCGCGCGGTGGCGTCCGTGCTGGGCGCGCACCCGGATCTGAACTGCCTTGTGCGCCGCGGGCGGATCTGGATGCGGCGGGACGTGGACGTGTTCCTGCAGGTCGCTGTGCCGCACGCCGACGGCAAGAAGCTGGCGGGCGCCGATCTGTCGGGCGCGGTGATCCGCCAGGCGGACAAGCGCACGACCGCCGAGATCGCCACGGAACTGCAGGCGACGGCTGACAAAATCCGCAAGAACGACGACCCGCTGCTGCGCCAGACCAAGCAGATGTTGTCGGTGCTGCCGCCGTTCATTTCCCGGCCGTTCCTGCGGCTGCTTGCGTACCTGAACCACGACTGGGGCTGGGATCTGCGCTGGATGGGCGTGCCCGATGACCCGTTTGGCTCGATCATGGTGACGTCGCTGGGCATGTACGGCATCCGTTTTGCCTACGCGCCGCTGTTTCCCAACGCGCGGAGCATCGGCGTGTTGTTGGTCGGCGGTGTGTACGAGCGCCCGGCGGTGGTGGACGGGCAGGTCGTTGTGCAAAAGTCGCTGCCGTTGTGCATCGCGCTCGACCACCGGATGATCGACGGCCTGCAGGCTTCCGTGTTCGCCCGCGAGGTGGTCCGGCGGCTGGAGAACCCGGCGCTGCTGGACGATCTGAGCTGGTCCGTGCCGCGGCCGTATCACCCGTCGACCGGGATCCTGGAAGCGGCACCGGTGGCAAAAACCTGAAGTATCGGAGTGTTTCATGACCATTTGCCGCTTGGGCCTGCTGGCCACGTGCCTCGCGCTGGGGCTCAGCGCCTGCGCCAGCAAGGAAACGACGCCGCAGCAGACAGTCACCATCCGCTGGACAAGCTACGGCGTCCCGCACATCACCGCCAGCAGCTGGCAGGGCTTGGGCTACGGCCAAGGCTACGCATTCGCCAAGGAAAATATCTGTACGCTCGCCGACCAGATCGTCAAGGTCCGCAGCGAGCGGTCGCGCTGGTTCGGCCCCGGGGCGCTGACCGACGATGGCCAGAACGTCAATGTCGTCAGCGACTGGGCGTACAAGGCGATGGAGGTGACGCGGCACGCGCAGCAGTTCTGGAGCGCGCAGATCTCGGTGAATTCACAAAACATGCTGACGGGCTACGCCGCGGGTTACAACGCGCGGCTGGCGGAGGTCGGCAAGGACGGGCTGCCGTCTCCGTGCAAGGGCGCCGATTGGGTCCAGCCGATCACCGAGCTAGACTTGCTGGCGTACTATGCCGATCTGGGCGAGCTGGCGTCCGCTCGCAACTTCAAGCCGTACTTGGCCAGCGCGCAACCGCCGAAGACGACAACGCAAAATGCCTGGCCGCAGTGGCTGAATCCGACGGCAGCGGGCGCGCAGCTGCTGGCGTTTGCCGAGGCGCTGCAGCCGCTGCACGAGCCGAAGATCGGCTCCAACGGCTGGGGCTTGGGCAAGGAAAAGGTCGCGGAAGGGCTGGGCGCGGTGCTGGCCAACCCGCACTTTCCGTGGTTCGGTGAACTGCGGCTGTGGGAGTCGCATCTGACGATCCCCGGCGTCGTCGACGTTGCCGGCGCGTCGCTGATGGGCGTCGGCGGCGTGCTTATCGGCCACAACCAGCATGTGGCGTGGACTGAGACGGTGTCCGCGTCGCGCAAGTTCACGGTTTACAAGCTCAAACTGGTGCCCGGCGATCCGACGAGCTACACCGTCGACGGCAAGGTCATGAAGATGACGAGCCACGACGAGACGATCCAGATCAAGCAGCCGGACGGCAGCCTGGTGGCGCAGACCCAGACGTTCTGGAATTCGCACCACGGGCCGATCCTTGTGGCGCCGCTGATCGGCGCTTGGACGAGCGATCAGGCGTTTACGCTGCGCGATGCCAACGCCAACAACGGCCGGCTGATCGACCATTTCCTCGGCTTTGCGACGACGACGTCGGTCGGCGATCTCGAGAGCGTCTGCCAGTCGGTGCAGGCGAACCCGTGGACCAACACGATGGCGGCGGACGACCAGGGCAACGCCTTTTTCACCGAGTCGCACAGCACCCCGAACGTGCCGCAGGCGGTGCTGGATGCGTGGGCGGCGGACACGGACTTCGCCGTCGCCACGCTGCGGGAGAACGGCGCGGTGCTGCTGGACGGCTCGACGGCGGCCAACGATTGGATTGTGAAGCCCGGCGCGCGCGAGGGCGGCTTGACGCCGTGGAATGAGACGCCGCACCTGACGCGCACCGATTTTGTGTTTAATGCCAATGATTCCCATTGGTTGACAAATCCGGCACAGCTGCTGGAGGGCTATGGCGGCATGTACGGTCCGGAGCGGACGGCGCGATCGCTGCGCACGCGGCTGAACCTCACGTTCCTGCAAAGTGTTGGCAAGGACGCGGCGGCGGGCGAGGACGGCAAGTTCACGCAAGACGAGCTGACGGCGATGTTCATGAACGACCACATCCATTCGGCGGATCTGGCGCTGCCGGATCTGCTGACCGCGTGCGCGGGCGTGACGCAGGTGCAGGTGGGCAGCCAGGCGGTGGACGTGGGCGCGGCGTGCGCGATCCTCGGCAAGTGGGATCGCACGGCGACGGCGGACGGCAAGGGCGCGCTGTTGTGGCGCGAATTCTGGTACGACGCGAACAGCCCGGGCTGGGCGCACCCGTTCGTCGTCGCCGACCCGATCGGCACGCCGTATGGCCTGGCGCTGACGCCGACCGGCACGGACAACCCGGCGGTACAGACGCTGGCGCGGGCGGTGCTGGTGCTGCAGAACGCGAAGATCCCGCTGGACGCCGCGGTGCCGGACTTTGAGTACACGCTCAAGGGCGTGGATCGCTTGGCGATTCATGGCTCGGACGACCCGGAAGGCGCGTTCCAGGTCGTCGGCTGGGTGCCGGGCGAGAACGACACGATCCTGCCGGCGCTGCGGATGACGCCGCCGACGAACGACGTGACGGGCTCCGGGCTGGCGCCGGGCGACGGCTATCCGGTCAACTACGGCTCGAGCTTTGTGATGGCGTGCATGCTGACGGCCGATGGCCCGCACGCCAAGGCGGTGCTGACGTACGGCCAGTCGAGCGACCCGCTCAGCCCGCAGTTCACCGACCAGGCGAAGCTTTTTGCGCAGCGCAAATTCCGCGATATGCCGTTTACGGACGCGGAGATCGCCGCCGATCCCAACCTGACGACGCAGACGTTGACGCTGCCGTAAGCGGTTGCGCGGCGGCAGCGTTTGGGCGATAAGATGGCCTTGCGGCCCCGACGACAGGAGAATTTCATGATGTTGCAGCAGTTCACGCGGCGCTCGATCCTTGCCTTGGTGGCGTGCCTGACGCTTGTCTCGGCGCTCGGCTTCGCCCAGGAAGGCAGCTGGGAGAACGTCGGCACGTTCGACGGCGTCAAGGTCTGGCGCAAGCAGGTGCCGGGCAGCGAGCTGTTCGCCTTCAAGGGCGAAATCACGGCGAATTTGCACATCGGCAAGATCATGACGACGTTCCTGGACCGCGATCAGCGCAAGTTCTGGGTCGATCGCTTCGCCGAGCAAAAGATGCTGGAGAAGCCGAATCCGTATGCCGAGACCTACTGGATCCACTTTTCGCTGCCGTTTCCCATCTCCGACCGCGATTATGTGCTCAAAGCCGATGGCCAGGCGGACAACAATGCGCGGGTGTTCACGGCGCGCATCAAGTCGGTGGTGGATGGCCGCAAAGGCGCGGACGACTGCTGCGTGCGGGCGGAGGCCAAGAACACGTACTACCGGTTCGAAGCGCTGCCGGGCGGCGAAAAGACCAAGCTGACGGTGGAAGTGCACACGGACCCGAAGGGCGCACTGCCGGACTGGCTGATCAACCTGATCCAGAAGAAATGGCCGTCCAAGACGTTGTCTGGCTTGATCAATCGCGCGAAGGCGCAGAACCAGATCCAGCCGGAATTTGCCACCTGGCACGACGCGCCGGTGGCGGCTCCGGGCACCCCGTAGCGTTCACACCACCCGCACCGCCACGTCCGCCAACCCCGGCACCCGCAGGCGCACCTGCGTGCCGGCGCGCAGCGGTTCAGCCAGCGTCGCCGCGCCGGTCAGGATGATCGCGTCGGCGGGCAGCGTGATGCCAAATTCCGTCAGCAAATCCATGAGCTGCACGAGCGAATCGACGGGATGGCCGGAGATGTCGCGCGACGAGCCCGTCTGCACGACGACATCGTCGATGGCCATCGCCATCGGCAAGTCGGCCACGTCGCACGGCGGCTGCCACGCCCCGAGCACGAACCGCCAGCTGGACGCGTTGTCGGCGATCACGTCCGGCAGCGAGAAATACTTGAAGCCGACGTAACGCGAATCCAGCACCTCCAGCGCGGCGCAGACGCCGTCCACCGCCGCCCACGCCTCCTC
>CAIPXZ010000489.1 GCA_903869075.1 uncultured Myxococcales bacterium | reverse complement strand
CCGCGCCGCCTGCGCCACGCCCGTCGTCGCCTGCCAGCCCAGCAGCGCCACGCCGCCCAGCGACAGCAGGATGGCGAACGCCAGCGCCTCGCCCGGCCGCACAAGCCCGGTCGGCAGCGGCCGCGCGCGCGTGCGGGCCATGTTCTTGTCGGACTCGCGCTCCAGCCAAGCGTTGAACACCGAGCTCGCCGCCGCACACAGCGCGATGCCCGCGATGATCGCCGCGCCGCGCGCCAGACTCGGCCACGCCGCGTCGTCGATCGCCAACGCCGGCAGGCCAGTAAAAAACACAAGACCGACGACCGACGGCCGCGTCGTCGCCAGCAGTCCGCGCGCCACGCGCAGGGGCGTGCGCACCGGCGGTAGCTGCGGCGCGTCGCTCAGATCGTGCTGTCCGTTCTCGCGCTGCCCGTTCTCGCGCTGCCCGGACGGCGCCGGCGTCGTCCCCGTGCGCAACGCCACGAGCGCGCCCATCGGGGCGGGCTGCGGCGCGGTCGGCAGGGCTGGCACGGTCCACTTCATCGACGGTCAGGGCTCCAGTCACGTCTGCGGAACAAATCGACTCGCTGCAGCACGTCTTGGCGCTGCGCACCTTGCAAGATCCGGATTTCTCTCAGCGGATGCGCTCCCGCAGAGCAACGCATCCATCGGTTTGGCGTCCGCGGGCGGCAATCAGGCTCGTCCACACTCGCCTAAGGCGAGTCCAGCGCGGGCCTGATTTTGTCCAGCGGAACCGCAGGGTGGCACCCCGCGGCGGCGCGGCTTGTAGCTGATGCGCAGTCGCCTGTCCAGTGATTGCCGCCAACAAGTGCGTCAATTTGCTCAGTTGACACGCGGCCGACCGGCGGAACTCAGGCGCGCAAGCGTCTGGAAAGCGTGATCAATCCCACCATTTCTCTTCGTCGGTGTCTTCGTCGGCTTCCACGTCGCCGTCGACCTCGTCCAGGCCCAGATCGTCGTCATCCAGGTCGGTCGGGGACTTGCGCGGCACGCCTTCGCCCTCGTCCAGTTCCTTCTCCGGGTCGACCTCCGCCTCTTCTTCCTCTTCCTCGTCGGCGACCGGATAGTCGTCTTCGTCGAAATTCAGCTCGCGCTCGACCTCGTCGTCCTCGTCTTCTTCCTCGTCCTCGTCAAAATCGTCGTCGCCGTCCTCGCCGTCGTCGTCGAAATCTTCGTCTTCCTCGAACTCGTCGTCGTCCTCCCATTCGTCGTCATAGCCGGCCCGCATGGGCTCGACGGTCGGGGAATGGCCACGCGTTACGGGCAGTTGCAGGCGTTTGGCGATGACGTCGAGTTCGAACTGCATGGTACGGTCTCCTGGCGGATGGGGCGGGCTGGGACACTCACTTCCCGGGGCGCGGCATGCCGTTTTTTTTGGCACATGGCAAGTCTTGTCATGCACGCGCTATGCTGCGCCCGCAAGTTGGCCTGCCGCCAGCCGCGAGGAACCATGCAAGCCGCCCAGCGTGACAAGTGCCTCCATCAAGTGTTTTCGCCGCAAGCGCTGCCGTTGCTGGCTGAGTCGCTCGAGGCGCTGGTCGAGCTGCTGCGCGCCCAAGGCGCGCCGCCGGAGCGCTTCTGGCATCTGCCGCGTGGCACGTCATGGCTGAAAACTGCGCATTCGCTCAAGCACTTGCTGGACTCGGGCGCCATGGACGGCGCTGTGCTGGACCGCGCGCTGGCCGAGATCGGCGACGCCACGCTCAGCGCCGATGCCGTGCTCGATCGTTTCCTGCTGCCGCAGCTGCTGCTGGCGGCGGCGCGACCGACGCTGGCGGGCGACCCGCCGGGCTGGCTCGTGGACGCGCTGGCGGCGATGATCGCGGTGGACGCCGAAGCGGCGCTGCTGGACCTCGCCACGGCCGAGGAGCGGCTGGACGGTGACAGCGGCTGCCTGACGCAGCCGTGGCTGGCGCGGCAGACGCTGCCGGCGCGCTGGCTGGCGCGGCAGCTGACCCCGGCGCGGCTGTGGCGCGTGCTCGGCGGCAAGGACCCATGGCACGCGGTCATCGATGCGCCGCTGCTGGCCGACGCACTGGCGATCCACCAAGGGCAGTCGGCGCAGCTGAGCGGCGTAACGTATGAAGAGGATGACGTATTTTCGCTCATGGACGCTTTCCACGCCCTGACATGCGCGCGGCGGCGGGTGCGCGAGGTGCCGACTGCGGTCCCGTTGGTGCCGGTGGGCGGCGGGCTGCGCTGGCAGTTGGCTGCCGGGCAGCTGACGGTGGCGGGGACGCCGCTGACGGTCGGCCAGGCGACGACGGCGGGCTTCCTGGAGCCGCCGCTGCCCGCGCTGCCGGTGCCGCGGCCGCTGGGCGCCGGGCTGCTGGCGGCCGGCTGGCACACGCTGCGGCTGGAGCTGGATGACGCCGACGCCGCGGATGAGCTGCTGGACGCGCTGCTGGATCTGGCGCTGGATCCGCTGCCGCCGCAAGCGCTGGACGGCCCCGGATTTCGCATCGTGCCGCACGAGAATCCGTAGTATCGTCGCCGCCGGGGAGGGTCCATGCTGTCTGCGCCACCGACTGTGCAAGTTCCGACACAGATTGTGATTTTTGGCGCGCAGGGCGACCTGACCGGCCGCAAGCTGATCCCGGCGATCGTCGAGGCGGCGTGCCGGCGCGCGTTCCTGGCGCCCGTGCAGGTCATCGGCGTGGACCTGAAGGCGCAGTCGAGCGAGGCATGGCGGGCGGAGCTGCAGCCGAAAATTGCCGCGTCGCAGCTG
>CAIPXZ010000488.1 GCA_903869075.1 uncultured Myxococcales bacterium | reverse complement strand
CAGCGCAGCGATGGCGTTTGGCACGCGCACCGAGCCGGAGGCGCGCGCGCGGTACGTGGTGCAGGTGGGCGTGCCGGTGGCGCCGGCGTGCGTGCAGAGCACCGCGCACCCGTGGCTGCGGGCGAGCTTGGACGGGCTGTCCGCCGATGGCGCGCGCGTTGTGGAGATCAAGTGCGGCCCAAGCGTGTACGCAAAGACCGCCAAGCATGGCCGGCCACCGCAGTATTACGTCGGCCAGCTGCAGCACATCTTGGCGATCACGCTGCTGCCGGCCATCGACTTTTGGTGCTACCTGCCGGGCCAAGCGCCGCTGCACGTCGTTGTGGCGCGTGACGATGCGTACATCGCGCGGCTGCTGACCGCCGAGGCGGCGTTTTGGCAGGAGGTTCAAGCGCTGCGGGTTCGCCCGGCCGACGCGCTGCCGGCCGACCGCGGTCGCGGCTGAGAATCGGCAACACGCCCGGCGGCGGCCCGTCGTCTTGAGCCAGCGGCTCGACCGTCAGTTCGGAACGCAGTTGGCTGCCGCGGCGTCGCAGTGCTGGTTCGACGGGCAGGCGCCGTCGTCGATCGCCGCGATGTTGCAGCCGTTGAAGGCGACTTCGCAGGACCACAGCCCGTTGTTGTAGCACACGAGGCCGTTGAAGCCGGCGGAGAGTCCCGCGCACGCCGGTGGCGTGGGCTTGCACGCGCAGCTGTCGCAGCCGACGACCTCCTGGCCCGGGCCGCACGCCGTGCCCTGCCAGTAGTGGCATTCGGCGACGACGCCGTTGTTCTGGTCGAGCGCGCAGGTCGAGAAGCCCTCGCCCTGGTCGTAGCACTTCGTCGTGCCCAGCTGGTCGCACTCGCACACGCAATGGGCGCCGCCGGTCGGGTCGCAGAAGTTCTTGGTGACGCTGGGCACTACGGTGCACATGTGCAACGCCGGGCCGCTGCTCGTCCACTGGGGGCAGCCGACGTCGTTGAGCACGCACTCGCGCCAGGCGTTGTACGAACCAGCGCCCATGTACGGAATCCCGACGCACTGTTTGTCGCCGAGCGTGCATTTCAGCGGGTCGTTCGGGTTGCACGGCGAGGGGCCGCAGACGCTGCCGGTGCCGCAGACAAGCCCGCCGGAGCACGTCGGGCTGATGGGGCAGCACGGTTGGCTTGCGCCGCCGCACGGCGTGCAGACGGTGCCGCCGCTGCAGGCGTTGCCGGCATTGCAGCTGCCGCCGCTGCAGCAGGGCTGGTTGGCATCGCCGCACGGCGCCAGGCAGCTGCCGGACTGGCACGCCAGGCCGTTGTCGCAGCTGTTGCCGCTACAGCACGCGGCGCCGGCGTGGCCGCACAGGGGCTGGCACTTGCCGGCCTGACAGCTCAAGCCGCCATCGCAGGCGCCGCCGCCGCAGCAGGTGACGCCGACGTGGCCGCACGGCGCGGTGTGCGTGTCCTTGTAGCTCTGGCTGGCGCAGGCGAGGCCATCGAACGGCAGCACGCACGCCTCGATCGCCACGGTCATGTCGCTGCCGGCGGGCATCGGCGAAGTGTCGGCGTGGTAGCTGGGCGTGGTGCCGGTGTCCAGCGTCACCGGCGAGACGAGGCCGCCGATCGTCGAGGCGCGGACGCGGAAGGCGCGGTCGGTTGCCGGCGCGGCGGTGCCGATTGTGTAGGTGAAGGCCGCGTCGAAGCTCCCGCTCGTGCCGTCCGAGAGCATCGGGCCAAAGCCGCCGCTCGTGATCTGCGCGTGGACGCAGAAATTGCTGCGAAAGGTCGCCAGATCGATGCCGCTCGCGGACTCCAGCCCTTGTGCCTGGACCCGACCATACCACTGCACCGCCAGCTGCGCCTGCTGGAAGTCGTTGCCGGCGTTGCACTTGTTCAGCGCCGACTGCACCATAGCCGCCAAAAACGCCGCCAGTTCAGCCTGTTCTGTCGCCATAGTCGCCGCCAGCAGGCCGTCAACGCCGTTCTGGTGCACGTCCAGCTGCCACGCCACCGCCTCGGCAAACGTCGCTTCAGCGTCGGCGGCGTTCTGCGCCACAAGCCGGGGCGCCAGATCGGCGTCAAACCAGCCCTGGAGGATCTGCGCCAGGGACTGCAGCGACGCCGGATTGCCGGTCTGTTGGGCGATGGCCTGCAGGGCGCCCAGGGCATTTTCGGCGCTCGCCTGCGCCCACACCTGACCCGCGGGCGACGGCTGCTGGCCGGGAGGCGGCGTGCCGACGCCCCAGCCGGTGAAGTGGCTCAGCGCCACCGCCGCGGTCCGCGCATCCAGCCGCTTGGCGACCATCAGCCGCAGGTCCGTCCCGTCGTCTTGCACGACAACGCCCACCAGCGCGTCCGCGGGCAGCGCGCCCGCGGTCTGCACCGTCAGCGTCGCCGGCAGCGCCAGGCTGAGGCCGTTGGGCGCGCACTGAGCGCCACCGAGCCAAGCCGTCAGCGGCGCGCCGGTGAGCGCCGTCACCTCGTGGCAGGTCACCGTCGTGTCAAAGGCCAGCGCGTGCGCGGGGATGGCGAGCGTGACCGTCGTGCCGCTGCTGCCGCTGAACGTCAGGACGCCGCCGCTCTCCGCCGTGACGACGGTCGCCGCGCTCGCCGGTCCAAGCACCGGCGTCACGCCAGCCGTCGCCGCATCGCTGCCATCGGCGAAAACGCTGGCCGCGTCGGCCTGATCTGGGGTTACGGTAGGGCCACAGGCGGCGCCCGCAAGCGCCAGCGCGAGGGCAATCCAGACACCACGGACCTGGCGCATGGCGCCTCCCAGTGGCGGACGGGCCTGCATTTGGCTGCGGTTCGGCGTCGCCACTCGCCGGAAAATTCCGCATTGCACCACCCAAAGTGGCGTGCGCCGCGAGCTTACGCGCCGCCACTCCAGACAGGCAATCGGCGCAAAGCGCGCCATGACGGAGCGGTGACAGTTCAAGCCGCCCGGGTCGCCCGGCAGCGCGGGATCGGCTGTATTTTCAGGAGATTGGCGCTACTGCCCGGCGATCGACAGGGCCTTGAGCGCCACACGCCGCGGCTTCTTCAGCTTCTCGTCCAGCAGCCCGCGCGGGTCGCGCATGACCTGGGCATCGCCCGTCGCCGCCGCCGCCGCAGCCAGCTCGCTCGGCATCGGCAAGCCGCCTTCGACGAGCATGTCCGCCAGCGTCGTCATCGCCGCCCACGTGCAGATCGCCTCGTTCAGCTTGCTCCACGACGGGTGCAGCGGGCAGGGCGCCTCGGGCTTGCAGTGACCCCAGCCAAACGCGCAGTGCGACGGATCCGGGCGGTAATCCGCCGCGACCATGATGTCCAACGCGCGGATGTACCGCGGCGGCAGCGCCAGCACAAAGCCGCCGTGGTGGCCTTTTTGCGATTTCAGCAGCCCCGCGACCACGAGCCGACGCATCAGCTTGGACAGGTAGTGCGGCGGCACATTCGTCGCCGCGGCGAGATCGTGCGCGCGCACGGACGCGTTGGGCGGCAAGTTGGCGATGTAAGCCATCGCGCGAAGGGCGTACTCAACGGTCTGCGGCAGCTGCATTGGCGGGTCCAAAAAGTGCGGTTGGTTTGCCAGTTCTTGCGCGTGCTCCCCGCGCTCGCGGTTACGTCCTGACGTCCGGCTTGCCGCCGTTCTGCCCGGACCCATCCGAGGGTGCTCGTCACGCCGCAGTTCACTTTGCACTGGCCCCCGCCGCGCGTCAACTGGCAGGCCAAAATGCGCAAAGTTCTCAGTCATCTTCCCTCCTTTTTGTCGCCGCCGGGACGCCCGCCGCGCCACCTTGCTGCCCGCCGGTGCGATGCAACTCATGGCTCTGCGGATGCGTCTGCCGATTCCGATTGACAACCGTCAGAAGTGGGCTAGTCTTCAACAAGTGAATGGCAGTTCACCTTGTGGGGACCTGCTCATGAACTGCGGAAATACTCAGAAACTGCAAGCGCAAAATCCCATGACTGCATTGCCCGACAACGACTTGCCGCCCGACCCGCACGCGCCCGAGCGGCCGCTGCGCCTGCGCGACCGCCTGCGGGAGCAGACGCAGATCGCGATTTTGGACGCCGCAGAGCGGATGATTACCGAAGAGGGGACCGCGCACGCCCGCATTGACGCGATCGCTGCCGCTGCCGGCGTGTCGGTCGGCACGCTGTACAACCATTTCGCCGATCGCGACGCGCTCGTCGGCGCGGTGGTGCACGATCGCTGGCGGGCGCTGCTGGAGCGGCTGGAGCAGCTTGTGGACGACACCGACCTGGCGTTTGTCAGCAAGCTGCAAGCGTTTTTTGAGCTGTTCGCCAACGCCGGGCGCCGTCACGGCGGCTTTTTCACTGTCGTCATGGGCGAGCAGGTCGGGATGCGATCGCTGCAATGCCAGCGGGACGAGACGATCGCTGGCTGGTACGGCGTGTCGCGGCGGCTGCTGGAGCAGGGCGTGCGCGAGGGCGTGGTTCGCGCCGACCTGCTGGATGGTCACGCGGCGTGTGTGATGGCGCTGGCGCGCATCGCAGTCGTCGGCATGGCATCCAAGCTGCCGGCGATCGGCGCGGCCGACTTGGCGCATTTCTTTGTCCACGGCGCCGGCACGACCGGCGGCAGCCCTGCTGCGAAAGACGGGAGTCACCTGTGAAATCCTCGGTTTTCCTGACTATTTCTCTGCTGCTGGCGAGCGCGGCGCCGGCGTTGGCCGACTCCGGATCGCTGACGCTGGCGGGCGCGATTGACCGCGCGTTGGACCGCAATGCGGACGTCGGCGTGGCGCAGGCGCGGCTGGGCGAAGCGCGGGCGGCGCGCGCCAAAGTGACGACCAATTTCCTGCCGAATATCGCGGCTGTAGGCCAGTACACGCGCAACTCGGTCGAGGCCAAGTTTGACCTGACGCCGCTGGCGCAGGGCATCATCTCGGTGGCCAAGCCGGGGTTGACCATACCCGCGGGCACGTTCCCGCCGTCGGTCATCCAAAAAGAGGACACGATCGGCGGCGCGCTGACCGTCGACGAGACGATCTTTGCCCTGTCGCCGATCCTCGCGCGCAATGCGGCGAGCCACCAGGTCGACGCCCAAGCGCTGAGCTTGGAGGCGACGCGGCGGGAAATCGTCTATCAAATCATGCAGATTTTCTACAACGTCGCGGGCATGGATCGGCTGATTCAGGTCGCTGAGCGCGCCGTGGCGCTTGCCGATCAGCGCATCGCATTTGCCACGCAGCGCCGCAAACAGGGCGCCGATGGCGAGGTCACGGTGCTGCGCGCGGAGACCGAGCGCGACAAGGCGGAGCAGGATCTGTCCCGGGCGCGGCTGGCCCGCGACCAGCTGCTGATGGCGCTGGGCTCGCTGCTCGATTTGCCGGCGCCAGCGACGCTGACGGCGCCGCCGGAGCTGGAAGTGCCGGAAGGTGAGCTGGATGCCCAGGAAAACACGGCGCTGCATGAGCGTCCCGACCTGCTGGCGCGGCGGCAAGCGGTGGCGGCGGGCGATGCGCTTGTGTCCGAGGCGAACTGGCGTTGGATGCCGATGCTGACCGCGAATTTCACCGGGCGCTACACCGACACGCCGGGCTTCATCGGCCAGAACTGGCTGTGGGCGGCGACGGCGAACCTGGTTGTGCCGCTGTTTGACCGCGGGCTGCGCTACGCCGAAGCGGATGAGCGCAAAGCGACGACGCGGCGGCTGCAGCAGGAGGTCGACAAGTCCGAGCGCGACCTGCACGCGGCGCTGACGCAGACGCGCGCCGAGATCGAGGTCGACCGGCACACGCTGGAAGTGGCGATTAGCCAAGCCAAAAAGTCGCGGCGGACCGCGGAGATCGTCGCGCGGGCGCAAGCTGCGGGCGGCGCCACGTCCCTGGAAGTCGCTGAAGCCGATACCAACCTGCGCGTGGCCGAGGCCGCCGTCGAGCGCGAACGCATCAACCTGGACCTCGCCGTGCTGCGCCTGCGGCACCTGACCGGCAACGTCCGCCCCGAATAACCGCCCACCTGTCCAGCCCATTCGCGCCACCCGCGCCGAGGAAGAGCCATGCGCTTGATTCACGTCCTGCCCCTTGCCTGCCTGATTGCCTGCAAAGGCGCGCCGCCGCCGACCGCTGCCGCCGCGCCCGTGGCCAAAGCTGCCGCCGTGCAAGCGATCCATGTTGCCGCCGTCAAGGAACAGAAACTGCCCGCAGTCATTGACCTTTCCGGCACGCTGGAAGCCGATGAACGCAGTGAAGTGGCGTCAGCCATCGCTGGTTTGGTGACGGAAGTCGCCGTCGACGTCGGTACCAAGGTGAAAAAAGGCGACCTGCTCGTGCGGATCGACCGGCGCGACGCGGCGATGCGGCTCGCGCAGGCGACGGCGGCGACGGCGCAGGCGGGCGCGCGGCTCGGGCTCGTGCACGCGGGCGACGCGTTCAACCCGAACAAGGTGCCGGAGGTCCAGGCGGCGCGGCAAGCGGCGGAACTGGCGGAGACGGAGGCCAAGCGGGCGCGGGCGCTGGTGGAAGGCGGCTCGGCGCCGCAGTCGCTGCTGGACACCGCCAAGTCGCGGCAGGACCAGGCGAAGGCGCAGCTGGAAGCGACGCTGAACAACGCCAAGACTTCGTGGGCTGCGCTGCAAGCGGCCAAGGCGGCTCAGGATTTGACGGAGAAGGCCTCGGCGGATACCGACGTGCTGGCGCCGTTTGACGGCGTGATCGACGCCAAGCGCGTGGCGCCGGGCGAGTACGCGACGGTCGGCAAGGTCGTGGCGGTGCTTGTGCGGACTGATCCGCTGCGGCTCAAAGTCGACGTGCCGGAGACAAACGCCGGGCTGCTGGCGGTGGACGGCGACGTGATGCTGACGGTTGGCGCGTGGCCGGATCGGGTTTTCACGGGTAAAATCAAGCGGATCGCCGCGGCGCTCAAGAGCCAGTCGCGCACGCTGGCGATGGAAGCCGAGGTCAGCAACGCCGACGGCGCGCTCAAGCCGGGTTTCTTCGCCCACGTCGCGTTGGTGCTGCCGGGTAAGGATGCGCCGGCGCTGCTGGTGCCGCCGAGTGCGGTGGGCACGTCCGGCAGCGCGGCGCGCGTGTTCGTGATTCAGGGCGGCATCGCCATTGAGCGCATCGTCGCCGTGGGGCGTAGCTGGCAGGGGCTGCTGGAAGTGCGCGGCGCGCTCAAGCCCGGCGAGACGGTGGCCACGGAAAACCTCGACACGCTGACCGACGGCGCGCACGTCTCGGTCAAGTAGGAGCATTTCATGCAGTGGCTTGCGGCAATTTGCGTCCGGCGTCCGGTTTTTGCGTCCGTCATCATGTTGGTGCTGACGGTGCTGGGTCTGTTCAGCTACGGCGCGCTCGGCGTCGATCGGTTTCCCAAAATCGACATCCCGACCGTGCTGATCCTCACCACGCTGCCCGGCTCGGCGCCGGAAGAGGTCGAGACCGAGATCAGCGACAAGATCGAGGCGGCGGTCAATACCATTAGTGGTATCGATGAGTTGCGCTCGACCTCGACCGAAGGCGTCAGCCAGGTCATCGTCACGTTCCAGCTGGAAAAGCCGCTGGACACGGCGACGCAGGAAGTGCGCGACAAAGTGAGCGCGGTGCTGGCAAACCTGCCGCCGGGCATCGATCCGCCAGTGATTTCGAAGATCGATCCGGATGCGTCGCCGGTCCTGACGCTGGCGCTGTCGGCGGACGCGTCGCCGCGTGAAATTACGGAGTTTGCCGACAAGGTGCTCCGGCGCGAGCTGGAGTCGCTGTCGGGCGTCGGTGAAGTCACGCTGATCGGCGGCCGGCCGCGGCAGGTCAACGTCTGGATCGATCCGGAAAAGCTCATCAAATACGCGATGTCCGCCGTCGAGGTGGAGCGCGCGCTGAAGTCGCAGAACCTGGAGCTGCCGTCGGGTCGCGTCGAGGCGGGCGCGCGCCAGCTGACGCTGCGGACGCGCGGGCGCGTGGAAAACGTCCCGCAATTTGAGGACATTTTCGTCGGGTCGCGCGATGGTTCGCAGGTGCGGATCCGCGACGTGGCGCGCGTGGAAGACGGCACGGCGGAGCCGGAGTCGGTGGGCTATCGCGGCGCGCGGCCGACGATTTTGCTCAATATCCGCAAGCAGTCGGGAACCAACACCGT
>CAIPXZ010000487.1 GCA_903869075.1 uncultured Myxococcales bacterium | reverse complement strand
GGCTTTGTCTTCCAAGCTTGCGTTTCCGCCTGGCCAGGACCGTTCTGCCGCTCAACCCACAGCTGTGTGGTTGCTTGTGCCTTCAGCGATCACGGTACCAAACGTAGAGGCGTATGGGTTGCCTCTCCCTCTTCGACCTTCAGACGCGACGTCCTGGCCCTTGAGGTTTTCCGCTTCGTACCGGCGCAGAGAAAGGTTGACTCCTTTTTCTGCCAATCGCTCGTGGTCTTTCGCTCCACTTTGCCGTGATTGCCTTGGCTTGCGCCGCAGCTTGCCCAGACTTGCGTCTGCGCTCTCCCGGTGTCGGTCGTCCTGCCGCCGCTCGCTTGCGCGGGCTTTGGTGCCTGTCCGTCCAAGCCTTGTGCTCGGCTTGGCAATCGTCAGGCGACGTCCCTTCCTGAGGTTTTTGCCCCTCCAACGGTCCAATGACCCAGGCCTTGTTGCCCGGCGCTTCCTACGGCGCCGTGCCCAAAGCTGCGCTGCATCCTTGCGGACGTTCGCTGGCTTCTTTCAACGTCCAGGGTTCGCGTGCTCCCGGTTGGAAGCGGCTTGTTCAGCCTGCGCCCTGTGGCGTTGCGTGCTCCACGCTGCTGAGCAGCGCTGCGCACCTACCTCTGTCACTTGCCAGGTCTTTTCCACCCTGGCGCCGTTCCTGGGGTTTGCCCCTGCAGAGTCTGTTCTCGCTGTCAGCCGGACACCTTTCGGTTTGCCGTTCCCTTCTTTCTGTTGCCAAGCGCGCCTGAGCTTTGAGCTGACGTTGCCGTCCCCATCGCCGTTCGCACCTGATGCTGACTTGCGCGTGCCATTCGGATCGGGGCCGATTCGCACGTTGGCACTGAGACGCCCGAAGGCGGCCGTACCGGCACGGGACGCCCGAAAGCGGCCTGTGCCCAAGCAGCGTCGCTACGCTGCCGCAGGTTTCGCGCTGTTGGCTGACGTTGCCGTCAGTCGCTGGCCAGCATCACTGCTGGTTCGCGTCAGCGCTGGGGCACGGGAGATGTCACTCTCGTGTCGCCTGCTCAAGTCCAAAAGACGCTGGCTTTGCAGCCTGTGAGCTCCACTGCCGGACTTGCGCCCGTCGGTGTTGCCTCGGAGGTCCTGCGCCCGGGTTTGCACCCGCGCGGCACCAGTTCCTGCCGACCGTCTTTCTTGCATCACGAAGGATTACCGTGACCTTGCGGCCGCGTCCTTCGCAGTCAGATTCAAGGGGTTTTGCCCACAACGAGCGCGTGGTCGGGAACGGCTGTCACACCGCTAGCTCGACTCGCACCTCTCTTGGGGTTCCCGCTCTCCAGGGCTTCTCGCCGTCCACCTTGCACAGTGCGTCGCCGCTTCCGCGTCAACGTGCTACCTCGACTTGCGTCGGGCGCCGGATTTCGCCGGTGCTCCCTTCTCACGCTTTCCCGTCCGCGTTGCCGTCGTTGCCGACGTGTCGTTTCCGGGTGGCGTCCCAAGGTTTCGATCGATGGGCGTCGTGCTGACCGTACGCCGCCCTTGCGAGCTTTGCCGTCTTCAGCGCTCCCTCCTGAGCTTTGTGCCCTCGTGCAACTGCCAGTGCCTCGATGCTTGTCTCGCCCGGGTATGGGCGACGTTGCCGCCGCCTTTGCCGTTCCAGTGCGGATCGCGTTGCCGCGTCGCTGTCCACTGGTCGCGCTCGCTCACGACTCCCTTGCGGTCGCCGCCCTGCGCGCACGTTGCGTTTCCTTTGCATCTCACACAGTTCCTCGCCAGGCCTCGCGGTCTGGTGCGGTTCTGCGCGCCTCTGGCCGTCTCGACGTGATCCTCGCGCGGAGGGCGTCTTGCTGTCGGGCCGCTGGTGAACGTCTGCCGCTCACGCAAGATGAACTATGCGCGTCCGCCGCGGATGTTGCAAGCCTGTCACAATCAGAATGTGACGGATGTGTGTCATTTTGCCCGGTTGGCGCGGATCGGCGATCATGGCGAAGATCGGTTAGCTCCGATCGTCGGCGTCCAACAGCTCGAAGTTAATGGTAAAACGCGATCGAATGCCGCAAAAAGTGAAAAAGCATGGCGATCGCGTCTGTGACAGACGTGTAACATCCTGAAACCGCAGAGTTTCCCATAATCGTGCAATTCCTTGACCGCGATCCCGCCAAAGGCTATCTGGCAGGCTGGAAACGCGGCGCTGCGTGCTGCTGGCTTGGGCAATAGGATGCGAAATTCTGCACGGCGAATCGCGGTTTTGGCGGCGCTCTTGGCGAATGTTGCGCTGTTTTGCGCAGTTGCCATCGGCCAGCCGCTGCCGGTGCCGGGTGGTGATGGCCGCGGTGGCCAGCCGGCGATTCCCAACCAGACCTCGCCCAGCACCGGCGATGTGCCGGCGGTCGATGACAGCGGTGGTTTGTACGTCGTCGTCGAGGCGTCCTCGCGGCCGCTCGATGCGCTGTACGTTGTCGCGCCCGCGTGTGGCGGTCCCAAGCCGCCGCCGGAGCTCAAGTCCGCGTGCGACCTGCTGGAAAACGTGCTGGCCAATGACGCGCGGCTGTCCGGCTTCGTGCGGCCGATTCGCCACAACGGCGGGCTGGCGGCGCAGGTGATCAAGGCGCCCATGCCGGCGTTCGCTGTCAAGCCGGGTGGTCCGGCGTCGGCGAACCTGCAGTACGTGATCGCGACCGCCGTCAAGCCGTCCAAGCAGGCAGGATGGCTGGATATTTCCGCGAGCCTGTACGACGTACGCGCTGGCAAGATGCTCGATCTCGGCGACCAGACCAACCAAACTGTGCCGCAAGCCAGCGCGCGTCAGGCGGCGCACCGGCTGATGAACGCCGTGCAAGGCGCGGTCACCGGCATCGAGGGCACTTTTGACACCGTCATCTACTACAGCGCGCCGGCGCCCGGCTGCAACCGCGCGATTTGGCAAGCAGACGCCGACGGCGCCAACCGCCGCGTGCTGATTGGCGACGGCGGCAAGGACGGCATCCACATGTTCCCGATCCAGCTGCAGGACGCGGCGCTGGCGTACATGTCGTTTCGCAGCGGGCTGCCGTCGCTCTACAAGCTGGACCTGGCGCAGGTGATGGTGCTGTCGGACATGACGCCGGTGGTCAAGAACGGCAAGCCCAAGAAAGGCGCACCGGGGGCCAAGCCGACCAATCCCGATGAGCCGCCGCCTATCCCGCAGCCGTTCGCCTCGGGTCCGGACCTGCAGTTCCACTCCTGCGCCCAGAATTCGCGCGGCGACCTGGTGGTGACCGTCAACGACGGCGACCAGTCGGACATCTACACGCTGGATTACACAGGGCATATGGACCGCAACCTGACGCACGACGAGCACGACGACCTGGGACCGACGTTTTCGCCCGACGGCGAGCACATCGCCTTTGTCAGCGACCGCATCGGCACGCCGCAGGTCTATGTGATGGACGCTTATGGCAACAATACCAAGCGCTTGACGTTCGTCGGTCCGTACAACACCGATCCCGACTGGGGCCCGGACGGCCGCATCGCGTTCTCGGCGCTGCGCGGCAACGCTGTGGACATCATGACCGTGACGCTGGAAGGCAAGCTGCAGCGGCTGACGCCCGGCCAGGGCAGGCGCTCGCTCGAGCCGAGCTGGTCGGCCGATGGCAAGCGTCTTGTCTATGTGTCCAACGAGGACGGCAAGTGCTCGCGGCTGTGGGTGACGGCGGCAGACGGCGCGGCGCGTGAGCCGCTGGACGTGCCGTGCGGCCAATATTACACGCCGTCCTGGCAGCGCACGCCCGGTAAGGGCCCCAAAATCTGGAATCCCCGCCATTGAGCCAGGAACTGCCGCCACCGTTTCCGCCGCCGCTGCCGACCCCTGCGCCGCCAGAGGACGAGTCGTTTGCGGACGACGACGGCGATGACGTCGGCCCGCGCGACGCCGCCGAGGATGTCGAGATCGGCGCCGCATACGTCGGCACGATGTTGGATGGCCGCTATTTGATTCAGGAAATCATCGGTCACGGCGGCATGGGCACGGTGTTTCGCGCCGAGCAAACGCTGATGCAAAAGGCCGTGGCGATCAAGCTGCTGCACGCGGACTTGGCGGCGCGCAAGCAGGTCGTCGGCCGCTTCACGCGCGAGGCGCGGGCGATCTCGCGCCTGTCGAGCGCGCACACGATTCGCGTCTTCGACTTCGGCCGCTGGCAGGACGTGTTTTTCCTGGTGATGGAGCTGCTGCAGGGCGACACGCTGGACGTGCTGCTGGCGCGTGGTCCGCTCGCGCACGATCGCGTGGCCGGGATGGTCGTGCAAATGTGCGATTCGCTGGGGGAAGCGCACGCTGCCGGCGTCGTGCACCGCGACCTGAAGCCGGAGAACATCTTCCTGGTTGCGCAGGACGCGCCGGGCGAATTCATCAAGGTACTGGATTTTGGTCTGGCCAAGCTCAAGAATTCCGAGGATTTGTACGACGTCCACTCGCGCGCCGAGCTGTTCGGCACGCCGCACTACATGAGCCCGGAGCAGATCCGCGCCGGCGAGGTCGACGGCCGCAGCGACATCTACGCCGTCGGCGCGCTGATGTTCCGGATGCTGACCGGCTGCTACGTTTTTGGCGACGATCAGGCGACGTTCGACATCCTCAAGGCGCACCTGATGAACCGGCCGCCGAAGATGGCGGACCTGCTGCCGGCGGGCGTGACGGTGCCGCGGGCGCTGGAGCGCATCGTCGGCAAGTGCCTGGCCAAGAAGCCCGAAGAGCGGTTCCAGACGATGGCTGAGCTGGCCGCGGCGCTGCAGGACGCGCAGAAATCCGGCTGGCTGGACGAAACCGCGGACGATGAGTCGGAAGTGCCTGAGCCGCCAGTGGAATCGATGGCGCGGCGCACGCTGTACGGTCGGCTGGCGGCGTTTGCCGCGGTGCTGCTGGCGCTGGCGGCGGGCGCGGCGTTGCTGCTGACGGCGCACACGGAGCCGGTGCGCGGTCAGGAGGTCGAGCCAAACGACGACGCGCGGCACCCGAACCTGCTGGCGGCGGACGGCACGGTTGTCGGCTTTCTGGGCAAGCGGCGCTCGGCGGCGCTGGCGGACCAGGACTGCTACCAGCTGCCCAAGCTCGGCGCGGACGAGGCGCTGAGCGTACAGGTGACCGGGCTGCCGAACATGGACCTCGCGCTGACGCTCAACGACAAGGATGGCGATGCGCGGCTGACGGTCGATCACCGCGGCCGCGGCCAGGGCGAGCTGGTGCGCTGGCCGGACCCGCACCTGCCGGTGACGGCGGTGTGCGTGACCGAAGCGGTGGCGGCGAACGGCACGGCGAGCGAGAGCCTGAGCGACCCGTACAAGCTGACCGTGATCAAGGTCGCGCGGCCGGCGGACACGGAAGCGGAGCCCAATGACTTGCCGCCGGGCGAGACACTGCCGCCGGGCGTGCCGCGGGTGGGCAGCTTGGAAGGGCCAAAGGACCGCGACGTGTTCCACATCGAGGGCGCGGCCGATGGCCGGCTGCTGTGGGTGACGCTGGACCTGCACGACGACCCGCCGCCGGGCACCCAGCTCATCTTGCAAGATGGCAATGGCCGCACCGTGGCGAGCCGCGTGCTGCGCGCCGCCGAGACGCACGCGACGCTGGGATTCGTGGCGGTCAACGAACAGCTTCCGGAGCGGCTTGTGCTGGCGCGCGCGGCGGTGAAAGAAGGCGTCGCGGCGCCCGATGAGCTGCCGTATCGCATCCAGTACGAGCACCGCGATCTGACGACGTTCGCCGAAACGGAGCCGAACAACACGCTGGAACAGGCGAATCCGCTGGCGCTGGGCGCGTGGCTGACGGGCTCGGCGGAGGACGGCGCGGACTGGCTGCGGCTGGATGGTGGCGACCCGAGCCTGGCGCGGATTCGCCTGGAAGCGGAGGCGACGGGCACCGCGCCGTTGCAGCTGACGGTGCGCGACGTGGGCCAGCAGGTCGATCTGCGCACGCTTGTGGTGCAGCCGGGCCAGCCGCAGGACCTGGTGATCGCCGGCAGCGGTGATGGCATCCTGATCAAGCTGGCACCGCAGGGCAGGGGCGAGCCTGCCTGGCGGGTGCGGGCGCGCTATCTCGCGGGCGTCGTCACGGCGAAATAGGCGCGTAGAGTCCAGCCGTGCGCAGCGCCTCGAGGGCGGCGCGCAGGTGGCCAAAGCCGGTCGTGCGCCCGGGCTTCCACGCACGCAGGCCTTCCAGATCGAAGATGCCGCGCAACGCCGGGTCGTTGTAGTCCATTTCCATCAACAAATCGTGCAGTTGGTCGAGCAACGTCGTCGGCCCGTCGTCCAGCGCCGTCAGGCACCGGCAATCGTACGGCGGCGTCTGCGCCACGACGCGCGGCATGCTGCCCGGCAACACGCCTTCCAGCGCGAACAGCAGCAGGTTCGAGTCCATCATGCACGCTGCCTCGACGGTGCCATCGGCCAGCGCCTGCGCCGCGCCGCGCTCACCGTCCAGCAAGTCGCCGTGGCGACCAGTGGCCACGTCAAAATACACAGGCTGCGGCGTGATGCCCGCCGCCAGCAGCTCAAACAGCGGCAGCAGCGTCGCTTGCGGTGAGTCCGGCGCGCCGACGCCAATGCGCTTGCCGGCCAGATCACGGACACCTTCCAGCGGGCTGTCGCTGCGCACAACGACGACCGAGCGCAGGTCCCGATCGCTGTCGCGCATCGCAATCGCCCGGGTCTTGCGGCCGCTGGCCAGCGCCAGCCGCTCGGTCTCCAGCCAGGCCAGCGGCGAATTCCAGGCGACGTCGACCTGCCCCGCCAGCAGCGCTGCCACGAGCTGATCGTAGGTCTGGTACAGGACGTACCGCGTCGGCAAGCCGGCGTGATCGAGCCAGCGCGCGAGGCCTTCCCAGATCGTCACGACCCGCGGTTCGTAGGCCACGGCGCCCAGGGTCAGTGTCGATTTCATAAGCCCCACGGCGGCTGCGGTCTTCCGTGCGCGCGCACGGCTCATTCCGCGGCAAGAGTCGCCGTCAACGGCCCGACTGTAAAGGCAAAAGCCGGTCAAGATCGGTAAAGGAAAGGGTGTAAGTGTGTAGACGCCGCCAAAAAGCCGCGGCGCTGTCGCTAGACGCCGAGCGCGAGCCGCCGGGCAAATTTTTCGTCGTGGCCGACTTCGCGGATGCGCGCGGCGGCGGTGGCGACGTCGTACGGCACGCGGACGTGCTCCATGGCCTTGGTTTCGCTGTCGAAGACGACAAAGCACGCGTCCGGGTTGCGGTCGCGCGGCTGGCCAACCGAGCCGACGTTGGTCAAGTACCTGCGGCCCTTGATGAATTCGTAGCTGCCGGTGACGTCGCGGACTTTTTTGCCGTTGAACTCGTACGTCGTCGTCAGGTGGCTGTGGCCGATGAAGTTGTGGCCAAAAAGCCCAGCTTTCATGCGGGTCAGCGTCTCGGCTTCCTCGTTGCGGACGACGTAGTAGAAGCTGGACGGCAGGATCGGCGCGGCGTGGTAGAAGCCCACATCAAGCTCCGGCCGCTGGTGGGAATAGGGCAGGGAATACAGCCACTTGAAGTTGTCCTCGGTCAGGACTTCACGCGACCAGTACAGCACGCGCTTGGCGGACTCGTAGTAGTAGTCGGCGTCCATGACGCCCACGGTCGCGGCGTCGTGGTTACCCATCAGGCAGATCGTGCAGTACTCGCGGAGCAAGTCGCAGCATTCATTGGGATTTCCGCCATAGCCGACGACGTCGCCCAAGCAGATGATCTCATCCGCCTCCAGCTGGTCGCACTTGGCGAGCACCTGCTCGAGCGCCTGGATGTTGGCGTGAATGTCGCTGATGATGGCAAAACGCATCTGTCACTCTCCCGCTACCCAGACCTCACGATAGACGCGGTCGGCCATCTCGGCAAGCACAATGACCAAAACCCGGTCGCCGTTGACGTTGCCGGCGTGGCTGTGCCACCGTGCGGGCTTCACGGGGAGGACGCGATGGCGACGCTGCAAGTAGGTGACCTGGCTCCGGACTTTGCGCTGCTGGCCGATGACGGCACGACGGTGCAGCTGGCAGCGCTGCGCGGCAAGCCCGTGATTTTGTACTTTTATCCGCGGGACGACACCCCGGGGTGCACGACGGAGGCCTGCGATTTCCGCGATCGCCACGCCGCTGTCGTCGGCCACGGCGCGGTGGTGCTGGGCGTGAGCCCGGACGCGCCCAAGGCGCACGTCAAGTTCAAGACCAAGTACGGCCTGCCGTTCACGCTGCTGTCGGACCCGCTGAAGACGACGCTCGCGGCCTATGGCGCGTTTGGCAGGAAGATCATGTACGGCAAGGATGTCGAGGGCGTGATTCGCTCGACGTATATCGTTGACAAGAATGGCAAAATCGCGGCTGCTTGGCCCAAGGTCAGCGTCAAGGGCCACAGCGACGCGGTGCTCGCGGAACTCGCGAAGCTGGGGTAGCCGATGGCGACGTGGACCGGGCGTTTGCAGCACTGGGACGGTCGCCAGCCGGATCTCCGGGCATGGAGCGACGCGGAGCTGCTGGACGGCCTGCGGCAGCTGGGCATCGTGACCGACCGCGCGCAGTTCACGGCGCTCGTCGCGGCCAAGTCGCAGACGGATCAGGAAGAGGATTGGCTGCACGCCTCGGGCGTGACCGACGAGAACCTGCAGGTCTTCTTGTGGCTGAGCGTCCGCGAGCTGTGGCAGCGCTGGCAGGTGCCGCAGTGGCCGCTGGACCGCCTGGCGCGGATGCTGGCCTACCTGATTGACGCTGAATTTGCTGCGGAATACGCCGATCAGCTGCACGCCCCGACCGCCGTCGAGGTGTTCACGGCGCTGGAAGCGTGGCTGGCGCAAGAGCCGGAGCCGCGCGCCGCCGTCGATGCGTTGGTGGAGCAGCTGGGCATGCCGCCGCAGGCGTGGCCGGGCAAGCTGCTGGACGCGATGGCGGAGTGGGCGGAGGTCGGCAACGTCGCGCTGGCGTTGCGCGGTGGCGCGTTTTTGGCGCACGTGCTCGGCCATGGCCACGCGCAGATTTTCCTCGCGACCGCGCTCGTGTCCGCGCGCATGCTCGAGCGCGCGGTGGCGGCGGCGCTGGAGGTGCCGCTGGACGCGGACTTGCGCCACGGTTTTGACGAGCTGTGCGGCCACTTGTGTCTGGCCGCCGGCGACCCGGTGCTGGCGGATGTCTGGCTGCAGCGCGCGGCGGATGGCGACGGCACGCGCGCCGCGGAGCGCACGTTTGCCGCCGAAACCGTGCACAACTATTTGCAAAGCTGGCGTGATGCCGGCCGCGACGAGGCGACGCCCGTTCCCGATAGCTGCAAAGGCGCGGCGCGGCAGGCGGCGGCGCAGAGCGCGTATTACGCGTGGATGGCGTTCGCCGGTGAAGGGCTTGGCCCCGGCGGTGTCCGCTAGCGTCCAGCCCGGCTTACGCCGCGTCGACCCGCACTTCCGCGCCGCGCTCGATCGCCGTCTTGGCGGCGCGATCGCCAACGATGGCCCGCACCACTGCGCTGGCCGCGACCATGCCAAAGACCGAGGTGACGAACACGGCCGAACCCTCGATCAGCGAGCGGTCGGTGCAGGCGTGGTAGTCGTTGTCCTTGCCCCAGCTGCCGTCCGGGCTCGACGGGCACAGGCACTCGAAGCCCTGCGCGTCCCAGCTCGGCGGGATCGGCAAGCGCCTGGATTCCAAGCTGAAAATCGCCAGCACGCCGGCCGGACCGGAGTCCTCGCCCGCCGGCCACTTCAGCTTTTGCCGCAGATGCTTGCGGATCGCCCGCGCCAGCGGGTCGCCGTGCGTCGCAAAAAGGTCGGCCAGCCGCACTTGCGTCGGGTCCAGCTTGCCGGCGGCGCCCATCGACGTGATGATCGGAATGCCCAGCCGCTTGCAGCGGTCGATCAGGTGCGCCTTGGCGGCGATGTGGTCAATCGCGTCGACGACGAAGTCCGGCTTGGCGTCCTCCGGCAACAGCGCCTCCGCGTCTTTGGGCTGGTAAAACGCCTGCACCGCCACGACCGTCGCTTGTGGGTTGATCTTGCGGCAGCGCTCCGCCAGCAGCTCCGCCTTGGACTGACCGACCGTGCCTTGCAGCGCCTGGATCTGCCGGTTGACGTTGGTCGCGCACACGACGTCGTAGTCGACAAGCGTCAGCTTGCCGATGCCCGACCGCGCCAGCCCTTCCACGGCAAAACCGCCGACGCCGCCGACGCCAAAGACGATGACGTGCGCCGCTTCCAGCGCGTCAAAGCCGGCCTCCGACGTCAGCCGCACCAGCCGGTCAAAACGCCGCTGATTGGGCCGCGAGCGCACCGGACGGCGCGGTTCGTCTGTGATTTCATGGTTGTGCGGGTGGTCGTGCTGCATCGGATCCTCGGCTCAAGGCGCGAGATGGTATAGCCTGCGCGCGTTCTCAGCCACCCGAATTTGCAGCGCCGCCACCGGCTCCGCGCGCCACGCCGCGACTTGCGCGCCCAGCGCGGCGAGGTGGTCCACAGCGACGTCGTACGGCAGGTCGAGAAATGGCCAGTCGGTCTCCAGCAGCAGCTTGTCCGCGGCGATGCGCTGCGCCAGCAAGGCGCGGTTGGCCAAATTCTCGCGTGGTTCCAAGGCCATGGCGATGCCGAGACCGAGTGCCTCGAACGCCGGCACCAGCTCCAGCGGCCCCGACCAGCGGTGCACCGCGCCGCCAAACGGCACGCCGACGCGCTGCAGCACCGCCAGCGCGTGGCCATACCAGCCGACGAGGTGCAGCACGACCGGCAGCTCATGCGCCCGGGCATCCAGCAACCCCGCTTCCAGATAGGCGATTTGCGCCGCCAACGGCCAGACGTCCTTGTAGCGGCGGTCCAGGCCAATCTCGCCCAGCGCCACGACCGACGGGTGCGCCAGCTCCGCGCGCATGGCCACGTGCGCCTGCTGCCGCGTCGCGTCGTCCGGCAGTTTTGCCAAATATTCCGGGTGCATACCCACGGCGCGGCGGATCTGCGGCCAAGCCTCGGCCAGCGCCCGGCTCCGCGCCAGCCGCTCCGGGCCATAGCCCGCCGTCAGCGCCCCCGGCCAGCCGTTCGTTACAAGCTGCTGCAGCGCCGCGTGCAGGCGCGGCTCCGGCTCATCCGGGTCGTCCAAATGTACGTGGCTGTCGAGCCAGGGCGTCAGGGCGAACACCCGCAGATGAATTTGTCGGGGCAGCAATCGCCGTAGGTGTTGCAGAGGTCGTCGCAGTAGCACGCGCCGGAATTGCTGAGCCCGCCGCACGCGCCGGCGCACGTGTTGCCCTGGCTGCCGCAGTATTGCGCGGCGTCGCAGCCGCGGGCGTCGTAGTCGGCGCAGCAGGTACCCGCCGCCTTGCAGCCGACGGTGCAGGAACACGGGCCGAAGTTGGACTGTTGGCCGCAGCTGCCCAAACAGCTGCCGGCCGGCGCGCTGCAGGTGGCGGAGCTGCCGTCGGCGGCCGCGGTGCAGGTCCCGGTGCAGGTTTGCGTGGTCTGCCAGCCGCTCCAGATGACGTCGGCGGCGGCCGTGGAGCAATCCGCGGCGCCCATGCACTTGCCCTGACCGACGCGTTTTTGCACGTCATTTCCGGCGCACTGCCACTGCGTCGCGGCGTCGTTGGCGCCGCAGGGTGTGCCGGTCGCGAGGACCAAGCCGGCGCTGACGTCGCAGCACGTGCCAGCGCTGCAGCCGCAGGCGCCGGTGGCGTCGGGGCAGCAGGTGCCGTTGGCCACGCAGTCCGCCGAACAGCCGCAGCCGTACGTGCCCGCGCCGCCGCACGCGCCCGCGCACGAGCCGAGCATTTGGCACACCGGCATGACGCCGCTGCCTTGCGGCGTGCATTGCGTGCCGGCGGGGCAGGTGTTGATCGTCGCCCACGGGCCAGCGGCGGCGGTGCTGAGCGAACTGGCGCAGACCGTCGGCGAGGTGCCGTTGCAGCCCGGGCTGAAGTCGTGCTTTTGGATGTCATTGCCGCTGCACTGGTAGTCCGAGCCGATGACGCTTGTGCCGCACGCGGTGCCGGCGGGCAGGATGGCCTGGTTGGCGACGTCGCAGCAGACGCCGGCGGTGCAGCAGCCGGGCTTGTCGCTGAGCGAACAGAGGCCGACGCCGGTGTTGCACTGGCCGACCTTGCAGGCGATGCCGCTGTTGCTGCAGTCGGCGTCCGTTTGGCAGCAGCCCGGCTGCGCGGTGCCCTTGCAGACGCCGGCGGAGGTGCAGATGTCGCTGAAAGTGCACGGGTTGTTGTCGGTGCAGAACGTGCCGGGCGTGGGCGACCAGCTCGTCGGCGCATTGCCGTCAACGCAAATCTGGCACGGATTCGCCGGGTTGGGCTCGGTCGTGGAGTAGCACTGGCCGTCGATGAAGCACCAGCCGGTCAGCAACTGCGCCTTGCACTGGCCGTCGGCGGAGTCGCACGCGGCGATCTGGCAGGTGGATGGTCCAGCGCAGGAGATGGCCGTGCTGGCGCAGTTGCCGCTCGCCAGATCGCAGCTGTCGGTCGTGCACAGGTCGCCGTCGTCGCAGTCACTGTCGCCCTTGCAGCAGCCGGGCACCTTGACGATCAGGCACTTGCCTTGCGTCGCGTCGCACGTCGGCTTGTCGCAGGCGCCGAGAATCGGGCAATCGGCGTCCACCTTGCAGCAGCCGGGCAGCTTGCTCCAGCTCTCCTGGTCCTGGCTGGGGTCGCAGATCTTGCACGGATCGCCGGGGATGGACGCGGTCGCTTCGACGCAGGTGCTGCCGATGTGGCAGTAGCCGTCGACGACCGTGTGGTGGCACTTTTCGCCGTCGCAGGTGTCAAAAGTGCAGGCGAGGCCGTCATCGCAGCCGGCGGGCTGCGCGGGCGTGCAGACGCCGTTCTTGCAGGCGTCCGGGCCGTTGCACGGTACGCCGTCGTCGCAAGGCGCGCCGACGGTCGGCGTCACTTGGCAGCAGCCAAACTGGCAGACTGACGCCGTACACGGATCGGCGGCGACGTTGCAGTCATCGTCGATTTCACAGGTGTTTTGGCACGCCAGCACAACCGCGTCCGCCGCCGTCGCGTCGTCGGCGACGTCGCGTGCGTCGTCGTCGATGCCGGTCGAGACGTCCGCGGGCAAGGCGTCGGGCACGTCGGGTGCCGCCGTGTCGCCCGCGTCGGAAGGCTGGATGTCGAAGACGAGGCCGTCGAGACCGGGAAAGCCCTGGCCGGCGGTGTCGGTGGCGGCCACGTACACGCCGGATCCGCCGGGGGCATTGGCCGAACAGCCCGCGCCCGCCACGAGTGCGAGCGCCACGCAAGCGCTGAGGATCCGGCAAGTCGTTCTGCCGTTCGCGATCTCGGCCCTGCGTTGCAACATTGACGCGTCTCGTTTCCCGCCGGGTTGGCGCACGTGTCGCCCAGTGTAGACGATCGCTCCGCGAGATCGCCAGAAGATCGCGATTTGCCGTCCGGTGTCACTTCCTCTTGACATTGGGTCCCGGCGGGTCGATTCTCGCGGCCCCTTTTTCCGTGGGAGTTGACCAGACTATGCGCGAGTTCACCTTCACCTCTGAATCTGTCACCGCCGGCCATCCGGACAAGATCGCCGATCAAATTTCGGACGCCATCCTCGACGAGTTGCTCACGCAGGACCCGCGCTCGCGCGTGGCGTGTGAGACGCTGGTGACGACCGGTCTCGCGCTGATCGCCGGGGAATTCACCACAACCGCCAAGGTCGAGTGGACCAAAATCATCCGCGACACGATCACGTCGATCGGCTACGACGACCCGGCCGACCACTTTGACGGCTCGAGCGTCGCGGTGCTGACGTCGATCGGCCAGCAGTCGCCGGACATCAGCCAGGGCGTGACCGCCGGCCAGGGCTTGGACCCGGAGCAGGGCGCGGGCGATCAGGGCCTGATGTTTGGCTACGCCTGCGATCACACGCCGGAGCTGATGCCGGTGCCGATCACGCTGGCCTCGCGCCTGACGCGCAAGCTGGAGCACCTGCTGCACGCCAAGACGCTGCCGTGGCTGCGTCCGGACGGCAAGAGCCAGGTCTCGGTGCGGTTTGAGAATGGCCGCCCGGTGGCGATCGACGCCGTGGTGGTCAGCACGATGCACCGCGACACGGTCAGCCACGCCGACCTGTACGACGCGATCCTCGAGCTCGTGATCAAGCCGTCGCTGCCGGCTGAGCTGCTGCACGCGGGCACCAAGTTCCACATCAACCCGACCGGCAAGTTCGTTGTCGGCGGCCCCCACGGCGATGCCGGTCTGACCGGCCGCAAGATCATCGTCGACACCTACGGCGGCTGGGGCCGGCACGGCGGCGGCGCGTTCTCGGGCAAGGACCCGTCGAAGGTCGACCGCTCGGCGGCCTACTTCTCGCGCTACGTCGCCAAGAACATCGTCGCCGCGGGCCTGGCCAGCGAAGTCGAGCTGCAGGTCTCGTACGCCATCGGCGTCGCGCGGCCGACCAGCGTCAAAGTGGACACGCACGGCACCGAGAAGGTTGCGCCGGAGAAGATCGAGAAGGCTGTGCTGGAAGTCTTTGATTTCCGCCCGGCAGAGATCATCCGACGGCTCGACCTGATGCGGCCGATCTACCGTCCCACGGCTGCCGGTGGCCACTTTGGCCGCAACGAGCCGGGCTTCACGTGGGAGCGCACCGACGCTGCCGCGGACCTGAAGCGCATCGCCGGGGCGTAAGCGGCCTGCCGGCGCGGCCGGTATGTGATCGCTTCGCAACGGGTTTGGCTTGACACATTGGTGTCACCGCCGCTAGAATCTCGGCCCCCGCGTTTGCGCACCTGCCAACGCGCGGTCCGATTTGTCGAGGAAGTTTCATGAGCCTGAGCAAGCAAACCGTCAGCGTGCGCACGGAAGACGCGCCGCACCAGTGGTACGTCATCGACCTGAAAGACCAGGTCCTCGGCCGCGCCGCCGTCAATATCGCAAACATTCTGCGGGGTAAGGACAAGCCGTCCTACACGCCGAACGCAGATGTGGGCGACTTCGTTGTTGTCATCAATGCCGCGCAGTTCAAGCTGACCGGCAACAAGATGGAAAACAAGATCTACCGCCACCACAGCCAGCACATGGGCGGTCTGAAGGAATTCACCGCCAAGGCGTTCCAGGCGCGCAACAGCCCGGAAGCCGTGCGTCGCGCGGTGTGGGGCATGCTGCCCAAGGGCGCGCTCGGCCGTCGTCTCATCACCAAGCTCAAGGTGTACTCGGGCGCGCAGCACAAGCATGCCGCGCAGAACCCGATCGCCCGCGCCGTCTAACACCGGTTTCCCTGACTTTCTCCCGCGCTGCGCAGCACGCCAGCGCCACAGGTTCACACAATGGCCACCACTCGCCGCGTCAATGAGTCCTCTGCCCCCGCCAAGCGCTGGTACGCTACCGGCCGTCGCAAAGAAGCGACTGCCCGCGTGCACCTGCTCGCCGGCACGGGAAAGATCACGGTCAATGGCCGTGAGATTGCCGAGTACCTGCGTCGCCCGACTCTGGAAATGGTCGTTGCCCAGCCGTTCGAGGTCGTCGAGCGCCCGGGTCAGTTCGACGTGCGTGCCACGGTGAGCGGCGGCGGTCTGGCTGGTCAGGCGGGCGCGCTGCGCCACGGCATCGCCCGCGCGCTGACGGTGTTCGAGGCGGAGATGCGCCCCGCGCTGAAGTCCGCTGGTCTGCTGACCCGTGACGCCCGCGCCAAAGAGCGCAAGAAGTACGGCCGGTACGCTGCCCGCGCGCGCTTCCAGTTCTCGAAGCGTTAATCGCGGCGTCGGGTCGGCTCTTCGCGAGCCGGCGCGTCAGGTTTCCAAGTCGGCGCGTTCGCGCGCTGGCGCCCGCTGAGTAGCTCAGGTGGTTAGAGCGAACGACTCATAATCGTTAGGTCGAGGGTTCAAGTCCCCCCTCAGCGACCAAATTCCCAAGTGAGCAGATCCCGACAATCGCGGCTGCCGCGCGCCCCTAAGCCCGCGAGGCGGGCTTGCGGCTGCAGGTATTCGCCGCCGGGGCGCTTGCCGGTCGCGGCTTCACGGCTCCGGCTACGCTACCGCCAGAAACGCTAGTCTTTCCCGCAAGATTCGCGGCAAGCTGCGCGGCAGCGACGGCTGACGATCGGCGTTGCGCGTCAGCCGGCAGCGTTGCGGCGTCCGGTTCTTTGGCAGCGTGGCGCACTTGCCTTCCAGAGCCGTGCCCTTCACTTCCGCGCACGGCCACTCCACGCGGCCGGGTGACGCGTGCTCGACGCCGTGTAGCACGCTCGCCGACCGCCGCCACGCGCGCCCCGACTCGCCGTCCTGGCCCGGCCGCACCCGCTCCAGCGCTTGCCCCGGCACTGGCTTGGGCCACGGCGCCTTCTTGTGCCACTGCGCCACGTCGACGCGGGTCTGGCGCCAGAACAGCTCCAGACGCCCGGCATCGTTGGGCAGGCGCATGCCCTTGACCGCTGCCTCCCCGGGCTGTGCGCCCAGCGGCGTCAATAGCACGACCTCGCCCGCGTGCAGCAGCGGCGCGGCGGGACGGACCGGCACCGCGCGCACACCGGACGGCAGCAACAACGTCAGATCCGCCAGTCGCACCGGCTCTTTGGCCAGGTTGACGACCTCGACAAATTCGCCGGCGCGGTCGTCGTGCAGCAGCGGGTTGGCCTGAATTTCAGAAATCACCAGCCGCGGTACGGGCGGCGGCAGCGGCGGCGGCTCGCCCGGAGGCGGCGCCGCGCGAGCGGGGACGGGCAGCGACAGCAGCAGCAAAAGGGCAACGCGCGGCATAGAGACCTCTTCGCAGACCGGTCCAGTCCGGCGCACTGCCCGGCGTTGTATGGACCGTGCCAACGCATCGGGCTTATGAAATCATGGGGTTATGATGCGGTAGGTCTCAGGTTGGCGGTCTCACTTGGTCTCACTCGGTCTCACCTTGTTTGGCTGGGGTTGCATTTATCAAATCATTTCATGATGATAGGGCGCGGCTGTCACCTTGACACGCGACAATCGAAGCCTACAATCGGGACCTGTCTGGGCTGGCGTTGCTGTTCCGCGATCGCGGGGACACGCGCTCGGTCGCTGATCGCTCAAGGATTCCGATGCTGGCCCGCCCGTTTTCTGTAAGTCATCGCGCCGCTTGGATTTTGTCGGTCGCTGTGGCGGTCTTGCTGCTGCCCACGCGGCCGGCGGTGGCCGATGAGGTCGAGCGGACCATGGCGCTTGTCGAGATCCGCACCGGCGAGGACGCCAACCCGCTGACCGCCGATTACCTGGCCGCGGTGCTGTCCGGGCTGCAGCAGGAAGCGCATGGCGATGTCATGGTCGTG
This sequence comes from uncultured Myxococcales bacterium, assembly GCA_903869075.1. Taxonomy (GTDB): domain Bacteria; phylum Myxococcota_A; class UBA9042; order UBA9042; family UBA9042; genus CAIYBN01. The sequence goes on along the minus strand of CAIPXZ010000487.1, from coordinate 4,935 downwards.
CCGATGCCGAAAAGCGCTGAAAAGCTGCGGCGGGACCGCGACCAGGTGCCGGGCGCGCTGACCGAGGAGCGACGGCGGGCGCTGGAAGCGGCGCGCAAACAGGGCATCAAGTTCTTGGACGATGCCAACGCGACGGATGCGATCAAGGCGTTGCAAATCGCGGAGGCAAAGTACCGCGCGGCGATCGCGGCGCCCGGCGCTGAGGATAAATTGCGCAAGGATTATCTGGACGTGCTGGCGCAGTTGGCGACCGCGCACGTCATCGCCCGCGACAAGGATGCGGCCGCGGAAGTTTTTCGCACCGTTGTCACGGCGTTTGGCGCCAAGGCCAACGTGACCGATGACAACTATCGACCGGATGTTGTTGAATTGTTTCGCAAAGTGGCCAAGGAGTCGTCGGCGCAGCCCAAGGGCCAAGTCGAGGTCACTTCGGAGCCGGCGGGCGCGCACGTGCTGATCAACGGCATCGACCGCGGCGTGACGCCGGCTACCGTCGCCGATCTCGCGCCCGGTGTGTATGCGATCCGCCTGCAGGCGGGACCGGCAAGCTCGATGCTGCACCGCGTGAAGGTCGTCGGCGGCAAGAAGGCGACGCTGGCGGTGAACGTCGAGTACGAGCGCCACTTGCTGCTCGATGAGGCGCGCGTTGGCTTGGGTTACGCGGACTTGGACGGCGCGCAGAAGCGCGTGCTGGCCGACAGCGTCGCGCTGGGCAAGGAGCTTGGGGTGGCGAGCGTCGCGACCGTCGGCGTGCTGGACGGCACGTTGTACGCATGGCTCGTCGACGTGGCGCAGGCGCGCATCGAGCGGACGTCCAACCTCAAAGTGCCGGGGATCGGCACCAGCCCGCGCGCGGTCGCCAAGGTGCTCAACACCCTGCTGGGCGAGCGCAAGGGCGCGGACGGCAACGATTCTGGTGACGGCGAGAAGTCTGGCGCGGCGTGGTACAAATCGGTGCCCGGCATCGTCTGTGGCGTCGGCGCGCTGGCGGCGCTGGGCGTGGGCGCCGCGTATGCCTCGAATTTCACGGTGACTGAGGTCCACACCCAAGCGGAGAAAGACACGGCGCAGACCGGTCGCGTCATCGCGGGCGCGTCACTCGGCGCGGGCGCGCTGCTTGCCGGCGCGGCGGTGTTCTTCTTCTGGCGCGAGTCGCGCGGCGCGACGCCGCCCGCGGCGCAGGCCTTGGAAGTGCTGCCGCCGCCGCAACTGGGCTTTGCACCAGTGATTTTCGCGGCGACGCCCAGTCTGTAGGCGCCGCCCGTGCCGCTGCAACCGCTGCCGGACGAGACGCTGGACTGCATTTTGGGCGGCAACGTACAGCTGCTGCAGGCGCAACGCGGCTACCGCACGGCGATCGACGCGCCGCTGCTGGCGTGGTTCGCGGCGCAGCAGGCTCCCGAAGCGCAGCACGCCTTGGATATCGGCGCCGGCAGCGGCCTCGTGGCGATCGTGCTGGCGCTGGCGCGGCGCCACATCCATTTGCATTTGCTGGAGAAACAGCCGCAGATGGCCGCCCGTGCCCGCCGCAACGCCGCGCTCAATGGCGTCGCCGACCGGCTGACCGTCGTGCTGGGCGACGTCGCCGCGCCGCCGCCGCTGCCGGCGCCTTTTGATCTTGTGCTGTGCAATCCGCCGTACCAGGCGCGCGCCCAGGGCCAGCCGCCGGCGAACCCGGAACGGCAGATCGCCCATCAGGAGTCGACGGCCAACCTGCGGCAGTTTTGTCAGTTTGCCGCCGCGCAGCTCGCGCCAACTGCTTGTAGCTGCTGGGTATTTCCGTATCACGATGCCGCGCGGCTGCTCGCCAGTCTGGCGGCGGCGGGGCTGGGCGATTGCGCGTTGTCCCACGTGCGCCATCGGCCAGCCGATGCCACGCCCAACCGCGTGCTCGTGTGTGCCAGACCGGGGCCGGAGCGGCTGCGGACCCTGCCCGATCGGGCGATTCATCTGCAAGATCAGCCGGATCGTGTCTTCCAGCCGGATCTGGCGGCGTTCTTCGCCAGCCTGGCTACGCCGCCGTCGGCCGCTTGAACCGCGCCGCCAGCGCCTCGATCGCCAGCGCCGCCATCAGGAACAGCAGCGGCTCAAACGGCACGCGGAACCGCGGCACGCCCAGGCTCGTCAGGTGCGCCACCGTCGTCAGCGCCAGCAGCAGCGCCAGGAACTGCGTGAAGGCTTCGCGGCGCCGCAGCCAGAAGCCGCACGCGCTCAGCAGCAGCGTAAGCGCCGTCGTCGCCACCGCAACCTGTTGAATCGGCGGCAGTTCTTCGGGAAGGGTCCAGCGGGGCCACGGCGACCAGAACCAGGCAGCGTTGCCGACCGCCGTCGTCGCCGCCTCCAGCGGACGCTCCGCCAGGTACTGCCGCGTCACACCGGCGAGGCGATCGCCGACGTCGGCGCAGTCCTTGGCTTGAAACGGATCAACGGCGGCGAGCTCCGCCTGTGTGGCCTTCAGGTGCCACGTCGTCACCGGCACCAGCGAGACGTACCACTGGAAACCGACGCAGGTGAAACCCATCGGCTTGTGCTTGATCAGGCTGTTGCGGGCGATCCACGGCGTGATCAGCAGCCCGGCGCCCAGCGCCACGGCCACGCCCAGCCGCAGCAGCTGCGGCTTGCGCGCCTGCCATGCCAGCAATGTGCTCCACGCCACCGCGCCGACGACGAGCAACAGCGCGGTTTCCTTGACATACGTCGCCAGGCCCGCCAGCACGCCTGCGCCCAGCGCCAGCCGCACGCGGCCGGTCTCCTTGGCGCGCAAGAACAGGAACACGAAGATCACCGTCGCCAGTGTCAGCAGCGCCTCGCGCGCCAGCTTGTTCACAAGCGCCGCGCCACCCGGGCTGAAAGCGAAAAGCAAGGTCGTCAGCGTCGCCGTCCGCGGGCCGTAGTGCCGCTCGACAAGCCGCATCAGCGCAAACGCCGTCAGCGCCTCGACCAGCGCCAAGGCGATCGCCAACGCCAAGTGCGACGGACCCGCCAGCGCGCGCACAACCACGAGGAAGAGCGGAAAGCCGGGCGGGCGGAACATGGCCTCGTGGCGCTCATACAGGAACGGCCAGTAGGACGCCTGCAGCGGCGGGTTGTTGTCCAGATGGCGGCCAAATCCGTAGGTGCCTTCCTCGGCCATGGTCTGCGCCAGCGCTTCGTATTCGGCGTAGTCGGGCAGCAGCGGCGCGATGGGCTGCAGCCAGATCACCGCGAGCCGCACCGCCAGCGTCAGCGCCGCCATCAGCAGGGCGCCATGCAGACCTTGGGGCAGCCGATCGGCGCGGGCTTCAGCCATGACACGGACGTCCTGGGCCGCCCACCGCGGCGACGCTGACCGCCAGAGTGCCCTGCGGCGGGCGGGATTGCAAGGCAGGCATTGGACTCGCGTATTGCGTTTGTCGGCGTCCGCGCGCGGCGAAAACGTGACAGCCGTGTCACGTTGCCGGCAGGAAGTTGCGGGACCCCGGGCCGGATGCTAGCTTGGGTAGGAGTGATGGCCGTGCCGCCACGGGGGCGGTCGGGACCGGCAAATCGAATCGAATGGCCCGCAGGCGCGTCCTACAGACAGCCGGTTGGCCACCCAGGCGAGAAACCGGCAGTTCGGGAGGTTGTGATGCTTGATGCATTCATCATCGAAGAAATCCAACGTCGGGAGCGGGAACGCGATACCCGCATCCAGCCGCGGCTGGATCAGCCCAGCCGTTTTCCGATACCGCCGCCGGATTGGCGCCCGGACTCGCGTCGCGAGCCCGACCGCGAGCGCGACCGCGACGACGACGAGAACGACCGCGGGGTGATTATCCTCGACATGTAACCGCCTGATTTCTCAGGCGATCTCCGCGCGCGTCGCCACCACACGCGCCAGCAGCCCGTACGCCACCGCCTCTTGCGCCGTCAGCCAGTAATCGCGCTGCGTATCCTTTTCAATCCGCGCCAGCTCCTGTCCCGTCTCGCCCGCGATGAGCGCGTTGACCTTGGCGCGCGTCTTCAGGATCTCGTTGGCGGTGATCTCCAGATCGCTCGCCGGGCCATAAACCGTCATCGGAATCAGCGGTTGGTGGATCAGCAGCCGCGTGTTCGGCAGCGACAGCCGGTCTTCTTTCTTCGCCGCCAGCAGGATCACCGTGGCGATCGACGCCGTCAGGCCATTGCAGATGATGCGGCACGCCGGCTTGATGAAGCGAATCGTGTCGTAGATCGCAAAACCGGCAGTCACGCTGCCGCCGGGCGAGTTCAGGAAAATCGTGATCGGCTTGTCGCCGTCATCGGCTTCCAGCAGCAGCAGTTCGCTGACCACGCGCGCCGACTGCTTGTCGTCAATCTGCCCGGTAATCTGAATCGTCCGTGCTTTCAGCAGCTTATCTGCCAGGCTCGGCGTCTTGTCGTCCTGCGGCGTGTCCGCCTTCTTCGGCTCGTCGTCTTCCATCTGTGCCATGCTTCGCTCCCAATCGCTGATGCGGACCTTTCAAGGCCGCACTCAGGCAAAAAAATCCCGTACCGCGGCAATCACTGCCGCGCGCTCGTCTTCCCTCAGGCCGGGGTACACCGGCAGCGCCAGCACTTCGCGGCAGGCCTGCTCGGTCTGCGGCAAGTGCGGCTCCGGTAGCGCCGCGGCCAGCGCGCCCAGCTTGTGCAGCGCCGTCGGATAGTACACCGCCACGCCGATGCCCGCAGCCTCCAAAGCCGTTTTCAGCGCATCGCGCTGCGGCGTGCGCACAACGTACTGGTTCCACGCGTGGCCCGGCGTCAGCGCCGGCAGCACAAGGCGATCCGCGCCGATGTCCTGCCACGCCGCGTCGTACGCCTCCGCATTGGCGCGGCGCTTGGCGACCCAGCCGTCCAACTCCGGCAGCAGCACCTGCAAAAACGCGGCGTGCAGCGCGTCCAGGCGGAAATTGCCGCCCAGGTGGTTGAACTGGTAGCGCACCGCGCCGCCGTGCT
>CAIPXZ010000486.1 GCA_903869075.1 uncultured Myxococcales bacterium | reverse complement strand
GCGCTCGCCTGCTCCTTCACCACCGTCACCACGCCCGTCGCCGCGCCGGGCGCGCGCGTCACCAGCAGCACGGTGTCCTTGCCCGCGCGCCGCACCACCAGCGCCACGCCGACATTGCCGCCCGCGTCCACGCTCGCGTCCATGCCACAGACAGCTGTGATTCCAGCGAGATCGCCAGTGCCGGTGCCGCTGGCCGGCGTGGTGCCTTTGCTCCATTCGACCGGCGAGTCGTCCACGCCCGCGGAAGAAATCGGCACCGCCCAGAGCGCGTGGGTGGTTGTGCCGCCGGCGAGTTTCTGTGTGATTCCAATCGCGAAGAAACGCTCGGTCTCCAAAGTGCCCATGTCGATGACGACCGGGTGAACCTGACTGAACGAGCCGGTGATCGGGTTCGTTGTCGTATTCAGGTTCTCGCCGACAATCCCAGCGCGCAGCAGCTCGGTACTCCCAAGTGAATTCAATGTCCCTGCATTCGGCCGCACGCTCACCACCGCCTTGCCGACCGCATCCGTCCCCGCCACCGGCAGCACGCCGAAGCCCGCCGTCAAAAAGCTCGGCAAAAACGCGTCGTTCGCCGTGCACAGCGCGCTCCCCGCCAGGCTCGCCGCATCGCCTGCCACCGCGCTCCACACGCCGCCCGCCGGCAGCCCGCCGCCGTCCAGCCGCGCCAGCCGCAGCAGCCCGCCCTGGCCGTTGCCCGTCAGGCACGCCGGAGTCTGCCCCGGCGCCGCTTCCAGCCAGCTCAGCCACCCCAGGTTCGCCGCCAGCGGGTCGTGCGCCACCGCCGGGTAGCCCTGGCACACCGTCGCCGCGTCCGCCCAGCCCAGCGCCGCCGGCAGCGTCACGACCGGCACCGGTGCCAGCGCCAGCGTCGCCTTGGAAGCCGGCGTTCCGACAATCGAATCCACGATCGCCGCCCGCAGCCCCGCCGGCTTGCTGATGCTCCACTGGCTGTTGCTCGCCGTCGCGCACGTGTCGGTCTGGAACACCACCCACGTCCGCGTCGTCCCGGTCTTGTCGTCCAGAACATGGCGAATCAGCGCCGGATTCGTCGGGTTCGGGTGATCGCCGCCCGCCGTCACAATGGCGATCGGCGCGTCCGTCAGGCACGCCTTGGCCGTCGCGTCGCAGTGGTGGCCCACCGGGCAGTCGTCCACCGCGGCACAGCCCGTCGCCGGATCTGCGCCTGAATCCGAGGGCTTGCACAGCGGCACGCTGCATGTGTCCGGCGTCGCCGCGCACAAGCTGTCCGTCGGCGCGTGCTGGCAGGTGCCCGCGGCGTCGCACTGGTCGGTGGTGCAGGCGATGCCGTCGCTGGCGCAAATTGTCCCTGAATTCGCTGGACTCCAGTCGCCGGTGGCCGTCGCCGGTTTGCACACGAGGCAGGCGTTGTCGCTCTTGGCGGCGCTGGCCAGCTGGCACGCGCCGCCGATCTCGCACCAGCCGCCGGCCAAGCCGTGGTTGCAGCTGCCGCTGGCGCACTGGTTGACGTGGCACGACTTGCCGTCGCTGCACGCCGTGCCGTCCGCGGAATTCGTCCATGCAAACAAGCCCTTGCCCGGGTCGCAGACCTGGCAGCCCTCGGCCGTCAGCGCGCCGCTGGCGACGCACGCGCCGCCGATGATGCACGTGCTCGCCACCGCGCCCGCCTGGCACGCGCCGGCGACGCACGTGTCCGCGCTGCAGCTGACGTCGCCCGGCAAGGCGCAGCTGCCGCCGACCGCGCTGTGCTGGCAGTCCAGCTTGGCGTCGCAGACGTCGGCGGTGCAGACGTTGCCGTCGTCGCAGCTCGCGCTCTGCGTCACGTGGCTGCAACCGCTTGCCGGGTCACAGGAATCCAGCGTGCACGCCACGCCGTCGTCGCAGTTGAGCGTGGCCGCCGTCGCCTCGCACGCGCCGGTCTTGTTGCCGCAATGCTCCAGCGTGCAGACGTTGCCGTCGCTGTTGCAGGTGGTCGTGACGTCGGAGGGCACGGCGACGCAGCCATTTTGCAAATCGCACACACCCAGCGTGCAAGCGCCTGTTTTGGAAGCGCAAAGCGTCGGGTTGGCGACGTGCGTGCAGGTGCCGCTGGCGCAGGTGTCGTCCGTGCAGGCGACGTTGTCGGTGGCGCACGGCGTGGCGTCGACGGCGATGGACCAGGCGCCCTGGTTGGCGGCGTTGCACAGCTGGCAGGAGTTGGCGGGGTTGAGCGCGCCGTCGGCAACGCACGCCTGATCGATGAAGCAGAAGCCCGGCGCGGTGCCGGTGACGTTGCAGACGTGCGCCGCGGTGCAGGTGCCGACCTGGCAAGCCGCGCCCTTTTGGCATGCGCTGCCCACCGGCTGGCCGGTCCAGCTGCCCTGGTCCTGGGCGGGTACGCAGCTCAAGCAGCCGTCGCCCGACAGCGCGCCGGCGGTCTGGCACACGCCGCCGATGAGGCAGCTGTCGGCATTGACCGGGTGGCCGCAGCTGCCGCTGGCGCAGACGTCCGCGGTGCAGGCCAAGCCGTCGTCGGTGCAGGTGCTCTGGTCAGGCAAATTCGCGTGGCCGCACGCGCCCTTGGCGCAGGTGTCGAGCGTGCACGGGTTCTTGTCGTCGCAGTCCTTGGCCTTGCCGCTGCCGCAGTTGCCGCCGGCGCAGGTGTCGCCCAGCGTGCAGGCGTCGCCGTCGTCGCACGCCGCCGTGTTGTTGGCGTGCTGGCAGCCGCTGGCTTTGGCGCAGCTGTCGTCGGTGCAGACGTTGCCGTCGGTGCACGTCGCGTCATTCGGCGGTCCGGCGACGCACTTGCCGGCGGCGCAGGCGTCGCCCAGCGTGCAGCTCACGCCGTCCTCGCACGCCGCGGTGTTGTTGGTGTGCTGGCAACCCGCTGTTTTGTCGCAGCTATCGTCGGTGCACGGGTTCTTGTCGTCGCAGTCCTTGGGCTTGCCGGGCGCGCAGCCGCCGCTGGCGCAGGTGTCGCCGAGGGTGCAGACGTCCTTGTCGTCGCAGCCTGAGCCGTCCGGCTTGTTCAGCGCGACCTTGCAGCTGCCGCCCTGGCACGTGCCCTGCTGGCACTGGTCGATGCCATCGGTGCAGGGGACGTTTGCATCGTCCGTCGCCGTCGTCCACTTCCGCGGGTGGTTGGGGTCGCAGCTCTCACACATGTTGCCGGTTTTTTGCGCGCCGGCTTTGACGCAGGTCGCGTCGACGAAGCAGCCACTTGTCACGGCCGCCACGCACGCGCCGGCGCCGTCGCAGCCGTTGGTCAGGCAGTTGGCGGTCTCGGTGCCGGTGCAGGCGATGCCGACGGCTTTGGGCGGCTTGGCGCAGTAGCCGTCGGTGCCGCACTTCAGGTCCTCGCACGGACCGGCGGCGGTGATTGTCCCGGCGGTGACGGCGGCGAGGCAGTCCGCGTCGGCGCTGCATGCGACGGAACCTTTGGGCACGCACTGCCCCTGGCGGCATTCCTGGCCGCCGCCGCACTCGGAGTCGTCGCGACAGCCGGTGTTGGGCGCCGGCGTGCCGCAGGCGGAAACCACAAGGATGACAAGGAGATAGCGCAGATTTTGCAACACGTGAACCTCACGCCCGCCGGACACGCTGGCCGCAGGGGGCGGCTTTAGGGTACACCCCGGGGCGAAACGGGCCAAATTTGCGCGGAAATGCCCGCTCAGTCGCCGCTGCCGCCCATGTAGAAGCGCACAGGGATGCGCGGAATCCGCACCGCAACCTTCTGGCCATTGTGCTCACCCGGTGAGTACTTGCAGTTCTTGACCGCCGTGATCGCCGCCTCGTCCAGGCCATGCCCCAGCTTTTCCACGACGTGGATGTCGCGCGTGTTGCCATCGGGGTCCACGACCGCCGATATCACGACCGTGCCTTCCACACCCGCGTCGCGCGCCGCCTCGGTGTACTCGCCACGGCAATTGCTGATCATCAGCGGAGCCTTTGTCACATCCCGCGCCAGCACCGGCGCCGCCAGCGCCTTGGGCTTGTCTACCGCCGGCCCGCCGCTCGGCACCTGCAGCGTGTTGCCCACCGGCATCGCCGGGCCCTTGCCGCCTTCCGACGTCGACTCGATGGTGAAGCCGAACGTCGGCGTGTCCGTGCTGTCGCCCGTCACCACCGCCCGCTCGCTGCGCGGCGTGTCGTGCGTCTTGTCCGCGCGTGCCGCCACGTGCATCGCCTGCGGCTGGACCTTGTGCATTTCCAGCGGCGTCGGCTGCGCCGTCGGCACCGGCTCCGGCTTGGGCGCTTCTTCGGGCTTGGGCGGCTCCGGCGGCGGCTGGTCCGGCGGCTTGGGCGGATCGACGACGCGCATCTCGACGGTCACCGGCCGCTGCAGCCGCTGCTGTTCCGGCAGATGGGACAGCAGGTACGCCGCCGCGATGTGCAGCACCACGGCGAGCGCGATGCTGATGCCCAGCCGGTTGCCGTACATTCAGGGCGCCTTGGGCGCGCTGGGCGGCGTCAAGCCAGTCGGGTCGATCTGGATGGCAAACGATACAACGCCCAGCGACTTGATGACGTCCAGCACCCAGACAACGCGGCCGTGCGAAACGTCCTTGTCACCGGCGATAATCGCCTGTGTTTTCGGGTCTTTCTTCAGCGCCGCGGTCACTTCCGCGCGCAGCCCGTCCGGCGTCACCGGCTGGCCGTTCAGGTACATCTGGCCGTCGCGCGTCAGCGTCACCGCCAGCGTCGTCGGCGTCGGCGTGGAGCCGGCGGCGGCCTTGGGCAGCTCGACCTCGATCGCCTGCTTGGCGATCAAATTCGCCGTCAGCATGAAAATAATCAGCAAAACCAGCATGATATCCACCAACGGCGTGACGTTGATGTCGGTAATCATGCCTTTCTTGCGGGCGCCGCCAGCCATTACGCAGCTCCGCTGGTGTCTTTGGGTTTTTCAGCCTTGATGTACGCCAGCACCGCATGGCCAAGGCCGCCCGCCGCCGCCGCCGCGGTTTCCACGTGGCGCGAGAACGCGTTGTACGCCGCGACTGCCGGAATGGCGACGAGCAAGCCAACCGCCGTCGCCACCAGCGCTTCTGCAATACCGGCCATGACCGCCTGCGCGCCCTGCGCCGAGTTCGCCGCGAGGTCGTGGAACGCGCGGATGATGCCGAGCACGGTGCCGAACAGCCCGACGAACGGCGCGTTGCTGCCCAGCGTGCCGAGAAACGCCAGCCCGCGCTCGTACCGCAGCCGCTCGCTCTCGACAACCGCCGCGATGTGCTCCTCCACCGACGCCGCGCCATCTTGCGCGTTCGCCAGACCCGCGCGCACGACCGCCGCCTGCATCGATTTCGCCTCGCCGAGCAACTGCAGCGCCGCCGCCGCGCCGGACTTCGCCAGCGCCGCCATGGCCGCGTCCAGCGTCTTTTTCGACTGTTTTTCCTGGAAAAAGAACCAGATCCGCTCGACCATCACCGCCACCGCGAACAGGCTCAGCGTCAGCAGCAGCCACAGCACCCAGCGCGAGCCGGCGCGCAGCATGATGTCCAGGAGCTGGGCATCCAGTGTCGTTTCAGTAGCTTGCGGCATCCTCTTCTCCCTTGGCTACAGCCGGGCGCGAAAGCCCACGGTCGGCAGCACGTAGCGAATCGTCGTCCCCGGCACGACTTCCTCCGGGTACAGCGTGGCATTTGTCAGATCGATGTAGAAATCCAGCAGCCACTTGTTCCACACGGCGCGCTTGTCAATGCGCAGGTCCATGCGGAAGTAGCCGTCGGCGCGCGCGCTGTTGTAGCCGTAGGACGTCGTCGCCGGCAGGCCGCTCTGGTAGGTCAAGCGCAGGCCGACGTCCCAGTTGCGCGGCAGCGGCAACCCCGCGACGACATTGAGCAAATGCGTGCGATCGTAATCGTACGGCACCCACAGGCCGTTGTTCTTGCGCTCGGAAAGCGACAGCGTGTAGGACAGCCAGCCGTACAGGCCGTTGCGCACCTGGCGGCGGATCAGCGCCTCGACGCCGAACGAGCGGCCAACCTGCGGGATCTGCAGGCGATCCAGGAACTGCTGCTGCGCCGTCTCGGCGCCCTGGTTGGCCGGCCAGGTCGGCGTCGCGGCGGTCTTGACGACGCTCTGGGTGTTCGTCGACAGGTCAAAAACCACCGGATCCATGTCGTTGTAGAAGCCCTCGACGGTGGCGGTAAAGCCGTCGGCGACGGGAATTTCGAGGCCAACGCTTGTCTGGATCGAGCGCAACAGCCCGTATTTCAACGGCATCGCGTCCAGACCTGGCAGCGGCAAGGCGAACCGCGGCGGCTCGTGGTACACGCCGACGCCGGCCTTCAGCCACCACGACTTGTCGTCGCCAACGCTCGTCACCCCCGCCGGCAGGTCCGGCGTCGCCAGCCGGTAGCGGACGGCCAACCGCGGGTCAAAGCCAGTCTGCGTCGCCGAGTCGTCGTGGCGCACGTCCACGCGCGCGCCCGGGCGAATCAGCCAGTCCTTGCTGGGCCGCCACAGCGCTTCGGTCAGCGCCGCGCCGAGGTATTGCGTCGTCAGCTGGTCGGTAATGGCGCTCAGGCTCGCGCCCGAGGTCGCCGCGCCCGTGCCGCCCGTCGCCGCCGCCGGCTGGTTGAAGCTGTGCACGCTGCCTTCCAGCCCGGCGATCAGGTCCAGCGCGTTGGGCCAGCGCCAGCGAAACCGCGTGCTCGGCTCCAGCACCAGCGTCGAGACATTGGCCGCCGAGCCCTGCTGCGTCTGGTCCACGCCGCCGACAAGCCGGTACGACGCGTCGAACTTGCCGCTGCCGTGCTGCGCCCGCAAGTCCAATCGGTGAAAGGCCATTTTCAAGGCTGGCGCCAGCGTCGGGTTGTTGGGATCGGACGACGCCGTCGCCGTGTCCAGCTCATCGCTGGCGCCAAAAGCGAACGCGGTCCAGCCGTTGCGCGCGTTGCCGCCGTCCAGCCGCAGCTGGTAGTCCCAATACGAGAGCGACAGCTGGTTTGTCGCCAAGCTGATCAGCCCGCCGGGATAGCCATAGCGCGCCGCGGCGGTAACCGTCATGCCCAGCGGCTCGATCGGATAGCGTACAAGCGCGCCGGTCTGCAGCAGGTTCACGTCGATATCGACGAGCTTTTCATCCGGCTGCGACCGCCGCGTCCGCCCGTCGATGATGCCCGCCGTGTAGCCGCCGTAGAGCACCGGCGCGCCACCGGGATAGAACTGCACTTCATCAATAAATTCAGGATGAATCACGCTGGGACCGGCCAGCAGGTGGTACAGCATCGGCACGCGCGTGCCGTCGATCAGGATGCCGGTCGAGCCCGGGCTCGCACCGCGCACCACCGGAAACGGCAGCAGCGACATGATGCTCGACACGCCGGGCAAGGTCTGCACGACGCGGAAGGGATCGCCAAAAGTTCCAGGCACTTGCTTGATCTCGGCGCCGCGCAGGGTGATGCGCGACAGCTCCTCGCGGCGCTGCTCGCCAAAAACCACGATTTCGTACGGGTCATAGCGCTCGCGCTCGACGTAGTACGCGACCGCAAGCTCCTGTTTTGCGTCCAGTTTTTCCTGCTGCAAAAACGCCTTGTAGCCCACCGCGTGCACGGTGATGCGCGCCTGGCCCGCCGGGATCGCCACGCGGAACCGCCCGTGCGTGTCCGCCGGCGCGTCGTAATGCCGCTCGCCGATCTGCACCGACACCGTCGCGCCTTGCACCGGCACCCGCGTGCCTTTTTCAACGAGCTTGCCGCGCAGCGTCGAGACAAGCGGCGGACCGCCATCTTCGGACGGCGCCGGTGGCGGCGGCGGCGGCAAAAACGTGTGCGAAAACGTGATGTCCACCGGCACCGGCGTGCCGTGATACCGCGCCGGCTTGAACAGGAATTGCTCGGCGGCCTTGATCACCGCGTCGTCGAACACCGCCTGCGCCGGCGTCAGCAGCTCGACTTTTTGCACATGGCCGTCGGCGCCGACCCGCAGCTTGACGCGCACCACCACCGGCTGCGTGTGCTCCGGCGCGGGCTCCGGATAGGCGACGGTCGTTTCCGTCAGCGCCACGGGCGGTTCCAGCATGGACGCAGCCTGGCCGTCCTTGGCCTGCGCCAGGGCCAAAGCGGGCGTCAACGCCAGCGCCAGCAGCAGCAGCAGCCTCAGCGCCATGAGATCACCCACGTCAGGCTGCCGCCGGCGTTGGACCACCACTGACGGCGGACGATCGGCTGCGCGGTGTCGGGCTCGACGCGGCCGACGGACTCGACGCACGCCGTCCACTGGCCGTCGGTCTGGAGCGCAAAGCCGGTGGCGGAAAGCGGCCCGAGCACCCACATGTACGTGGCGCGCAACAGGCCCGCGACGCCGACGCCGCTGCAGGACGTGAGCGGCGTCCGCGCGTTGGGAAAGGTGTAGTTGGCGACGAGCGCCGCTTTCTGTTCGGCGTTCGGATCGGCCAGACCAGTGCTGCCGCCCGCGAAGCCGCCAAAGCCAAAACCAAATGCAATGTCGAGGCGATCGGTGATGTGCCAGGTCGGATCGAGCGTGCCGAGGAAGCGCAGGCCGGAATAGTCACCTGCCTTGCTCCAGCCGCTGTCAGCGAACTGGAACGAGGCGAACAGCGACCAATCGCGGTCCAAGCGCGCGCCGACGCGCAGCACGATCGGGATCATCTTGGCGCCCGGTGTCCCACCGATTCCCCGCATCGATTCAAAGCCTGTCGCCAGCTGCAGGCGAAAACCCGGCTGCAGCCACGCCGCGCTGTCTTCCTCGGTCGGCAGGGACAGCTTGAACGGCAGCAGCTCATCGGCCTCGGTCGCCGGCGCCGGCGCGTCGACAACCACCTCGGTCGGCGTGACTTCGGTCGCCAGCGGCGCCGCCCACGCGACCTGCGGCAGCACCAGCAGCAGCCATGCGCACAGCCGCAGCATCATGGCTTGGCCCCCACCGAGCACGGCCACCACGCGGGCAGCTTGGCGGGCGTTGTAAAGTCCCACTCCGGCGTGTCGCAGCTGGCATTGGCGGCGCAGCCTTTGAGGATGTAGTGCGTGGTGCCCTTGCAGTCGCCGGCGACCGCAGCGACGGCGAGCGACGGCTTCAGCGTCGGGTCAAACGTGCTGCAGTCGACGCCGGGGATGCTGATGCCGAGCATGCAGGCGCTGAACGTCGTCGGCAGGCACGCCCAGGTCTGGTTCAGCAGGAACGGCGGCGTGACACCGGCGGGCACGGTCATGTCCGGCGCGGCGTAGCGGATCGCCCCGGAAGTGCCGGCGCCGGCGCACGCCACATCGCGCACGGTCTCGGTGGCCTGCAAGGCGATCGTGACGACGGTTTCGATGGGCTTGACGCTGCAGCTCGCTGGGTCTTCGGCGGCGGTGCCCATGCCGGCGATGGCCTTCAAGCCGTCGAGCGCCGAGAAGCCGCCGGCCGAAAGCACGGAGAAGCCGCCCGGCGGGCCATCGGCGCAGCCGGAGCGGGGGTAAAACTGGCGGTAATACGTGTTGTTGGCGTCGAACGGCCCCTCCATGTAGGCGATGCGCTGGTCCGGCTGGGTCATGGAGATGAAGCTGGCGCCGTAGACGAAGTCGCCCTTGACCACGGGGGTGACCGCATCCGGTGGGCCGACGGGGCCCGTTCCGGGACCGCCGCCGGGTCCGCCAGCGGCGCGGACCTGCGTCACACGGTGTAGCTCGAGCGTGCCGTTGTCGTTGCGGTCGTCAAAAACCAGGATGCTGGCGTAGCCGACGCGACTTGTAATCTCGCCGATCAGCACCGCGGCGTTGGGCAGGTTGATGAGCGGGATGTCGGCAGTGCCATCGGCGGCAACGGGCACGCTCTCGCCGACGAGCGACGGCGCAAAGCCAAACACGTCGCGGCAGCCGGCGTGCGCCAGCGCTGACGCCGATGGATCCAGCGGCAAGGTCTGGTAGATCGCGCAAAACGGATCGGGCACGTTGACACCGCCCCAAACGAGCGCGACGCGCAAGTGCGGCGTCTCGGTCAACGTCTCCGCCGGCCGCAGCGCCTGCAAATCGCCGGTCACTTTGACGTGCAGCGTTACCAGCGGCGTGGTGTTGTCCAGCAGCCCCAGGACCTTGTCCTGGCAGCCGCCCAGCAACAGCGCGAGCATCGGCAGCAGGTACTTCATGGCCACCACACGGCAGTGAGTTGCGCCAGCCAGCCGGGCGTGACGCCGCCCTGGAAGATGTGCAACGACGGGCCGGCGCTCAGGCCAAGGCCGATCGGGCCGACGATCGGCAGCGCGACGAACGCCTCCAGCTCGGCGCCGGGCAGCGCGTTCCACGCCGAGGTGTTCAGCGCGCCGCCGGCATCGCCCAGCCGCGCCGCCTGCGCCCGCAGCCGCACTTCGTACAGCGCCGTGACGCCGGCGCCCAGACGCAAACCTACGAAACCACGGCCGATTTGTCGCTGCAGGGCGCCGTCGGCGCGCAGCCGGACTTCGTGGTGGGTCACCGCCCAGGTCGTCGTGTACTCAGTCGCCTGGCTGTACGACGCGCGCGCGCCCCACGTCAGCGTGCCCGCGTGCAGCACGCCCGCGCCCATGCCACTTGTCAGGCCGGTCGCCAGCGCGGCGGGCAGGCCCGTCAGCATGCCGGCATCGACGCGCCAGTTGCCGGCTGCGGCAGGGGCGTCGGTCGGCGTCGGCGCCGCGGCGGCCTCCACCGGTGATTCGGCCCATGCCACCGACGCGCCTACCATCAGGCACAGGCTGGCGGCAACGATCAAGCCGGGAATTCGGCAGCAGGCGGGCATGGTCACGACTGGACTCGAGGGGAGGCGGCTACCCGGTGGGCGGACACAGGCGCAGACTGACGATTGCCCGAGGCGCGGTCAAGGTTTGCCCGGCACTTTGCGCAGTGCCCAACATGGCTTTGCACTGTTTTGCAATCGCCGCGGCGCCGCCACGCGCGGTTGGCGCGGCCGTCACCGGTGCGGCGGTGTGATCGATGCGGTGCCCGGCGGCGCCAGATCTGGCCGAAACCGCCAGACGACGAGGCCTTGACGGTCCAGCCACAGCGCCTCACGGCCGCTTTCCCCCTGCGTCCACGCCGGCGCCAGCGCGCCGTCATACGGCCCCGCCGCCACCAGCGGCAGCACCTCACGCCGCGGGACACCGACATGCGCCGCATGCAGCAGCACCATGCCGTGCGTATCCATGAACCGCCATGTATCGCGGCCTTCCGCGACCGGCGCGAGGCCGCCGTTGAAGTCGCCGGCGTCGCGGAACGGCCCCGGCAGCACCAGCTGGCCCTGCGGATCGACGAACGCGTGGCCTTGCGCCGTCTCCACGTGCGCCAGCCCGCCGTGGAACGCGCCGCAGCGGACAAACCGCGCCGCAATGCGCAGCTGGCCGCCGGCGTCGACATAGCCGCACGCCTCGCCTTGGGGGCTGACGGCGGCGAGTCCTTCGGAAAAGTCTTGGACCTCGCGGAAGTGCGCGGCGATCGCCCAGCGGCCGGCGCGGTCGATGAAGCCCTCGGTGTAGCTGCCGTCGGCGCCGAGCGTCGCGGCGCGGGCGAGCCCGCCGTGGAAACTGCCGACCGCCTCGAATTGCGGGGCGATGACCAGGCCGCCAGTGTGGTCGATGAAGCCCCATTTGCTGGCGTAAGCCGTGCCGGAAACGGCGGCGAGGCCTTCCTGGAAGTCGAGCACGTCGCCGAACTGAACCGCGATGACGACGCGGCCGGTCGTGTCGATGAAGCCCCACGGCGGGGTGCCGATCGGCGGGTCGTCGGCCAAGCGGATGCCGACGGCGGCGAGGCCTTCCTGGAATTCGCGGGCGGCCTCGAAGCGCGGACGGATCCGCCAGCGGCCGCGGCGGTCGATAAACCCGGAGTGGCCGTTGGCATCGGCGACGCGCGCGAGGCCTTCGGCGAACGGCGCGGCGGCGGTGAAGGGTCCGGTGACGCGCACCGCGCCATGGGCGTCGATGAACGCCCACTGCTGACCGTGATGCGGCACCGGCCACAGCTGCGGTTCAGCGCCCTCACTGCGCGCGGCGAGGCCGCAAAGCAGCAGCGTGACCGCGAGGTTACGCCACAGCATCCAGCAATTCCTCGGCCAGATCGGGGCCGCCCAGATCGCGGATCTCCTGGATGCCGGTCGGGCTCGTCACGTTGATTTCCGTCAGCTTTTCGCCGATCAGGTCGATGCCGACAAAGACGTGGCCGGCGCCGGCGAGGAACGGCCCGAGGCCGTCGCAGATCGCTTGCTCGCGCGGCGTCAGCGCGCTCAGCTCGACGGTGGCGCCGATGTGGATGTTGCCGCGCAGATCGTCCGCCGGCGGGATCCGCAGCAGCCCGGCGCGCGCCACGCCGTTGACGAGAATCACCCGCTTGTCGCCCTGCACAACCGCCGGCAGGTACTCCTGACACAGCACGAATTCCTTGCCGTGGCGCGTGGAAATCTCCAACAGCGACCTCGAGTTCAGATCGCCCGGGTGCAGCGCGACGATGCCGTTGCCGCCCGAATAGCCCAGCGGCTTGACGACGATCGCGCCGCCGACCTCCGCCTGGAAGCGGCGGATCGTCGCCATGTCGCGCGTCAGCAGCGAGCGCGGCGCCCATTCGGGAAAGTGCAAAATGCTCGTCTTTTCATTCCACGAGCGCAGCGCGTCCGCCCGGCTGCACACGCGCGTGGATTGCGGCGCCAAATCCAGCACATACGTCGCGGCGATGTACTGCATGTCAAACGGCGGATCTTTGCGCATCCACACCACGTTGAATTCGCCCAAATTTTTCACTTCCTGCCGACCCAGCTCAAAGTGCCGGCCCTGGACGCCCGCGACCTGCGTGGCGCGGCAGGTCGCAAAGCCTTGACCGGATTGGCCAAAAAGCCCGTCGGTATCGCAGGTCCACAGGCTATGACCGCGCAGCTGCGCCGCCGCCATCAGGGCAAAAGACGAGTCCTTGGCGATGTCAAAACGCTCAATCGGGTCGACGACAAACAGGTGACGCATCGGCGGATCCTTGGCAAAGCGGCGGCGCGGGGCAAGCGCCGGCGGCGGCAGCGTAGATCGGATCGCGGCGCGCCGTCACGCGCGGCGTGTGGAGTTGGCGGATTCTTGCAGCGATCGCTACACTCGACCGCTGGAGGTTCAGGTTGTCCATGTCACTTCGCACCACAGGTTTGTTCAGCGTTCTCTGGCTCGCCATGCTGCCCGCGTGCGCAGCGGCACCCGCCGACGATCTGGGCTTTGACGTCACGATCCAAAAGCTCGACACAAGCAAGACCGGCGACACCGGCAGCAAGGACGTGGGCGGCAAGGACGCGGTGGACGACACCGCCGAAGACAGCGGCGCCGACGCCGGCAGCGACGCGATCGCCGACGCCACCAAGGACGCCGCGCCGGACAGCAAGGCCGACGCCAGCGCCGATGCCGCCCCCGACGTCAGCGGGCCGTGCGCCGCCAGCCCGTGCCAGGACGCGCACAAGGGCGTCTGTGTACCATCCGGCAACACGTTTTTGTGCCAGTGCGACAGCGGCTACGAGCAGGCGCTCGACGGTTCCTGCCAAGTCGTATGCGTGCCGCCCAAGGTGCCGCCGACGCCAATGGCGGTCCAGCCGGGCGAGCTTGTGATTTCCGAGCTGATGGTCGCGCCGCTGGGCGTGCCGGAAGTCGACGGCGAGTGGTTTGAGCTGGCCAACGTCAGCGACCACGACATCACGCTCGACGGCTTGACGCTGACCGACAACAAGAACGACACGACGGTGGTCAACCCGTGCACGCCGGTGATTGTGCCAGCGGGCGGCCGCGCGGCGCTGGGTCGCAACGCCGATGCGACGAAAAATGGCGGCGTGGCGCTGGCATACTCGTACAAAACCGACATGTCGCTGAACAATTTTGGCGATTCGGTGTTCATCAAGGCCGGCGCGGTGGAGATCGACCATGTGACGTGGGTGTCCAGCTGGATCACCAAGGGCAAGGCGCTGTCGCTCGACGTGACCGAGACCGCGGCGGACGCCAATGACGTGCCGACGCACTGGTGCTGGGCGATCGACAAGATGGCGGACGGCGACATGGGCTCGCCCGGCAAGGCCAACCCGCCGTGCCCGGGACCGCCGGACGCTGACAAGGACGGCATCCCCGACAAGGCGTTTGGCGCGCTGCCGGCGGACAACTGCATCAACGTGCCGAATCCAGACCAAAAAGACAGCGACGGCGACGGCGTGGGCGACGCCTGTGACAACTGCCCGAACGCCGCCAACGCCGACCAAAAAGACGCCGACGGCGACGGCAAGGGCGACGCATGCGACCCGGCGGTGTGCGGCGACGGCGAGCTGGACCTCGGCGAGGCGTGCGACGACGGCAACACCTGGACCAACGACGGCTGCGAGAACTGTCAGATCAAGCCGTTCACGCCAGGACCGCTGATTATCACCGAGATTTTTGTCGATGCCGGGGCGACCAGCCAGCCGAACACGCAGTGGCTGGAGGTCTACAATCCGGGCGCGGCGCCGCTGAGCCTGAGCGGCTGGCAGCTGCAGCTGGAGTCGTTTGACCTGGCGGCGCCGACGACGGTGACGACGAGCCTTGTCGGCAACGGCGGCATGGCGGTGGCGCCGGGCGGCTTTGCGGCGGTCGTCGCCAACCTGGACGTGTCGGTGAACGGCGGCGTCAGCGGTCTGGCGATGTGGAACCCGCCGGGTCAGCCGGCGGTCGGTCTGAGCACGCTGGTGGCGGGCAAAGTGACGCTGCTCAACCCGGCGACGCAAATCGTCAGCGATCACGTGGCTTTTGACCCGACCAAGTCGGGCGCGTGGCTGAACCATTCTTGGCAGCTGGACCCGCAGTATCTCGCCGCGCCAAGCGGCGACCCGACGCAGTGGTGCTACGGCTCCGACCCGCTGAGCGGCAACGCCGTGCCGGGCAACCCGCAGCTGTTCGGCTCGCCCGGCAACGCCAACCCGGCGTGCAACGCCCCCGACAAGGACGGCGACGGCGACGGCGTTGTGACCGCCGGCGACAACTGCCCGGCGCTCTACAACCCGAGCCAGCTGGACCAGGACGGCGACGGCGTGGGCGACGCGTGCGACAACTGCCCGACCGCCAGCAACCCCGACCAGGCCGACAGCAACGGCAACGGCAAGGGTGACGCATGTGACTCGCCGACGTGCGGCAACGGCAAGCTGGACAACGCCGCGGAGCAGTGCGACGACGGCAACCTCACCGACGACGACGGCTGCTCGCACGACTGCCAGTTCGACATCGCGATCCAGCCCGCCGGCACGGTCATCATCAGCGAGGTCATGGCCAATCCGGACGCCGTCGCCGACAGCGTGGGCGAGTGGTTTGAGGTGTACAATCCGGCCATTACCGCGCAGGACATCGGCGGCTGGACGATCAAGAGCGCGGTGTTCCAACACGTCATCCAGGGCTCGGTCGTGCTGCCGCCGCGCAGCTACGCCGTGCTTGCCGCCAGCACAGACGTCAGCAAGAACGATGGCTTGGCGGCGATTTATGGCTGGGGCGACAACCCGACGGGCGGCTCGCTCAACTTGCCCAACAGCGGCGTGACGACGCTGGAGCTGTGGAACGCCAAGGCGGCGCTCGTCGACAGCGTGCCGATGTCCAGCTTGCCGTGGGGCAACGGCGCGTCGGCAGCGCTGACCGTCAAGTGCTGGACGCCGGCGCTCAACGACGGCAGCACCTGCTGGCTGGGCGCCCAGCCCGGCTGCAGCTACGGCAACGGCGTGGACGTCGACGTCGACAACTTCGACTTCGCCAGCGCCCTGACCTGCAACCCCGCGGACCTGTGCACGTCAGGCCTGGAAAAGTGCCTCAAAGTCAGCGACGACGGCAACGGCAACGTCAGCCTGAGCCCCACCGGCACCGCCAAGTGCGTTGTCCGCGAGCGCGGCACGCCCGGCGCCACCAACTTCTGCCCGTGACGCCGCCCGCCGGGGCGTGAATTTGTCGACAATTTGCGGCAAAAGTCGGTCCCCGCTATCCTCGCGGCGGCCGTTTTGGTCAGCGACCCACGATGCAGCAATTGCCCCAATCGCCGCCCATCGCCGTGCCGTTCCACCTGCGCTGGCTGCTGGCCGTGGCCATTACGGCCAACCTTGTCGCGCTGTGGGCATCGCCGTGGCTGCCGATGGCCAACCTCGGCCGGCACGTCCAGCTGCTGGACATCGCCGTGCGCTACAACGACGCGCAAACGGCCTACCGCGACTGGTTCCTGCTGCCGAACGTCCTCGAACCCGGCACGCTGCCGCTGTGGCTGGCGCGGCTGCTGCCGTACCTGAACGCGTGGGTCGTGGCGCGGCTGCTGCTATCGGCGTACGTCGTCGGCCTGCCGCTGGCGCTGCTCGCCGTGGCGCGCGCGATGGGGCGGTCGCCGTGGCTGGCGCTGTTCGCGGTGCCGCTGACGTGGAATGCGCTTGTCAACGCCGGCGAGCTGAACTTCCTCGTCGCCCTGCCGCTGCTGTTCTGGGTCGTGGCGCTGGCGCGGACGCTGGCGGTGGCGGGCGGCGCGCGGCGCGGCGTGCTGTTGGCGGTGGTGCTGATGCTGCTGTTCCTGTGCCACATCCTCGCGTTTGGCCTGGGCGTTGTCAGCGTCGTGTTCCTGTTCGCCTGGTTTCGTCAGGACCTGTGGAGCCTGACGCGGCTGTGGGTGCTGCTGCCGTCGCTGCCGCTGGTGCTGGCGCTGGCGTGGCGGCAGCTCGTGGCGGCGCAGAACGCGGCGATCGCCCGGCTGCACACGCACGCCGCGCCGCTGGCCAACCAACGCCTGCCGCTGCGGCAGATGGCGGAGCGGCTGTACGATTGGACGCTGCTGTTCTTCACCGACCACGTCGACAAGCTCGTCGCGGCGATCCTGCTGGTGATCTGGGCGGTGCTGTGGCTGATCGGCCGGTACGACGTGGCGACGGCGAACCGCGGGCTGCTGGATCCCAAGTCGTTTGAGCGGCGGATGTTTGGCCGCCGCAAGTGGACCTTGGCGCGCGTCAAGCGCACGGTGACGGACGGCACGCTGTGGCAGGGGAAATGGGACCGGCGGCGGCCGCGCTGGCCAGACATCCAGCAGTGGCTCGTCGAGCACGGCCTGGAGGCGCTGACGGTGACGTGGGCGCTCGTGTACCTGGCGCTGCCGACGCAGTATCAGGGCGTGCCGGTCGTCGCCGAGCTGCTGCCGCTGCCGACGCTGCTGCTGCTGACGCTGTGGCCGCGCGTGGAATTCACCGGCATCCGCCAGTGGTTCGCGATTCCGCTGTTGGTCGTGGCGCTGGGCTACAGCTGGCAGGTGCAGCGCGAATTCGGCCAATTCAGCCAGCGCGAGGTCGGCGGTCTGGCGGAGCAGCTGGCGGACCTGCCGCCGAGCCCGCGCCTGGCGTACGTTGTGTGGCAGGACACCAGCGCCGTGACGTACAAGCACCCGCTGCGGCACCTGCCGACGGGCATCCTGGCGGCGCAGCGCGGCGGGCTGATGGACGACAACCCGGCGACGGAGCCGCAGGCGATCCTGCACTTTCGCAAGGGCGTGACGTCGGTGCAGCTGCAGCGCGATTTCTGGTTGGATCCAGCGCTGCTGGAGGTGGATGAGGTGCTGCTGCGCTCCGGCACGGAGCCGACGGAAGCTCAGGATTCCGGGCACTTGGATCACATTTGGCACGGTGGCGACTGGTGGCTGTACCGCGTGCAACATGGCGATCGCAACCGCATGAAGGTCGTCAACGCCGGTGGCGCGGGCGGTCAGGCGGCGTATGGCGATTGTCCGCGCGGCGTGCTGCTGCAGGGCCTGAGCGTGCAGTTGGAGGCGACGACGGTGCACAGCTTGCTGCCGCTGTGCCAGGACTTGAGCGCGCCGCGCGCCGCGACGACGCCGCCGGTGCCGGCGACACGGCTGGGGACGCCGCTGCCGGACGCGGTGGAAGTGCCGCTCGTGTGCCCGCGCGGCCAGTACGTGGTGGCGCTGAACGGCCGGACGACGGACGAGCTCGTCACCGCGCTGCAGCTGCAGTGCGCCAACGCGCCCTGGCCGAGCGCGCAGTTCGCGCTGACGCCGACGCGGCTTGTGGGCCAGCCAGGCGGCAAGGAATTCGATCTGCACTGTCCGGAAGGCACGGTCGCCGTCGGCCTGCAGGGCCGGCTGGGGGACGCGCTGGATCAGATCGGCGTGGCATGCGCGGAGCTGGCGACCTGGTGACGGCGCAGGTCAACACCGCGTTCTTGCTTTGAATTCAGTCGATCAGTGGCAAGTCTTGCCCGCGGCTTCTTTTTCTTCCGTGACCCGCCACTGCGATGTCTCGTCGCGAAAGCAGCTCGCCGCCGAGAACTGGCCGTCGCGCGTGTATTCGGTCTGCAGGCCATTTTTCTTGCCGCGGACAAAAGACGCCTCGACTTTTTTCTTGCCGTTTTCCCAATACCACACGTGCTTGCCGTTGGTTTTGCCCTTTTCGTACTCGATTTCCTCTTTCTTTTGGCCGTTGTCGAAGTAGAACGTGTTCTTGCCGTCGCGGTCGTTGTCCTTCCAGTTGCCGTCTTCGACCTTGATGCCGTCGTCGTGCCAGGTGTGGCTCTCACCGTTGCGCTTGCCGCCCTTCCAGTCAATTTCCTCAATCTTTTTGCCGGCTTTGTTCCAGTATGTGCCGCGCCCCTCTTCCTTGTCGTCCTTGTAGGAAACCTCTTCTTTTTTCTGGCCGTTGTCGTGCCACGCGAGGCGCTTGCCCTCGCGCTTGCCGGCTTTGTAGGGCGTGTCGGTCTTTTTCTGGCCATTATCGTGCCATGTGACCCAGCGGCCTTCCTTGGCGTAATTGGCCGGCAGGAAGCAGTAGCGCTCGGTTTTGCTGCGGAATTCGCCCGTCCCCTTCGGGCATGGCTCGGTCTCGGCGTCAGATGGCTCGGGCGCGACGGGCACCTCTGCGGGCTTTTTCGCCCACGCCGCAGTCGGCAACAGGCTCAGGGACATCAGCATCGCAAACAGGCGCAGGCGCACGGCAACCTCCAGACTCCACGTCGCGATCAAGTGGGGACATGGATGGGCGAATCCTGTCACAGCCGCGACCGCGCGGGAAGGGGGTAGCGTGCGCCGCGGCCCTTGTGTACGCTGACAACGCGCCAGCGGGCGGTGCGATACGCGGAACGACAGCAGATGACGGCTTCACGGCGGCAGTTTTTGGCCTCGCTCACGGCGGGCGGCGCAGCGCTGGGCGTGCTCGGGCGGGCGGCGCGCGGCGATGCCGGCGAGGCGCTGATTCCCTGGCAAAACTGGCACGACGGCATCGCCAAGGCGGCGGCGGAGCACAAGAGCATCGGCCTGCTTGTCTACGCCGACTGGTGCCCGCACTGCCATGAACTGCAACCGGTTTTTCGCGATCCCGAGACCGTGCGCGCCGCCAAGCCGCTGGTGATGATCCGCCAAAATGCCGATGAAGCGGCGCCGTGGCTGCGCGAGCGCTTTGGCCAATACGGCACCTACGTGCCGCGGCTGTTCTTTTTGCACCCGGACACGACGCTCGTGGCGGAGATCCAGAGCGGCAATGCCAAATACCCGTATTTTTACCAGGCGCAGCAGGGCGACACGCTGCGGGCGGCGATGAAGCGGGCGGCGACGCTCAGCCAGAAACGCTAGAATCGACGCCTACTTGGGCTCGACAGGCGGCGCGTGGCGCGTCCGCAGCAGCTCGGCGGCGCGTTGGCGGATGCCCGGCTCCCCGTGATCCGCGGCGATGCCCTGCAGCGCCGGCAGCGCCGCCGGCACGCTCATGTCCGCCAGCGCCTGCAGCGCCGCGTCGACGACCTCCAGGTGGCCCGAATCCGCGCACGCCACCAGCACCGGCACGCTCCGCGCGTCGTCCAGCCGCCCCAGCGCCGCCGCCGCGACAACCGCCAAATCGCGCTTGCTCCCGCGCGCCAGCTTCTCCAGCGCCACCCGCCCGCTGCCCAGCTTGCGCTCGCCCACCTCACGCGCGCCGACGAGCCGCCGCCAGTCCTCGTCCGCCGCCAGCAGATCGATGATCGCGTCCTCCGGCAGCTGCCGCGCCCACAGCTCGCCAAGCGCCTGCGACGCCGCCGGCTGCAGCGCCTGGGCCAGCCGCGCCTTGAGAAACGCCGCCAGCGGCTCCTGGCGCTGCGCCGGCAGCGGCAGCGTGGCGCGAAACAGCTGCTCCGCCATCTCCCCGCGCCCGTGCAGCACCGCCTGCTCCGCGTGCACCGCCACCGCCAGCACCAGCGCGCCGTCCACCGCCGGCGCCGTCACCGCCCGCGGCTTGCCGTCGGCATCAAAAAGCTGCCAGCGCACGGACACTTGCACGCCGGCCTGATCGCTGCCCAGGTACGTCGTCGCCGTCGGCTCAGCCGCCAGCACTTGCGGCATCGCCCGCAGCGCCGCCACGACCTCCTGGGTGACCGCCGCTTCGTCCAGCCCCGCCACCGCCTGGTCCTCGCCGATCTCCAGCGCCACCACGAGCGGCTGGATGCGCCAGCGCCCGTCCGGCAATGCCGCCGCCACCGCGTCTTCCCCGGCCGCCACAGCACCTGCCACCGCCGGCTCGGGCGCCCGCCGACACGCCGCCAGCAGCAGCAGCAGCGCCAGCGCCGCGCGCTTCATGGCGTCGCCTCGTCCGCGGGCGGCACAACGGCGTCATCCAGCACGACAAGGTGATGCACCGCCCGCGACGCGCCGATGTAGTGCATCTGCCTGGCTTTTTGCGGCGCCATGTGGTTCAGCTCGGTCAGGATCACAACCGGCGCTTCCATGCCCTTGAACGCGTTGATGCCCACGACGCGCACGCAGCCCGGCTCCGCGCGGTCGGTCAAGCGGATCGGCGCCAGCTCGGCGGCGCCATTCCACACGTGGCTGTTCTTCGGCGAGCGCCCGGTCAGGATCACAACGTCCTCCGGCCGCACGCCGCCATCGCCGCAGATCCGCTGCAGCACGCGGCGCAGGCCGTTCTTGGCGTGTGGCCGCAGCGTCTCCACCTCCACCGGCACGCCCTGCGGCGCCACGCACCGCGCCTGCGCCAGCCGCGGCTCGATGGCCACAAGGTGCGCGTGAATCGCCTGCGTATTGCGCCAGTTCGTGCTCAGCACCAGCGCTTCGTCGGCACCTTCCACCGGCGCGGCGTCGGGGCGCAGCTGCTGGGCGTCGTCAAAAAACAGGTAGCGGATCGCGCGGTCCGGATCGACGAGCAGGCTCTTGAGCACGTCCCACCACAGCGGCAGGAAATCCTGCGCCTCGTCGACGATCAGCGCGTCAAACCGCGGGCCATCGCGGTGCGCGGCGACGAGCGCGGCTTGCGCCAGCTCGACGTCAAACCACTGGTCCAGCTCGCGCTGCGGCGGGCTACCGGCCGGTCCGATATTTGCGATTTCGTAGCACAATTCGTGAAAATGCACCGCCGTGACGTTCGGCTCATCGGCCAGCGACTCGCGCAGGTAGTGGCCCAGCGCCTTGTTGAAGCACGTCAACAGCACGCGCTGCCCTTGCCGCGCCAGCAGCCGCGCCTTGTGCATCGCGAGGATCGTCTTGCCGGTGCCCGCCGGGCCGTAAATCGCCTGAAAGCGCTTGCGATTCAGGTAGTCCAGCACCATCAGCTGCTGCGGACTCAGCTGGATCAGCTGCGCCTGTTCGGCGGCAATGCGGTGGCGCAGCAGCACCCGCGCCTCGCGCGGCATCAGGAACAGGTCCTCCAGCGCCCGCCACCACCAGCGCGACGAAGCGTTGCCCAGCGCCGGGTGGATCCGCTGCCAACGCTTGGCCAATTTCTCGATATTTTCCGGGAGCTTGGGCATCTGCTCCAGACCCAGCGCGATGTCCGCCGGCGCGTGCGCCGCCAGTCCGCGCGGCGGCACAAGCACGTCCGGCAGCAGCACCGCGTGGCCATGCGCCGGCGCACCCGGCAGCGCCGCCGGGTGGTCGCGCAGCCGCGCCACGAGCGTGTGCACCGCCGCTTCCGCCTGGCGAAACGGGTCAGCGATCGCCGTGCCCTGGCCCTGGCTGTCGACCTGCTGCCAGCGATCCGCCGACGGGTCGTAGCGCAGCCCGCCGTCCACCTCCACAAGCGCGAACACGCCCCAGTCCGGGTGCGCCACCAAAAACGTCGCCTCGCCATCGTCCAGCGGCGCGTCCGGCCGCGCGCGACCCAGCCAGTGCGGGCGGTGCACAACCAGCCAGTCCTGCGACAGCTTTTGCCGCAGCAGGTCGAAGATCCGCAGCTCCTGCGGGCTCTGGGTCGGACGGGGGTGGATGGGAATCGTGCGCGCCATGGCCCGCAGAGGGTGCGCGGACTGCGGCGGGTGGTCAAGGGAGACCGGCGTTGAAGTTTGCGCCCGCACAGCGGTACGATTGGCGCGCGGTCAGCCGATCGCCCAGCGAGGACCCGATGCGCAAGTGGACACAGCTTCTGGTGATGGCGACGGCGATGGCCTGTGCCGCCTGCGGTACCGATGACGGCAACAGCGGCGGCAGCGCCACCGATGACGCGACGACCGCCGCCGACAGCTTGGGCGACAGCGCCGGCGATGCGCCAGCGGGCACGGACGCCGCCGCGGATGCGCCGCACGCCAATGACGTCGCCGACACGACCGGTGGCGCCGTGGACACCGTGCTGGCGGCCGATGTGCCCACCGCGATGGACGTCGCCGGTCCGGATGCGAAGGCGGTCGACACGACCCCGGACAGCAACAAGGGCCCCGACGTCGACACGAGCATCTGCACGCCGGTCTGCAACCACATTGCCGCCGCCAAGTGCCCGCAGGACGACCCGGAGGCGACGTGCATCCAGAACTGCGTGGATTTTGAGACGAATTTCCTGGCGAAGTGCCCGACGCAGATCCAGGCGTACATGCAGTGCGTCAGCACCACGACCATCACCTGCGTCGACGGCAAGACCGACCAGAGCATCTGCGCCACCGAAGACGCGACGATGAGCGCCTGCATGAGCGGCACCACCCCGGGCGGCTGCGGCACCGGCACCTGCTACGGCGGCACCGGACCCGGCGGCGCGCCGACGTGCGGCTGCGAAACCACGTGCAACAGCGTCGACATCAAGCTGGACTGCGACGGCACGAACTGCAAGTGCACCAAGGCCGGCGCCGTCAGCAAGACCTTCCCGCAAGGCGCGGCGTGCACGGGCGACGTCAGCTCGTTTCTGCAATCCGCCTGCGTGCCTTAGAGCCGGTGCCGGCGCGGATGGACCATGCGAAACCTCTTTATTTTCAGCCTATTTTGCCTCGCGGCGTGCAGCGGCAGCAAGGCCACGGACGTCGCTGACGTCGCCGTTGACAGCGTCGACGCGGTAGACGTCGCCGCCGAAGTGAGCGCGACTGTGGATCCGTGCGCGGTCGATCTCGCGCTCGCCAACCCGCCGACGCCGACCTTGGCCACCCCGCGCTGGGCTTTTGAGCCGTGGATCAGCAAGGACATCTCGACGGCTGACGACACCCGCGCGTTCGTCCAAGGCTTCATCGACCGGCAGATTCCGGTCGGCGTCGTGGTGCTGGACAGCCCGTGGGAGACGAATTACCAGACATTTCAAGCCAATCCGAGCCGTTACCCGGAGCTGCCCAAGCTCGTCGACGAGCTGCACGGCAAAAACGTCAAGGTCGTGGTCTGGCTGACGTCGCTCGTCAACGACGCCAGCTTTGACCTGGAGATCGGCGGCGACACCTACGACGGTCCGTCGCCCAACTTCGCCGACGGCAAAAAGTGCGGCTTCTTCGTCGACGGCGCCGAGACGTACAGCTGGTGGAAAGGCACCGGCGCCGGCGTCGACTTCTTCTCGCCCGGCGCGCGCACCTGGTGGAACCGCCAGCAGATCGATTTGCTCAAGATTGTCGACGGCTACAAGCTGGATTTTGGCGAAATGTACATCGGCAAAGTGCCGATGGACACCGCGCAGGGCGCCAAGTCGCTGGACGACTACTCGCAGGCCTACTACCACCAGATGCTGGCGTTTGGCGTGGCGCAAAAAGGCGCCGGCAATTTTGTGACGATGGTCCGGCCTTGGGACGAAAGCTATCAATTCTCCGGGCGTTTTTTCGCCAACAAGGCCGACGCGCCGGTGGCCTGGGTCGGCGACAATCGCCGCGATTGGGTCGGCTTGGTCGATGCGCTGAACGAGATGTTCCTCTCGGCGCAGGCGGGCTACACGGTGCTCGGCTCGGACGTCGGCGGCTACCTGGACCGCGACGACAAGTCCCTGACGACGCTGGTGCCGTACGACGCGACGACGTTTGCCCGCTGGATCGCGATCGGCGGTCTGGGACCGTTCATGGAGCTGCACGGCCGCGCCAACCTGACGCCGTGGACGGTGCCGGATCACGCGACGGAAATCACCGCGGCGTACAAATACTGGGCCAGCTGGCACCACCAGTTCGCGCCGATGCTGTTCAGCGAAGTGCGGCGATCGCAGGCGGGCCAAGGGCCGGTGGTCATGCAGCCGCTGGGCCAACCGGCGGACTGGCCGGGCGATTGGCGCTACACGCTGGGCCAGCGCTGGCTTGTGGCGCCGCTGACGGACGCGACGGGCAAGCGCGACGTCAAGCTGCCGGCGGGGAAAGACTGGCTGGACTGGTGGCAGCTGGACGCCGCGCCGCTGCCGGGCGGCACGACTGTAACCGTGGATTACAGCGGCGATTTGACCAAGACGCCGCTGTACCTGGACGCGTGCTCGATCCAGCCGTTTGCCGATGGCGACGCCACGACCGGGCTGACCAAAGCGGCGAGCGGACCCAACGCGGGCTGGCTCGTGACCGCCGCTTCAGCCAGCTGCAAGGCGGACACTTTTGACCGGCTGGACGCCGACGGCAGCACCGTGACGGCGTCGCTGAGCGTCGATCAGGGCGTGCTTGTCATCGCGCTGTCGGCGCGACCGCAGCCGACCTGGCTGGCGATCCGCCTACCAGCTCCGCCGAAGTCGATCACCGTCGGCGGCATCGCGCTGCCCGAGTACGACAAGGCCGGCGCGCTTGTGCTCCTGAACCTGCCGACCGGTGGCGCGACGACGATCGTCGTCAAGTAACTACGCCCGCAGACTGGCAAAAACCCGCCGCGCGCTCACGGGATCCAGCAGGTAGCTGTAGTGCGTGAACGCCGGCATCTCGACGTTCTCGGCGCCCTCGACGATCGCCGTCGCCGCCGGCAGCAGCAGCAAGTCCGAGTGGCTCCACAGCGACGTCAGCCGCGGAAACGTCGGCGGCCACGGCAGCTGCGCCGCCAGCCGCGCCATGATCGCCGAATCCGGCCGCAGATCGCGGATGTGCGGCGTCCGCGCAAACCGCGCGGCCTGGGTCCCCGCGTGCGGCGTGCCCAGCGTCACCAGGTGCGCAACTTGGCTTGCCGTCTGCGGATCTTCCAGCGCCAGCCGCGCGATGATGCCGCCCATGCTGTGCGCCACGAGGTCGACCTGGCTGTCCGCGGCCAAACCGTTGGCCGCCAGCACTTCGGTGATCGCGCCGCGCAGCTGCTCCGCCATCGCGTCCAACGCCAGCTCCGGACGAAAGCCGACGGAATACGTGCGGCCGCGGCCATGGAGGCGAAACCACAGGCGCATCGGCGCAAAATTGCTGCGGTGGCCGCCCAGGCCGTGCACAAACAGGATCGGCCGGTAGCCGTCGTCAGGCAGCGCCACCAGCGGCCGGTGGCTCGGCCCCAGCAGCGTCAGGCCCATCAGCGGCAGCTGCGCGGCGTGGCGCAGCAGGTCGGGATCCAGCGCGTTCCAGGCGTCCAGCGCCGCCTGGCCGGCGCGGCGACTGGCGAGACCGAGCTGGGTAGCCAGACGCTGCCACCGGCGATCGTCAAGGGGTTGGGGCATCGGGAACTCCAGCCGGGCGATCGCCGGCGCGCACATTCACGGCAGCAGCGCCCGCAGCTGCGCGGCCGCGTCCGGGGGCGCCTGGCCCGCCAACTCATCCAGCCACGGCTTGGTCTCGCGCCGCGGCCTGGCGGCAATGTAGGCGCGGGCGTGCTGCACCGCCACATCCGTCTGGCCGAGAAACAGCGCCGCGCGCGCCGCCGTCCGGTGCGCCCGCGCGTAATCCGGCTCCGCCGCCAGCGCCCGCTCGCACAGCGCCAGCGCGCGCTGCGGGTGGCTCGACTGCACTTCCAGCGACGCCAAATTGTTCAGCACTTTCGGATCGTCGTCCGCCAAGATCGCCGCCGCTTCCAGCAGTTGCCGCGCCTGTTCGGCGGCTGGCAGCATCCGCGTCGCCGCCAGCAGCGCCGTCGCCGTCGCCAGGTCGTGCGTCAGCGTCGGCGCGTCGGCACAGGCCGCCGCCGTCGGACAGACCGTCGCCAGCGCCGGCAGCCACCCTTCGATGTCGGAAAACCGCATCTTTTCAGGCACATACATCGGTGACAGCCACGTCCACGGCCACGCGGTGCGAAACCGCGCCAGCACCGCCGAGTCCTCCGCCGCCATGCCCGGCTCCCAGCCGATCGGCCGGTCCGGCCACGCCGCCAGCACCGCGTGCACGCGATCGGCGACCGGTCGCTGCGCCTCGACGACCGTCGCCGCCGCCGCCAGCCCCACCGCGTCCAGCCGCTCCGCCGTCGCCCGCAGCATCCGCGGATCGCGCAGCAGCGCCAGCGACAGGCACGGCGCGTCCGGCCGCGCGCCCTCCGCCGTCTGCAGCCACACGCACGCCGAGTTGGCGTGATCCGACGACGCGAACAGCACCGCCCCGGGCGGCACATCCCGCAGCAGCCGATCCGCCAGCCGCGCGCCCGCCCGCAAGTCCGCATCCGGCCGCAGCTGCAGCAGCAGCGCCGCGTGCAGGCCGACAACCGCCAGCGCCGGCAGCAGCGCCACGCCCGGCCGCCACGCTACAAGCCACGCCACGCCGTGCGCCGCCAGCAGGCCCAGCCCCAGCAGCACGAGCAGGCCAGCCTGGTCGTCCCGCAGGCCCATCGGGTTGATCAGCGCCGAGTACAGCGCGTCCGCCACCATCAGCGCCACAAGCGGCAATAGCGCGCCGCGCCGCTCCAGCTGCACCGCGCCAAAAAGGCTGAACGGCAGCAGCCACTTGGCGTCGCGCCAGACAAGGTGCGCCAGCGCCGGCCAGCCGTTGTGGCCGATGCGATCGGCGTGCGCGGCGCGGATCGTCGCGGCGCTCAGGTGGTCGCGCAGCGCCGCCCAGGTGCGGACATCGCCCCAGGAAAACGCCGGCTTGCGCCACGCCGCCAGCGGCAGGTACGCCAGCGCCGCGCCCGCCAGCCCGCCCAGCAGCAGCGCCAGCGCCAGCGCCCGCAGCTTCTGCGGCCGCGGCGTCCGCCACCAGGCCAGCAGCAGCGCCAAGCCCGGCAGCAGCGCCGCCTCGACGTGGATGCCCGCGCCGAGCCCCGTCAGCAGCGCCAGCCACGCCACGCGCCCGCCGCCGGTCTGGGTGTGCCACGCCCACAGCGCCGCGGCGACGATCAGCCACGTCGGCGCGTAGACCTCCGTGGCGCGCATGTGCATGGCGATGGCCGGCAGCGTCAGCGGCAGCAGCCAGTACACCGGCCGCAGCCAGCGCTGCAGGCGCCCCGGCTGCCCCGGCTCCGGCCAGGCGTTCCAGACAAGCGCCACCGCGGCGACGGCGCAGAGCGTGCCCAGCAGGTGCACCCGCCACGCGGCGTTGCCCAGCGGCAGCCGCGCCAGCGTGTGGCCGGCGAGGTCAAAAAGCGCAAAGCCCGTCGGGTGCGGCACGCCCAGCTGCACCGCTGCGCCAGCCAGCTCGCCGCTGTCAAACCACGCGACGGACGGCGCCAGCAGCCAAACGAACACCGCGACAACGCAGGCAAATGGCCACAGCAGTGAATCGGCAGCAGGTGGAGGTGTCGCGGCCGGTTCAGCCATCGCCGCTCACTTTGAACCCGCAGCGGCGGCTACGGACCGGTGCAGAACGTCTCGACGTGGTTCTGCGGCGTGACCGCGCCAGTCGCGTCGGTTGTAAAGCCGCCAGACAGCAGCACGCAGCCAGCCAGCGGCGTCTTGCCGCCGATCAGCGCGGCGTTGCCACCGATGCGCGGCGACGCCAAGCCCATCAGCCCGACCGGCAGGCCGTTGCCGTCAAACAGCAGCGCATTGTTCACCGGCTGCAGGTTCGCGTCGAGGCCGCCGATCAGCAGCGCGCCGCCGTTGGCCAGCGCGATCGACGTCGCGAGGATCCGGCTGCCGGCCGCCGCCAGCGTGCCCATCGGCACCGGCGCGAGCTGCAGTTTCGGCGGCGTGACGGTCTGGTCGAGCGTGAGCAGCGACGGCGGCACGAGCCCGACCGGCGCGGTCAGCACGTCGTCTTCGAGGAACGGCGCCGCAACCGATGCGCCGAGCAGCAGGAATTTCGCGTCGCTCAGCTTGATCAGCTTGCCGCCGTGGATGATCTGCGTCGTCACACTGGATTCGGCGCTGACGGGCACGAACGTGTTTGTCGTGGCGTCGTAGATCTCCGCCAGCGGCTTGCCGACGGTCTTGCGGCCGCCGAGGATCAACAGCTTTGTGCAGGTGCCGTCCGCGTTGGCGCTCAGGCAGGCGGTGGCGGCGTTGGCGCGCTCGGCGCCGGGCGAGTGCCCCGTGCCGGTGTTGGTGGCGCAGGTGATGACGCCGGGCTTTGTCAGGTCGCACAGCACGGCGTTGGGCAGCCGGGTGTCGACGGTCTTGGTGATCGGCGTCGAGGTGCCGCCGGCGATCAGCAGGCGATCGCCTTCCTTCACGTGAACGCGCGAGACGATCGGCAGCGTGCCGAACTGCGCCGTCGTCAGCGGCAGCTGTGCCAGCGTCTGCGCGCCGAGGTCCCAGCGCTGCACGAGGTTTGTCACCGGACAGGTCGTCGGGCAGCCGGTCGCGTCCACCGTCGTTGTCAGCGACTTGCCCGGCACAAGCGCAAAGCCGGTATCGCTCGCGCCGCCGACGATCGCCACCGCCGACGCGCCATCGGTCACGGCGTTGGCCAAGCCGACGCCGGTGAGCGCGCTTTCATTGACCGCGTAGAAGTAGCCGCGCTGCGGGTCAAAAATCTCGGCGTCAGTGCTGCTCCCGGAGCTGGCCGTCGCCTCCCAGTTGGTGTCCTTGGGCACGCTCAGGCCGCCGAAAATCGCGACGCTGCCGTCGGCCAAGGCGACGCTGTTGGCAAAGCCGCGGCGCTTGTAGCCGTCCAACGGGAACAGGTCGTCGACCACGCAGCGGTGCGCCGCCGAGTCACACGTGGCGTTCACATGGACCGACTTGCAGTCCGACTCGTTGGAGCACGACAGCGCCTTGGCCGCCGTCTGCAGATCGGCCGTGACAGGCGCCAGCCCGGTGAAAGCACCGAACAGGTAGGGCTGCACGTAATACGTCGGAACGACGTCCGCCAGGTCATTGCCGCCCACGACCTCGACGCGGCCGCGCCAGCCAAAGCCGACGCGCTTTTGGCACTTGTCGTCGCCGAAAAGCTCGACGAACAGCGTGTAATTGCTGGACGCCTTGAGGTACTGCAGCTTGATCTTGTTGCCACCGGCGCCGGCGTAGGCCGCGCAGGCAATCGGCTGGAACGTCGGCGACTGGGCGTTGATGTCGCTGATAGCGCCGTCGTAAATCGACAGCGTCAGGTGGGTCACGCCCGGCAGCGCGCCGGTCAGGGCAAACTGCGCGGTGCCAACGCCGGTCGCCTGGTCCGGCGCCGTCGTCTGCGCCGCGCACGCGGTCAGGCTTGTCACAAACAGCGCCAGCGCGCCGTGGAGGAGGTTCATCTTCATTTGCCACCTCCCGACCCGGAGAAAATGGGGTCTTTGGACGCATCCACATGGTCGAGCGACAGGTTG